>CAYPUQ010000640.1:0-2886 GCA_964413655.1 uncultured Solibacteraceae bacterium | reverse complement strand
TCCTGGCCGATCCTGGCGCAAGTGGCGGCGGATACAGACGGCGGATTTCGCCGACCTTCCGATGCCAGAGCCGGCCCATTTTTCCTCCTGGTCGCCTCCTGCTCGCAGGTGGTCGAAGGTTTGGTTCCTCGAACCCGCCCGCCTTAGTGGGGCAGGTTCTCGGCGGCGCCATCGCCGCGCGCTTTGCCGGCGAGCGCAGCGACCGACTCAGCAGGCTGGTGCTCGTGGACGCGCTGGGTTTAGCAGATTTCCAACCTTCGCCGGAATTCGGCCGCGCCTTGCACGAATTCATTTCAGCGCCAGCAGAAGACTCCCACGATCGCCTCTGGAAGTATTGCGCGTTCAACCTCAATGCGTTGCAGAAGGGTCTGGGCGAACGGTGGGACGACATCAAGACGTATAACCTCGACCGTGCCGTCAGGCCAGAATTGCGAGCGACGCAGCACGCCCTCATGGAGCAGTTCGGCATACCTGCAATCCCGACGGCGGATCTCGCCCGCATCGCAATCCTCATCTGGGGCCGGCACGACCTTGCAACACCATTGTCGGTCGCCCAGGCGGCCAGCCGCCGCTTCGGATGGCCTCTATACGTTGTCGACAACGCCGCCGACGATCCACCGCTGGAGCAACCCGAGGCGTTCCTAAAAGCCATGCGGATTGCACTCGGTGGCTCCCCGTCGGGAGTCGCCCCGCAGCAGGAACAATCACGGACCGCATGGGACAGGATAGCGGCGGGCTATGACACAGCCACGACGCCGACTCACATGTGGCTCGGAGGCGAGGGCCTCCGCCGTGCCGGACTGCGCAGCGGCATGGAATTCCTGGACGTCGCCGCAGGGAGCGGTGCCCTCAGCATCCCGGCAGCCAGGTTGGGTGCCCGGGTGCTGGCGGTCGATCATTCTCCGGGAATGCTCGAGTTCCTGAGGGCACGCGCACGCAAGGAGGGGATCAACATCAAGACCCGTGTAATGGATGGCCACGCGCTCGATCTCCCCGACGGCGCCTTCGACATGGTCGGATCGCAGTTCGGCGTCATGCTATTCCCTGACATGCCGAAGGGTATCCGTGAAATGGCGCGCGTTGCGAAGCCCGGCGGCTGCGTGCTTGTCCACGCGTACGGCGACCCACATCAGATCGAGTTCCTCAGCTTCCTCACTGACGCCGTTCGGTCCGTGCGGCCCGACTTTAATGGGCCACCGATGGATCCACCTCTATTGGAGTTCCAGTTGGCAGATCCCGACAGGCTGCGCAAAGAGATCTCCGACGCGGGACTGACGGGCGTGACGGTGGAGACGATTACCGAAACGCTCGAGTTCACGAGCGGCCAAGGGCTATGGGAGTGGTTGGTGTCGAGCAATCCCGTCGTTGAAACCGTGCTCGGAAGTCTGAACCTGACGAACGACGAGGGAGGCGTGACAAGACAGACCCTGGAGACGAGTGTGCGTGATCGCGCTGGGAGCGACGGCGTGGCTAGGCTGACTAACCCAATCAACATCGGCATCGGCGTGAAGTGAGCACGATTCGGTGCCGAAGGCGCGATCAGGGAGGACATTACTCGCGCGTGACGGCGTAGTATCGATTTGGCTGTCCGGCCGCTTCATCCTTGCACTACGCGCCCTTTGGCGACCACACAGGACTTCTGTGCAAGGTGGCTGAGATATGCTAATCGGCCGACTGTTCGTTAGCGGCAGGGAGGCGACCAGAGCTGGTTCCTTGTAAGAATCGGAGAAGAAGGAGGGTAGAGAATGGCCGAGCAATACTTCGGTAAAGCGTATGGTGGAAATCCACCGGCAAACTACGAGCGTTTCTTTGTCCCGGCGATTGGCGCGCCCTTGGCAACTGATCTCATTCACCTCGCCGCGCTTCGCCCGGGCGAGCGGGTCTTGGACATTGCTTGTGGCACTGGTGTTGTCGCGCGGCTCGCCTCACAGCGGGTCGGCGCCACCGGGACCGTCGCTGGGTTGGACGTCAACCCCGGTATGCTGGCGGTTGCGCGCTCCGCAACGCCGCCGGATATGCCCATCGAGTGGCACGAGGCGAGCGCCGAGGCGATGCCGCTCCCGGATGCGTCGTTCGACGTCGTGCTGTGCCAGATGGGCCTCCAGTTCGTGCCGGACAAACGCGCTGCACTGCGCGAGATGCGGCGCGTTCTGGTGCGCGGCGGTCGCCTGATTCTCAATGTACCTGGGCCCACGCCGCGACTCCTTACCATCATGGGAGAGGCGCTCGCGCGTCACACCGGCGCCGAGGCGGCGGGGTTCGTGAACCACGTTTTCTCGCTGCACGACACGGCGGAGATTCAGAACCTCGTTAGCGGCGCCGGCTTCCACGATGTCTCCGTTCAGTCCGACACCAAGTCGCTACGCCTCCCGGCGCCGGAGGAGTTTCTTTGGCAGTATGTGCATAGCACTCCGCTCGCGGGCGCCGTGGCGCAGGTGGATGACGAACGTCGCGGCTCGCTGGAGCGCGACGTCGTTGCAAAGTGGCAGGAATTCGTGAAGGATGGAGCCCTGGTGCTTCAGGTGCGCATCGTAATAGCAACTGCCCGGAAGTGAGAGCCACCGCGAACAGTTTGCCGCCTAATAACCGCATTTCAGTGTAACGGCACTCCGTGCCGCAGTTGATGACGCAGACGTAGTGGGTTCACCGGGAATGGGCCGTACGCATCTATCCGCCGCTTCGATTCCTCAAGTCCATGATCGGAGTCGGACTATGCCGAGCGAATGTCGAAGAGCGGGAGTTGCACCGGCACGATTTGCTGGGCCCCGGGCCCCGGTTCTTGGACCGCCGGTGCTGGACTCGGCATAGCTTGGCTCTCGGCATAGTGGAAGTAGGACTAAACCGCTTTGCGGTAGCGTGAACCGTTGTGCGTCCTCGGTTTGTCAG
>CAYPUQ010000639.1:0-2908 GCA_964413655.1 uncultured Solibacteraceae bacterium | reverse complement strand
GAGCGTCTGGCTACGAACCAGAAGGTCGCACGTTCGAGTCGTGCCGGGCGCACCATTTAACTCCTTCTAAATCAGAAAAGTGGCGTTGGAAACAGTACACAGCGGGAACCACCTGCATCCCGGTCCGCGGGAAGAAGGGGCTTGTGCTTTCTCAGGTTGGAAGGACGTTGTGGCCACCTTGCTCGACGTCCACAACGTCCTCACGAGGGATGCGCGATGCGGTTACACGCCCGATAAGAGATCGAGCTTGCCGGTGCTGTCACCAAAGCTCTCCGCAGGCACGCCAAACTTCATCATCAGGGTCAACTGCAGATTCGCCAGCGGAGTGCCCTTCGGATACCGCAGATGACGGTTCGTTTTAATATGCTGGTCTAGCCCGCCAACGACGACGACCGGGACGTCGAAGTTGTTGTGGGTATTGCCGTCGCTCATGCCGCTGCCGTAGAGAACCGCCGTATGATCCAGCAAGTTGCCGTCACCGTCGGGGATCGCCTTCAGCTTACGCAGGAAGTAGGCCAGGGTGTCGACGTGGTAGGTATTCAGTTTCGAGAACGCCGCCATCTTGTCCGGATGGTTCCCATGGTGCGACATGGAATGGTGCGCCTCGGGCAAGCCGATCTCGTTATACGAGCGAGTGACATTTTCGCGCGCCATCATGAACGAACTGACACGCGTGATATCCGCCTGAAACGCCAGCACCTGCAAATCGAACATGATCTCGGCATGCTCTCTGAAAGTCTCCGGCTCGCCGGCCGGCCGGTCGGGTATCGCGATGTCACGGTTGTAGGATTCACTCTTCGCGATACGCTGCTCCACTTCGCGAATGGCATTGAAATATTCACCGAGCTTGACGCGGTCGTGCCCGCTAAGTTTTCGCTGGAGCTTTGAAATCTCCCGCGTCACGCCGTCGAGAATGCTGCGGTCTTCCTCGCTTCGAGCCTGGCGTTCTTCGACGGTGTCGCCACTGCCGAACAACCGTTCGAACACAAAGCGTGGATTGGTTTCCGCCGGCAGCGGCGTGGTCGGGGTTTTCCACGACATCGAGTTCATATAGGCGCAGGCGTACCCGTGATCACAGGCGCCAACGACGTCGTTGCGGTCCACGGACACTTCCAGCGACGGGAGTTTCGTGTCGCGGCAGATGTGCTGGGCGATCATTTGATCGATCGTCGTGCCGGCCTGCACATCGGCGCCTTCGGTTTGTTTCGGGTGCATGGAACTCATGAACGCCGGCGCTGCCCGGGGGTGCTGCCCCCCAGTGTCACCCTGGTCCGTTCCCGGAAAGTTATCCAGCCCGCTCAGGACGAGGGTCCGGTCCCGAAAGGCCTCGATCGGTTTCAAGATCGGGGAGAACGTGAAACCAACCCCTTCCGAGGGCGGCGTCCAGTCGTACATATTCGCCCCATTGCCGCAATAGATCGCCGCGAACCGAGGCGCCCCCTTGGCTTGAGCCGACATCGCGGGCACCATCGCGTCGAGAAGCGGCAACGCCACGGCCGCGCCCAAACCACGCATGAATGTCCGGCGGGGCAACGCTATCTTCGTGATCAGCATAATGACATCCTCCTAGGTATAGCAGTTAGTCCGCGCGCTCTTGCTCTTGCGCCATTCTCATTTGAAACGGTGCGCTCGTAACGATGCCCTGAATCAGTGAGGCAAAGCGGTAGTCCGTGCTTGCGGCCTCTCGCTTGACCTGACGGACTGACGGCGCATCGGCGGCCTCAAGCCCTCTTCCGAGGGCGTAGGTCAATAGCTTTTCGGTCATGGTTGTCAAGAATTCGTCGGAATGATTCAACAGCACCTTGCGGAGATCCGTCGGGCCGTCGAACACCGTGCCGTCGGGAAGCTCTGCCGCCGCGTCAATCGGAGCGCCCGACGAATAGGTGTCTCTCCACTCGCCAATCGCATCGAAATTTTCGAGCGCGAACCCCAATTGATCCATCTGCGAATGGCAAGCCGCGCAGACCGGATTCGCCCGGTGCTGCGCCAGTTGCTCACGCATGGGGAGCACCTTCCGCGGGTCCCGCTCCTCTTCGAGTTCGGGCACGTCCGGCGGCGGCGGTGGTGGTGGCGTACCGAAAATGTTCTCCAGAATCCATTTCCCGCGAATCACCGGAGAGGTTCGATTCGGGCGCGAGGTACCCGTCAAAATCGAGCCCTGTCCCAGCAACCCGCGGCGCACGCTGTCGGCCGGGAGCGACACCCGCCGGAATCGTTCGCCGTACACGCCCGGAATCCCATAGTGCCTGGCCAGACGCTCATTGAGGAACGTATAGTCGGCATCCAGCAGATCCAACACGCTTCGATTCTCGCGGATGATGCTCTCGAAGAACAACGCCGTCTCACGCTCGAAGGCTTGACGCAGATTGTCGTCGAAGCGAAATAGCGTTTCGGGACTGGGCCTGAGTCCGGACACGTTGCGGATGTGAAGCCACTGGCCGGCGAAGTTGCTGACCAAGGCCTCCGACCGCGGGTCGGCGAGCATCCGGCTGACCTGCCGCTCGAGCACGGCCGGAGTGTGGAGGGTCTTGTTGATCGCGGCGTCCAGTAGCTCATCATCCGGGATGCTGCTCCACAGAAAGAACGAGAGACGCGAGGCCAACTCGAGGTCCGTGATGCGATATGGCGTATTCGGCGCAACTCTCTCCGGCTGACTCTCGAAGCGGAACAGAAACTTCGGGCTGACGAGGATACTGCGAACCGCCAGTTCGAGGCCCGACTCAAAGCCGCCTTTGCTCGCGCCCTGTCGATACAGGTCGAGCGGGACCTGAAGATCCCCGTCGGTTACAGGCCGTCGATAGGCGCGCCGTGCGAGCGTCGCGATGATCTTGCCGGCACAGGATTCCTCATCGGCGGCAGCCGCGGGTTGGCAGACGAGCAGCCGGCGGCGACTGGGCGAATCAACCGC
>CAYPUQ010000638.1:0-2911 GCA_964413655.1 uncultured Solibacteraceae bacterium | reverse complement strand
CGGATGTTCCGTTTGCCGCCGAGTCCGAACGCCGCGAACTGCTAACGAAGGCGGAGGAGGCCCTGGCGATCCTGCGCGCACCGCTGTCGGAGTAGGGCGGCTACGCCAAAGTGGTCAGCCAACCAACCTGTCAGCACTGTGAGTTTCCACACACTGCTGCGCTGTTGCTGCGAGTTTCTTTCGCTTGCATCAAAGCCGAATCGCCATTACAATAAAAAAGCTTCACTTCGCGCGAGAGTTGTGATCGTGTGGAAGTGCTTGTGTGTTCAAATCGTCCTGTCAAGGGCTTTAACTCCCGCCGGCGGCACGGCAATCCGGACCGGGACTGGCAGGTCCTCCAATGTCAAGGAAGGAGCCTACATGTCTACGAATCTAGCTATGCTGATCTGTACGGTCAGCCTCGTCACCACGTACGTGGCCATCTCTCCCGCGCAGATCGAGCAGGCCAACATCACTGGAGTCGTAATGGACGCCTCCGGAGCGGCCGTACCTGGCGCCGCTGTAACAGTAACAAACGTAAAAACTAGGGCCAGAGCAGAAACGCGTTCCAATGTCACGGGTGTCTATCGACTGCCCTATTTGCCGGCAGGAGAGTACGAACTGAGTGTTGAAAAGGACGGATTCGAAAGGGCCCGCGTCTCGGATATCAGGCTGACCGTGGGGCTCACTGCAACGGTCGACGTCGCCTTGCGGACCGGCAGCGTGCAGCAGGAGGTTACCGTCACGGCTACAGCTGTCCAGCTCGAACAGCAAACTTCGGCACTTGGCAACACCGTCGACTCACGCCAAATCGTCCAGTTACCCTTGCTCGGCCGGAATCCCTACACGCTTCTGCAACTCGCTCCCGGCGTCATGCCCAAGGGTGGAGCAGGCGCCGGACCCATAGTAAACGGCGGGCGGTCCAACACCAGCGAAATTCTCCTCGACGGCGCCGAAACCCGCAATAGCACCACCAACGACATTGCCTACACGCCGCCGCTGGAAACTGTTGCCGAGTTTAAGGTCTTCACCAACAGCTTTTCAAGTGAGTTTGGTCGATCCGGCGGCGGTGTGCTGACCGCCGCCACCAGGTCGGGCACGAACGAACTTCATGGCGCCTTATACGAGTTTCTTCGCAACGACAAACTCAACGCCAACGCTTGGGCGAGCAATCGCGTCGGGCTGCCTCGCAATGCATTCCGGCGGAACGAATACGGCGTCGCTCTGGGAGGACCGGTCTATTTGCCGAAGCTCTATGACGGCCGCAACCGGACGTTCTTCTTCTTTAATTGGGAGCAGATCCCCCAGCGGTCCCCGGACAATATTCTGGCCACAGTGCCGACGGCGCTCGAACGGGCGGGCGATTTTTCGCAGACAGTGACCAGCGCTGGTGCGAGGATCGTCATCTACGATCCAGACACCACCATGCCGAATCCGAACGCCGCGGGCCAGTTTATTCGCCAGGCATTTCCGGGCAACGTCATTCCCACATCGCGGATTGACCCGATTTCGCGGAATATTCTCGGTTTCTACCCGGAAGCCAATCGTGCTACTGTCGTCCAGAACTTCGTCCAGAACAACGCTCGCGCTAATGATACGGACCGTCTCTTCCTCCGCTTTGACCAGAACATCAGCTCTGCGCAGCGGCTCTTTCTGAGCGTGGGCATCCACGGCAACGAGGCGTTCACTCCGGGCGTCAATGTGGCCTTTCCTGGTGAGGGTGTGAACGGCGAGCAAGGAAGGATTAACAGCGATGCCATCTACGCGGTGCTGAGCCATACCACGACATTCCGGCCCAACCTGATCGGACAGTTCCGCGGCAGCAGCACTCGGCGCGTGATCGAGACTGAGCCCCGCAGTGCCGGTTTCGAGTTCAGTCAACTCGGCTTCCCTCGATCCCTCCAGGACCGCGCTAAGCGCCTGCTTTTTCCACGCATCGATGTTACCGATGTGGCTCAGTTGGGTCCGGACCGTGCTTCCTATTTCACGGACGCACAGGAGAATCGTGAAGTCCAGGGCCATGTCACTTGGATTCAGGGTGGCCACTCAGTAAAGTTCGGGGGTAACTTCGCTTTTCAGACTTTCAACATTTACCGGCCGGAGCGCCCGAGCGGCTTCTATCAGTTCAGCCGCGCCTTCACGCAGGGTCCAAATCCCACAGCGTCCAGTGCCGTTGCAGGCCATGGCGCGGCCACGTTCCTGTTAGGTCTTCCAACCGGAGGCCAGTTCTCGGACGATCCATCGCTTGCGACCTCCCAGCGTTACTACGCGTGGTACCTGCAGGACGACTGGAAGATCCGCCGAAATCTGACCCTGAATCTCGGGCTCCGCTGGGAGTATCAGACCCCGTGGACAGATCGCTTCGACCAGTTGGGCTTTTTCGATCCCGACTTTCCTGACCCGCTGACCGGACAGCCAGGGCTGCTGCGCTTTACGGGACGTGACGGCAATCCTCGCTTCCAGACCGATCCCGACCGCAATAACTTCTCGCCGCGAGTGGGGCTTGCCTGGCAAGTACTGCCGAAAACAGTACTACGCGCCGGCTACGGTCTTTTCTATTTTCCTGGTTCCGGGGGTGTCGGCGCGGGTGCGAGCGACCTGGGCAGCGGCTTTCTCGCCCAAACCCCCGTCTTCTTGGGACCGCCTCCAGCGGCGCCCAATACGCCTCCGGCTGGCGCTTCGCTTGGGAACGCCTTCGCCGCTGGATTCTTCGATGCGCCGTTCACCGGGGTAGGTGGAAGCATCGGCACCGCTTTCCGTGAATGGGTAACACCCTTCAATCATCACTGGAACCTCAATCTCCAGCACATGGTCTCCAGCACCCTGCTGGTCGAAGCGGCCTACGTGGGCAGTCGCGGCCAGCGCATCTGGGTGAACCGGAGCCGTACGGCCGTCTCGACGGATTACCTTGCGCTCGGACCCGGTCTAGACC
>CAYPUQ010000637.1:0-2941 GCA_964413655.1 uncultured Solibacteraceae bacterium | reverse complement strand
GCTCACTAATTCTGGGGCTCGCCGCCACTGCAGGGTTATTAAACGGGAGCCTCCGTGGCGAGGGCGAGACCGCCATTGACCGTGGACAAAGCTGTCACGAACTTCGTGAGGCGGCGATGAAGACAGCCAGCCGAGGCGCGAAGGGTTGTGAGGACTTTCCGCACAGGTGTAGGTAAGGAGTCGCCACAATGCTTACAACCGTACGAATCGTCGCAAAAGGGACTAAGAGGCTCGGACGGCTAGAAATGCGCGAGCGCGATCCGGTCCGTTGTGTGGCGAACGGTGGTCCCCGTTCATACCCGGATTGCACATTTGCTAGGCGAGGCGATTCGCTCAGGAATGGGATTTGAGCGCCTCGAGAAGGTCCAGCCTGAGTGGCAGCGGCACATCCGTGAGTGTTCACGCGCTCAGGGGGCCCAAAAAAGTCAACACGAGAAGGAGAGAGACATGAAGAGAGGAAAGAACTCCCCGCTGTGCCGCGGTGGAAGTCTCATTTCGACCCTGGCGGCGCTCGCGCTGATCGCCGCACCGGTGCCCGCGGCGGCCGAGCCTCCAGTCGTGGTCGTTTCGTCCACCATTCAGGCGGCCATCGATTCCGCCGCTCCGGGCGATACCGTATTCGTCCCATCCGGCGTTTATCGGGAAACCGTTCGCGTGGACAAGAACAACATCGCCATTTACGCCAGCCCCGGCGCAATCCTCGACGGAACCGGGATCGCCGGACGTGTCTCCGGCATCACCGTGTCCGCGCAGGGCGACGCCGCAAGGATCGACGGCTTCACTTTGATCGGAATGCAGATCCAGAATTTCACCAGAAACGGCGTCCAACTGATCCGCGTCGACAATTTTCGGATTTCCGGCGGCCGTTACATCGACAACGAGACGTACGGGGTCTATCCGATCTTCTCGTCCCGTGGGCTTGTCGACCGGAACGATGTTTCCGGTTCGAATGACGCTGGAATCTATGTCGGCCAGTCCAGCGACATCGTCATTGCGAAGAACCACACCAGGGACAACACGGCCGGCATCGAAATCACCAACTGCGCCCGGATCGCGGCCCTCGAGAACACCTTGATCGACAACTCGATGGGGTTCCTGATCGGCGTTCTTCCCGGCCGCACCGTTTCGACGGCGACTTCTTCGGTTCAGGTCATTGACAACTCGGTGATGAGAAACAACCGGCAGAACCCGGTCACCGATCCCGCGGACGTGCTCTCCCTCCTCCCCAGCGGGCTCGGCATCCTGAACGTGGGCGGCGACTCCGTGATCATTCGCAATAACACCGTGACGCTGAACAATAGCGCCGGCATCGCCGTGATCCGCCTTCCGCCGGAGCTCGCGTCGCTCGATTCCCGCGTCGATCCGTTCCCGGACGAAGGTGTGATCCGGGACAACGTGTTGGCGCTCAACGGGACCAGACCGGACGCGAGGCTCGGTTCGCGGCCCCCGGTGGACCTGCTTTGGGACACCATGGGTGCCGGTACCTGCTGGTCAGGCAATTTCCGCGGTTCCCAATTCCCGTCGCTTCTCCCGCCGTGTGAGTGAGGATCGAGCAGGACCGCAGGAGTTGGGCGATGCGCGATCTGAGGTACACCTTCTCGGCGTTGACTCCCTACGTGCAGGGGAACGATGTAGTGAATCTCCTTTCACCTGCGCTGTCGCCGGAAGCGTCACAGCCAGATCGAACCTGCGCGGGAGTTGTTCTGGGGCAGCTCGCATCGTCCATGTCGGTTCCGGACTCTGTGGCAGCGATCTACGCCGAGCGATCTGTTCGGGTTCTGGAATCAGCGCAGGGACTGGATAGCCCGATGCTGCTGCACCCGCTCCATACGCTTGCGGCCGCACTCATTAACCTGGGCAAGCTCACGCGAGCCCGGTCCGTGGTTCGGAGGATGGAGACGATCCCCTCGGACCGCCCGGAACATAAGGCGATGCTGCACGAAATCACCGGTATGCTGTTGCACCTTGAGGACAACCCTCGGCAGGCCGAGGCGGAGTATCAGGGGGCGCTCAGCGCGTGGAAGCGGGCGGGTCGCGACCGCGGAATGGACGCTGTCGTGACTCTGTCCTATCTCAGCGGACTATATTTGCGGAGCAATCGGCTCGATGACGCTGAGACTGTGGCGGAACAGGCCGCTTCGATCGCCGCCACCGCACCCGCCGCGATGCCGATGGACAAAGCGAACCTTCTTAACCTTAAAGGCGTGATTCACGTGCATCGGCGCAAATTCAGTGCAGCCGAGCACGCGTTGCGGCAGGCAATCGCTGTCGCCGAACACGAAACCGGATTGGATCCAGTGGCGTTTTGCTCCATTCTTCGCAACTATGCCGAAGTACTTCGTAAGCTGGGCCGCCGGCGCGAAGCAAGTGCGGTGGAGAAGAGGGCGGAGAAGCTCACGGAAGCGTCCAGCACGGAACATGTCATCGATGCCGCTGCCCTTCGGCGCCAGTAGAGCAGCCAGCAGAATACAACTGTCCCGGAGAAACAACCATGCAGAAGAGAATTGATTTATACGATCAGACGATCCGCTCTCGGAGTTGCGGCTGGATCGACGTCCCCGCCCCAGCCTTATTGCATGTCCTGACGTGCGCACCCCGTGGCTGCCACGGCGCCACAACCGAACGACAGGAGACAACCATGATTTCGAGGGGCAACGGCCTGCGGGCCGGAGTGTATCTGTGCGTGTTGGCAATGTTGGCAACGGCGGCGGCCGGCCAGATCGCGGGCGACCCGATTGAACGGAAATTGTGGGAAGGCAGCCGGCTCCGGGAAAAAGGCCAGTACGTTGAAGCGGCCGCGGTGCTCGAACAGGCCCGCGCCGAGGCGGAGCCGCTTGGCGTTCACGACCCCCGTGTGCCCAAAACACTGAACAATCTCGCGGCTGCCTACTATTCGTTGGGGCGCTATGGAGACGCCGAACCGTTGTACCGGCGAGCGCGG
>CAYPUQ010000636.1:0-2968 GCA_964413655.1 uncultured Solibacteraceae bacterium | reverse complement strand
CCAAGTGGATTGCCCTCGGTTTTGCCGCCGATTCGCGAACAGACCGCCACTGCATCTTCAAATGCAGTCGGCTCCGAACCAAGTGGTCAGCGCGTCGGCGAGACCCCGCTCCGTCACGTCGCCCACCCAGGCCTCGTACCCGTCGGGCCGAATCAACAAGCCCTTTTTCAAAGCGGCGGCGCCGTGACAGGACTTGACCGGTTGAGATAGGATGTACTCGAACATCTGCCGGATTGGCAGGTCCTGTTTCACGGAGTGGACCTTGATGATACGAACAATGGTTCTCAGCTGTGGTCTTTTCGCCGTCTTTCATGCCTCTGCTCAACCTGGAATCTTCACGAAGGAACACCTGATCCAGTACACGCCGGAGTGGAAGGGCGAGCGCTTTGACGACGGGCGGCCGAAGGTGTCTGACGGCATCCTGAAGCGCATGAAAGCCGTCACTCTGGAAGAGGCTTGGGCTGTGCTGCGAAATGAAGGGTTCAACTACCAGTTCGAAGACGACTGGTTTTCGATCCACCCGAACCAGGTTCTGGTCGGCCGCGCTCTAACGGCACAGTGGTTACCCGGCCGTCCCGACATTCATAAGGTCATCGAGGAAGTCGGGAAAAAAGACGGCCGCATGGGCGGACAGAATGCCTGGCCGGTTGACATGCTCCAAAAAGGCGATGTCTACGTCTGCGACCATTTCGGACTGAAAAAGAACGGCCCCTCGATCGGCGACAACGTTGCTAACGCGATCTATGCGAAAAGCGGCAACGGCATTGTTTACGATGGCTACGTCCGCGACATCAACGGCCTTAAGCAACTCGAAGGCTTCACGTCGTTTGTCCGCGGTTACGATCCCTCGCACCACTTCTCGACTATCGGCAGGGGCTTGAACTCGACGATGATCGGAATTAACGTTCCGGTCCGCATCGGCGAGGCTACGGTCATGCCGGGCGACGTCGTGCTCGGCCGCGACGGCGGAGTCGTCTTCATCCCCGCACATCTGGCGGAGAAGGTCGTCATCACTGCGGAGGTGATTCGCTTGCGCGACATGTTCGGCCACGAGCGCCTGCGGACTGGCGTCTATACGCCGGGACAGATCGACACGCGCTGGAGCGATGAAATCGAGAAGGATTTCTCGGGCTGGCTGCGCGAACACATGGACAAGCTCCCGGTGGCCAGGGAGCAGATTCAGGAGATTCTGAAGCAACGTACTTGGTAACTTCGACTCGACGAGGAGCGATCATGATGCAACCGTCACGCCGTTCATTTCTCTCCAGGTCTGGCCTCACGGCCTCAACCCTTCTCGGCCCGGCTCTTTCGCGCCCTTTGGAAGCCTTCGCGCAAGCCGTGGGCAATGCGCCGAAGTCGTCGATGCCGTCCAATCTGAAAATCACGGACATCAAGTGCGGCTACATCCGCGGTGGCAGCCGGCTTTTCGTTAAGGTCTACACGAATCAAGACATCTGGGGCTGCGGTGAAGCGGTCGATGCCGTCAGCGGTACGTATCACCTGGTCAAGAGCTTCGGCCGTCGGATACAGGGGCAGAGTCCGCTCAATCCACATCGCTTGTTTGAAGATATTCGCCGCTCCGGAGTATTCGGCGGCGCACAGTCAGGGATGTATGTGGCGGTCCTGACGGCGATCGAGACTGCGCTGTGGGACCTTGCGGGCAAAGCCCTTGGCGTCCCTGTCTACCAGTTGCTTGGCGGCAAATTCCGCGACAAGCTGCGCGTCTACGTAGACACCGCGCTTTACCAGTTCCGGCTCCCGGCCCCGGACAAATTTGCCGAAGCCGCTCTCGAAGCCAAGCAGATGGGATTCACGGCGGTCAAGTTCGACCTTGACCAGGCCAACGATCCTGCCCGCTACGATCGCTACAACTGGACGGCCAGCCCGGGCGAGTTACAGCGCATGGTCGATCAGATGACCGCCGCGCGTGAAGCGGTCGGCCCGAAGATGGACATCTGCGCCGACATGCACGGCCGCTACGACCTGCCGACGGCACAGGCTGTCGCGAAGGCCATGGAGCCGCTTAAGCTCATGTGGCTCGAAGAGCCGCTGCCGGCTGAGAACGTTGAGGCCTACCGGCTGATCGCCCAGGAAACAAGCACTCCGATCTGCGCCGGGGAGAACATCTATCTGGCTCATGGTTTTCGAAGACTGCTGGAGATTGGCGGCGCCGATATCATCATGCCCGACCTGCAAAAGGCCGGCGGGCTGGGCGAAGGGCAGCGCATCGCCAACCTGGCAAATCTCTACTACGTCCCGTTCGCGCCGCATATGGTAGCTTCCTACCTTGGCGCGATGGCGGCTTGCCATGTTTGCGCTTCGGTGCCGAATTTCATGATTCTCGAGTGGCAGATCTACTACCACAAGGACGAAATGTTCAGGGAAATCGTCGCCTTCGACGGTCAGATGGTCGAGAAAGGATTTATCACCCTTTCAGAGAAGCCCGGTATCGGCGTCGAGATCAACGAGGAAGGCATGCGCAAGTATGCCGTCGAAGGTGTTCCGTTCTTCGTGTGATGACGCCTCGGTACCTGATGGTTGGCCTCGCTCCGTCCTACTCGATCGGCTGCGGTGGGTGTCGCGCGCTGATGCTTGAGTACGATCGCGGGTCTGCCCTTGCAGCAATGGGGACCGATTCTGTCGCTCTCGTAACGCCGACATTGACCGGACGGGCCCCGCCGAAGAACCCGCAAGCGCGGGCCGGCCGTGAGCTGGGCGTAACGTCACGAGGGACCTAATGACTGAATGCGCAGCGCGGTATCGATTCCCGGATCACAGTCCTTCCGGGAACTGACCGTCGGGGGGGTCAACTTGCCGCCTAACGCACTATATGCAGAAGTGCCGTTTCGCCGGTTCCGCCCGGTTCGTCGCCTACACGGAATTTGAGGCCAACTGAGAGTAGTCCACGTTTTCGCTGCCGGCGTTGACACGAATCCGAAAACCTACGCTCGTCAGAGCTGAACTTAGC
>CAYPUQ010000635.1:0-2978 GCA_964413655.1 uncultured Solibacteraceae bacterium | reverse complement strand
TGCCGCCGCGCCAATCGCGGCGCCTCTGCCGCCTCCGGCGATGGCTCCCACCGCGGCGCCGACGCCGCTGCCGACGGCGATTTTCGTCGCGTCTTTCTTCTTCGTCGTGCGGGCTTGCCGTGCGATCGAATTCGTTCTGATGTCCACTCGCTGGCCGTTTGCCGTGCCGATTTCCGTGAGACGAACGGCAAGATGGGCGACGCCTTTCACGCGCCCGCCCGGATCGGCCTCGGCGACTACGCCGGACACATCGGCCCCACTGGGGGCGACCACCTGGCCGTCCACCACGAGCGGATCGAGCAGGGTGGCTGAGAACCGATCACCCGCGCGGTGGCTCTTGGTGGAGACAGCCGTCGTCGTTCGCACGCGTAGCGTGGTTCCTTCCGCGAGCACGATTGGCCGCGGCTTCGGCGCGGAGAACGGATTGCGGAAGGTCCCCTCTTTCTCCGCCAGAGCCTGCTCTTCGGGCGTAGCCTCGGTCGTCTTGCTCGAGCATCCGCTTGTGAAGATTGCCGCCGTCGCCAACAACCCGGCGGCGGAAAAGATCATCCAGCGATTCCGGTCCATGGTCATTTCCTCAAACGTACACCAGTGCAAAGCCGCTGCCATCCGCGCCGGCCACGAAGATCCAATCACTTGCGCGCGAAAACATAACCCGCCTCCGGAAGTTTTTACCGGGCCGATTGTAGTATCTTGCCTTGCAGGGATGAATCGACGCAACTTTCTCAAGACCGCCGGAGCAGCCGCGCTGGCCGGCCCTTTGCGCGCCGCGCCGCAACGGCCCAACGTGATCGTGATCATGGCCGACGATCTCGGCTATGAATGTCTGAATTGCTACGGCGGCACATCCTATCGAACGCCGCGGCTCGACCGGATGGCTGCCAGCGGCGTCCGCTTCACCCATGCTTACGCCCAGCCGTTGTGCACGCCGACGCGCATACAACTGATGACCGGCCAGTACAACTTTCGCAACTGGAAGGCCTTCGGCATTCTCGACCCCAAAGAGAAGACGTTCGGCCACTTTATGCAATCGGCCGGCTACAAGACATGCCTTTCGGGCAAGTGGCAACTGCAAAGCTATAACCCGCCTAATTTCGAGCCGGAGTGGCGCGGCAAGGGGATGCGCGTCGAAGATGCCGGTTTCGATGAGTACTGCGCGTGGCACCCGTTTCACACCGAAGACAAGGGGTCGCGCTACGCCGATCCGACGGTGTACGAGAACGGCAAACTCCACAAGGAGATGAAGGGCCGGTACGGCGAGGATGTTTTTGCCGACTTCATCGGACGCTTCATGGAGAAGAACCGGAACGACCCGTTCTTCGTTTACTACCCGATGGCGCTGACGCACGGTCCGTTCAATCCAACGCCGCGCAGCCGCGACTGGACGGCTGGCAACCGGTTGAAGAACGATCCCGGCTACTTCGGCGACATGGTGCAGTACATGGACGAGTTGGTGGGGCGGATTGAAGATCAAGTGGACCGGCTGGGCCTGAGCCAGCGTACGCTGCTGCTGTTCTACAGCGACAACGGCACACCGCGCGAGGTGACCTCGCGGATGGGAGAGAAGGTAATTCGCGGCGGCAAAGGGCTGATGACCGACGCTGGAACCCGCGTCCCCCTGATCGCCCGATGGCCGGGGACAACGCCTCCGGGCAAGGTCTTCGACGACCTGGTGGATTCGACCGACTTCATTCCCACGATGCTGGAGGCGGCCGGCGCGCCCTTGCCGCGCGGCGCGCCGATCGACGGGCGAAGCTTTCTGCCGCGGTTGCGGGGCGAGCGAGGCAAACCGCGCGAATGGATCTACTGTTGGCACGATCCGCGCCCGGGATGGGACAAGGAGCGGTTCAAGCTGGAAATCTTCGCGCGGGACCAGCGCTACAAGCTCTACAGCAATGGCAGGCTGTTCGACGTTCCGAACGATGTACTGGAGGAAAGGCCGCTGCCGCCGAATGTGGGCGGCGCCGCAGCACAGGCCCGGCCAAGGCTGAGGGCGGTGCTCGACCGGATGAAGCGGCGGGAGTTCGCGCCACAACCGGCGGCCGGCTGAAGGCGCTACTCGCTGAGGATCGCCTCGGTCCGCTCGGTCTCCACTTCGGCGATATCCGGGTTGCGGCGGAGCAGACGGACGCAGGTATTCCAGCGAAGCAGCGCGTCGTCGTTATGGGGCGGGCGGTGCCGCTGGGCTTCGGCGAAGTGATGCAGGGCGTCGCGGAGCGACTGCCAGGCGCGGTGACGCACGCCGGGGAGTTGCTGGCGAAGCTGCTGCCGGGCGAGACGTTCCGAAACGATGCCGGCGTAATACGCGCGTTCATACTCGCTGTCGAGAAGGGGCAGCAGTTTGCGCGGCTCTTCAACGCCAACGCCGGCGCCGAACTGGTCGGTGAGCGCGAGGATGAGGCTGATGAGCGCCTGCTGGTTGCCGGGGTCCACCTGAAGGATGTCGAGGCAGATGCTCTCGGCTTCCGACGGCTCGTTCAGCAGACGGTAACGTTCGGCCTTGGAAAGGGCCTCGGGAATCGCGTCCTTCGAAATCGGCTTCAGTTCGTAATCCATGCGCCCTCCTAGCGGAAGAATTGGAAGAAGCGGGTCAGGGGATCGAAAAACTCGCCGCCGACCCGCTCCTTCAACGGGATGATCGCGTTACCGGTAATCGTGATGCCTTCGGGGCAGACCCGAGTGCAGCCCTTCGTGATGTTGCAATATGTTTAGGCAAGGTATCGAACGCAGGCGGCGAGAGTCAAGTATGAACGTTGGCTGCCGTTAAAACGACTGCCCTCCGTGTTAGCCGGCGGAATTAAGCCCATGCTCACCCGGCGCCGCCTGTGTGCCACGCTTCCGCTGTTGGCCGCGGGCTGCGCCGCACGGCGGGGCCGATCCTCCTCGGGGTGCTGCTGTTCTTCATCGCCTTCGGCGTGCTCGGCCAGTTCGTCCCGGGCCAGTTGCAGGGACGGCCGATCTCCTACGGCCAACTCGTC
>CAYPUQ010000634.1:0-3014 GCA_964413655.1 uncultured Solibacteraceae bacterium | reverse complement strand
GGCCACGAAGGCGCAATGGTATCCGGCTGTCCCGCAATGGAAATGATAAGTCGGGCAGTCTTCCCCTGGCCCTATCCATCACGCGGTGTGTGAAGTCCGGTCACGCCTCCCAGCGTATTTTTTCTTTTATTTTCAACGACTTTAGTTTGGCTATGCGATTGCCACGATGCTGGCATGCGGATGTATGGGCCACTTCGGTTGAAGCTGGCTGCGATGATTTTGCCGGTACTGGCCCTAGCCGAAGCCCAGACTGTCCAATCCAGCAACTCCTCGGAGGTGGAGAACGTCAATAGCCGTTACACGGTGGAAAGCGTGGATTTCAACCCCTCGCGGTATGAGGCGCGTCTTAGCAGTCCGGTGCGGGAGCAGTTGCAGCGGCTGGTCGGGGTTCCGTTCGACCCGGCGTCATTGGACGAACTCTCGGCCCGTGTCCGCGGCGAGTTTCGCCGGTTTAATGTGGACGTGAAACTGGAGAAGGGCAGCAAAGAGGAGCATGTCCGCGTCGTTTTTCAGGTGAAGCACCGCGAAGACGAGAGTTCCGATCTGAACCCGCGGCTGGTCTATCATTCGCGCCAGAACTGGACATTCGGCGGCGACCTCCATGTCCGCCACGAAGGACACTCGGTGAGCTTCGGAGCACTGACCGATAACGATGAACTGGTCGAGCGGTATTCGGGGATTCGCGGCGGGTACGAGCGCCGGCGCTTGCTCGACGACCGGTTGCGCATCGGCTTCATTCTGGAGAGCTGGCGTGCGCAGTGGAACGGCGCCACGCAGACAGCCCTGGAGGAATCCCCGGAAGTTCCCGGCATCTATCGGACGCGGCTGCACTTCATGCCGTCGGCCACTCTTACACTACTTGCGCCTCTTACGCTCCAGGTGGGCGTGAGCATCGAGCGGTTCCAAACCCAGTTCCCCACCGCTCGCAACGAGGTTTCCAGCGCCGCAGTTTCTACTCTGCGCTACCAGCGGCGCTGGGAACCATCGAGTGGCGACCGCCACGATCTGGACGCGTCCTATAGCCTCCGCGCGGCGACGCGGGCACTGGAGAGCGATTTCGTCTACAGCCGCCATTTGCTGGAAGGCCACTACGCGTGGCGGCGTGGACATGAAGCTGTGCTGGTCCATGTCATGGGCGGCGCTCTAAACGGCGCCGCCCCTCTTTTTGAGCGATTCGTTCTGGGCAACAGCCGTACGCTACGCGGCTGGAACCGGTTCGACGTGGACCCGCTGGGCGGGGAGCGGTTCGTACACGGCTCACTGGAATCGCGGTATCGCGTATTCCGTGTAATTTACGACACGGGTGCATTGTGGCGCCGCGGCGACGACGGAGGCGACGTCCGTCACTCACTGGCCTGCGGTTGGACCAAGGACGGGTTCAGTGCCCTGATCGCGTTTCCGATCCGTCGCGGGGCCGTAACGCCCGTCTTTATACTTGGAATGAACTTCTAAATGCCGTCCAACCTGTGGACGAGTCGCACGGACCGGCGGCGGTTCGGCCAATTGGCCGCCGCAGCGGTGTTCTGCGCGCCTGTCTGCAGCGCGGAAGTCTTACGCATCCGGCTGGCGAACAGCGAGTTGAAAGTCTCCTCGCCGCCGCTTGGCATCCTCGGCGGGCCTGCGATGCAGCGGCTCAAGGTCGGCCGGATCGTCCCGTTCGATTTTCACCTGACGCTGTGGGTAGACCAGCGTTTGCGCATCCATTCCCGCGCCTTTGAGCGGTTCGCGGTGAGTTACGATCTTTGGGAGGAGACATATTCGGTGAGTGGACTGCGCGCGCCCCGCGCATCGGCCTCCGGTCTCGACGCCAAGGAAACCGAAGCGTGGTGTCTCGACCATATTTCGATGCCGGTGGCGAATCTACAACCGTCGCAGATGGTGTGGATGCGGCTGGATGTTCGCGCGGTACCCGCCAAGGAAGCCGAACGGCCGTTCGACGAAGCTACCATCGATCTGAGCGCGCTTATCGACCTGCTGAGCGGGTCGCGCCGCAGACATCCGGACCGATGGTCCGTGGAGAGCGCTGGGGCACGAGTGGCCGATCTGCTGAACGACCGGCCTCGCGCGGGCCGGCGGCTGCAACCATGAACCGGCTGCGCAATCGGCTGATCGCCGTTTTTCTTGGAGCGACGCTGCCGGCGCTGGCGGTCACCATTTGGATTACTTCGGCGCTGCTCGAACGCAGCCTGGACTATTCATCCACCGCGCAGGTGGACTCGCTTTCGCGCACCCTGGAGCAGACGGCGCGCCAGTATTACCAGCGCGAGCGCGAAGCGCTGCGCCGCGAGGCCGCGGCCAATCCGGGTGCGGGCCGGTTGTTCGTGGCCGGCGCACTGCCGGACGCTCCAGCGGCCGTGCGTGACTTCCATTCGTCGAGCGACCAGGAGCGGTTTGTGGTGACCGGAGCTGAGGGAGACACACTGCTCTACCTCGGGCGCGAAGACGGCGGAGTGCGCGTCCATGAGCGGCATCTTGGCGGAATCCGATTCGACGAACTCCAGCGGCAATATGCCGAGGCGCGCGAGGCCATCGACCGGCGCGGCGAGCGCGACCTGCGGCGCGGTTTTCTATGGGCGCTGGCGCTGCTGGCCGGCGTCCCGTGGGCGATCGCGCTGCTGATCGTGATTCTCGCGGCGCACCGCATCAGCAAGCCGATTCAGCAACTGGCAGGAGCGCTGCGGCGGCTCGGTGCCGGGGACCTGTCGGTTCGTATCACGACTCAGCGATCCGACGAAGTTGGCGAAGCCATGCAGGCATTCGACCACACGGCGGCGGAACTCCAACAGAGCCGCGAGCGCCTGCTGTACCTGGCGCGGCTGGAAAGCTGGCAGGCGCTGGCGCGTAAAATGGCGCACGAAGTGAAGAACTCCCTGACGCCGATTCGCCTCACGATGGAGGAGTGGCTGGCGCGGCAGGTTGGGGAGGACGATACGTTCCGCCAGCAGGCGGCCCAGATCGTGGCCGACGAGGTGAACAGCCTGGAACGGCGGGTGCGGGCGTTCTCGGAGTTGGCC
>CAYPUQ010000633.1:0-3015 GCA_964413655.1 uncultured Solibacteraceae bacterium | reverse complement strand
GAAGCTCAACTTCCAGCCCAACCCTTCCGACTTCAGCTTCCTGAATCGCAACCCGGTCCCCGGCGAACCCGAGCGTTACGAGTTGGTCCAGGAATCGCGGCGCCGAGACCGCGTCCCCGCCCTGCTCGCCGTGTTCGAAGGCGAAGGGGGCAGCAGGAGCCTAGTGCTCACCAGCGAAAACGTCGCCGTTCTGGGTGAGTATCTGACGAATCCCGATTCTCTCCGGCAGATCGAAGACCTGCGGCAATCCTGCAAATGTGCCGGGTCTTTCGAACTCCTCGTGATCGGCGAGATCGACTCTGGCCGGGTTATCCAGGTCAAGCCGGCCGCAATTCGTCCGGTTCCCGCAAATCCGGAATAATCAGTCACGTAACCGGTTGTTTCGGCCGCGTATCGAACGCCTCGAAACTAGCGTTCCTGTGCGATTAGAGATACCACTGGTCGAAAGTGGAGCCGCAAAGGCTCCTGAAAGTGAGGCGTTTGTGAAGAAGTCGATTTTGACCTTGTGTTTGGTTCTGCTGCCGGTGATTCCCTCGGCCGCCCAAACTGTGACCGGGACCCTCCTCGGATCTGTGCTCGACTCCTCGGGCGCATTGATCCCCAACGCGGAAGTGACTGCCGTTAACCAGGAGACCGGCCTCACCCGCACGGTCCGGTCCGACGGCGTCGGCAACTACCTTCTGACCTTCCTCCCGCCCGGCAGCTATCGTTTGATCGGCTCGATGCAAGGGTTCCGGCAGACGGTTCAAAGCGGCATCGCGGTGCAGGCCGACACCCGCACCCGTGTGGACCTCACGCTGACCGTCGGCGAGACGAGCGAAACCGTGGAGGTAGTGGCCGATATTCCGCTCGTTCAGACCAGCGACGCCACCGTCGGCGAGGTCGTCGACTCGCAGCGGATCACGGATCTGCCGCTGAACAAACGGAACTTCATGGATCTCGTTCAGCTTACGGCCGGTGTCGCGCCCGGCCG
The DNA here is from genome assembly GCA_964413655.1 of uncultured Solibacteraceae bacterium. GTDB lineage: Bacteria > Acidobacteriota > Terriglobia > Bryobacterales > Bryobacteraceae > CAYPUQ01. Next base: position 2,042 of record CAYPUQ010000633.1, on the reverse strand, counting down.
TGCCTCGGAAGCGGGTAACGTTTCCACCATCGACAACTTCCGCGGACGCTTCACCTTCAACGCGAACGGCCAGCGCTCGACGACGAACAACATCATGGTGGACGGCGTGGACAACAATGCGAATCTGTTCAACGCCGGGGGCGTCGTGATTGCGCCGAACGTGGACGCGATCGCTGAATTTAAGGTGTCGACGGCGAACTTCTCGCCGGAGTTCGGCCGCGCCGCCGGCGGCGTGGTGAGCGTGCAGACGAAATCCGGTACGAACCAGATTCACGGAACGCTGTTCCACTTCTTCCGGAACTCGTCGCTCGACTCCAATACGTTCTTTAACAATCGCGCCGGCGCCGCGCGGCCTGATTTCAGGCAGAACCAGTTCGGCTTCACAGTGGGCGGCCCGATCCGTAAGAACCGCACATTCTTCTTCGGCGACTACCAGGGCTTTCGCGTCCGCGAGGGTAACACCTTCCTGCCGTCGGTTCCGACGCCGGAATCCCGCCAAGGCGACTTCTCCGGACCCGGCTTCAGGCCCATCTTCGATCCCGCCACGGCGGCGCCGGTCACCGGTGGCCTACAGTTGCAGCCTTTCCCCGGCAATCGCGTACCAAGTAACCGCTTCGACCCACTCAGCCAGAACATGGCGGCCCTCTACCCGCTGCCGAACACAAACTTAGGCTCCATCGTCAACAACTATCTCAATAACCCCAAGCTGATTCGGGACGACGATCAGTACTCCATCCGGATCGACCATCGCTTCTCCGACATGACGAACCTTTTTGCGCGCTACACCTACGCGGATGCGTCGCAACTCTGGCCCAACGCACTGCTGACTCCGGGCAATCCGTTCGGCGGCGGCGGTCGAGGGAATGACAGCCTGCTCCCCGCCCAAGCCTTGGCGATAAACTTGATCCACACCATTTCGCCCTCGTTCATTTCGGAAACACGCGGCGGGTTCACCCGGAGCCGCTATATCGGGAATCCACTCGGGTTCGGCGACCCGCTGTTCGACGGTATCCAGATTCCCAATCACCGATACTCCGACCGGATTCAGACGATTCCGACCATCAACATCACGAGACTGTCCGGCCTTGGACCGCAAGGCAACGTTCCCAATGTCTCGGTCATGAATTCGTTTCAGGTGGCGCAGAACTTCGTCTGGAGTGTGGGCCTCAAGCACACCATCAAGTTCGGCGGCGATTTCATCCGGCGGCAACTCAACAACGATTTCACCGGCAACCCGGCGGGCGTCATGTCCTTCACGGGCTCGTTCACCAGCAACAACGCCCGCGTCAGCGCGACCACCGGCGAACCGTTCGCCGATTTCCTGCTCGGCTATTACAACAACATGAACCGCGACGTCATGTACGGCGGGTTCGGGCGGCGGAACGTTCTCGCCTCGGCCTACTTCCAGGACGACATGAAACTCACGCGCCGCCTCACCGTCAATCTCGGCGTCCGTTGGGATCTGTGGACGCCCCACGTCGAGGTGGCGGATCGCCAGGCGAGTTTCGACTTCAGCGGCGGCCGCTTCGTTCAGGCGTCGCCGGGCGGCCCACTCGGACGCGCCCTACGTGCAACGGACTGGAATAACCTTGCGCCCCGGTTCGGCTTTGCATACGATCTCACCGGTGACGGCAACACCGTCCTTCGCGGCGGCTATACCATCAGTTATATCGAGGATCTGAGCGCGGGCCGCACCATGATGACCCAGAACCCGCCCTTCACCTTCGGCGACCAGCTTGTCTTCGCGCAGGGAGAAATACCCAGATCGAGACTGAGCGACGGTTTCAACGTGCCGGTGATACCGCCGACCGACGAGCGGCTGGCCGGCGTTGTGCGCGGAGTCGAGCCCAACTACCGGTCCACCTATTCGCAGTCATTCAGCATGGGAATTCAGCGGTACCTGGGCCGGAACTTCGGCCTGGACATCGCCTATGTCGGCACCAAAGGCACCAAACTCATGCAGCGCGTGGACGGCAATCAACCCGTCCCCGGCGCCGGCGCGGTGAACAACCGGCGGCCCTTCTTCTCCGCGTTCCCGCTGC
>CAYPUQ010000632.1:0-3025 GCA_964413655.1 uncultured Solibacteraceae bacterium | reverse complement strand
GATTTTTACCCGCAGCGCGTCCATATAGACGATCGGATAAAACTCCTCCAGCGGCGCCTGCAAAACGCGAACACCCCGGAATGGGTATTTGTTAGCTTTCACTGAGACGCTGGCGGATGCGCTCTGCGCGCTGCATAAGATTGAGCACGGCACGGCGGTTGCTGCAGGACTGCACGTCGAACAACGGGCGGAGTCGAGGGAACGGTGCGAGGAGCGGATGGGCCGCTCGCGCTAAGTTTTGGCTTCCGTCTGGAGGCGGTGGCACATGTGGCTGGCCGGCGACTCCTACTGGCCGCCGCATTCCGTTCTAGTCCATGGTGACCTGCATCCGCCACACATTCTGATCGACAGGGAGAACCGCGTTACCGGTCTGGCGGACTGGACAGAGGCCCATGTCGGAGACCCCGCCGTGGATTTCGCACTACAGTTTGCCGCTTCGGGCCAGCGTCCGCTGGCCGCGCTGCTTGAGCGCTACAAGGAAACCAGGGGAGCGGTGTGGCCGCGCATGAACGACCATGTTGTTGAGATGTGGTCCGCCGGCTTGGCCAGATGCTGGTGGATGCTGCCACGGACGGCGGCTACCGGCTTCCGAGAATCGGAAACGCCGGCTGCTCCCGGCGCGGCATCGCCAACTCCGGCATTGGTTTGGCCAAGAACAATCGGCGGCACAGCGCTGCCATCCAGCGGGCCCACCGGTTTGCCTTCTTCCGCCGCGCGCTATCCGTGGCGATCCCCGTGTTGGCGTACATCTGCCGGTAGAGTTTCGAGATGAACAGGAACGCCAAGCGCGACTTGATCGACTTAACGCAGTCGGCGCGCTTCCAGATCGCCGGGAAACTGTAGTAGTTGTCCCACACGCTCTGCGTCCGGGCGCGAATCTCGTCCGGGCTCATCGTCGGGTGTGGCGTGTATAGCTTCGGACGAAGATGGCCCGGGATCAGCCAATAGCGGGTAATTGGGACTCCCTCGACCTTCGGCGCGCCGTCGCCGAGCGATTTCTCCCAGCGCTCGAAATCCACGGTACCGGGAAACGGAGTCATCGTGACGAACTGCGCGAACGTGAGTTCGGCCTGCTTGGCGAGGTCGGCCGTGGCGTCGAAGGTGTCGGCGCGATCGGTCGCGAGGCCGAAGATGAAGGATCCGAGCACATGGACTCCGTGCCGTTTGAACAGCCGCAGACGCTCCACGAGACTCTCCCCTGCCAAGTTGAAGTCCTTGTACACCGACTTCAAGCCTTCGGCGGTCACGGCCTCCACCCCGACCAGCGCGCCCTTAATGCGAGCCTTGCGCATGGCATCCAAGAAGCTGGGATCTTCAGCCGCCTCCATCGTGATCTGCGTGAACAAAATCAGATCGTCGGGCAGCTCGGACAGCCGCTCCATGAAATCGAATCGCTCCTCGCGCAAGGCGCGCAACTCGGCGACACGGGCGGCATTCTGCTGCCGTTCGGCCAACTGGATATCGGTGAGTGTCACCGGGTAGAAGTTGTCGTCGGCGAGCGCGATGAAGCGGTAGCCCATGCGCCGGAGTTGGACGATCTCTTCGATCACATCGTCGTTGGCGCGCTGGCGCGGCCGCTGCCCGTCGGTCCGCCAGACCGAACAGAAAGAGCAGTGCTTCGGGCAACCGCGAACCGTCTGCACCGATGCCCACATGTAGCCTTTGGGCGGCAACAGGTCCCAGCGCGCGGGCAGAAACCGGTCGGCCGCGACACGGCCGCCGTCGTAAATACGCTCCAACTTTCCCGCCTGGCAGTCGGCCAGAACGGATGCCCAGATGACGTCGCCGTCGCCCTTCACCACTGCGTGGGCGCCCCCGAGTTCATGCGGTTCCTCGGGATACAGCGTGGCGTGGATGCCGCCGAAGATGACGTGCGCGCCCCGTTCGCGAGCGATGCGTCCCACCTGCAATCCCCGCAGTGCGTTGGCCGTATGGATGCCGATGCCTACTACGTCGCCGGGCTGAATTCGCTCTGGATCGATCGGTTCGAGTGTTTCATCGACGATCAGAGGATCGCCATAACGCGCCGGTGTCGCCGCAGCCAATACATAGAGCCAGCGCGGCGTGATGACGCCGGTTCCGAAGGCCACGTCGCTCGGATTAACTAGATGGATGCGCATGAACCCTTTCTCTGGTCGCCTATCCTGCGTTCGATCCGGAGGAAGGACTACACCTTCTCCACGCGGAAACGCCTGAACAATTATAACCGCAAGGAGACACGCTTGCACGTCGGGTCCCGGCCCCGGCTTTCAGGCGCCCTTGTAGCCGATTTCCGGCCGTCTAGCAACCGGAAAGGATTGCTTTAATTCCGTCAAATGTGTAACATGGGCTTGTTCGGAGATTCAGCCGAATAGGACTGTTCGTGTTGTTTGAAAACTTCAGGAGGACCCTCAGCCGTGCTGAAACGAATTGCTTCCCTGGCGGCACTGATCGCCATTCTCGCGAGTGCCTTGTTCGCGCAAGGGTTGACAACGACAGCCACCAAGAACGATTGGGAAGAGATTAATTTCGAATTCAACTCCCATATTCTTTCCGATGGCTACCCGAGCCTGCTCCGCCTCGCCGAGCTTTTGAACAAAAACCCCGACTACCGGGCAAAGGTGGTCGGCAATACCGACTGGGTCGGTGGACATCCCTACAACGACAAGCTGGCCCTGCGCCGGGCCGAAACCGTCAAGAATTTCTTGACCAAATACGGTGCTTCACCAAACCAGATTGCCACCAGCGCCTCTGGCAAGCGCGATCCCAAAGTTGACAACAAGACCGCGGAGGGGCGCTTCATGAACCGCCGCGTTACCTTGACCGTCACCGATGCAAATGGACGAATCATCGGCGATGGCGGTCCGGGCGACATCATTCCGATGCTCGAAAAACTGATGGCGCAGCAGGAGGAATGCTGCAACAACATCCTCAAGCGTTTGGACCGGCTCGACGAAATCATGAAAGAGCTAGAAGCCTTACGCGCTGAGTTGAAGAATCTGCGGGCCGCCGCCCCAGAGGCGAAGCCGGCCGCACCCGCTTCATC
>CAYPUQ010000631.1:0-3030 GCA_964413655.1 uncultured Solibacteraceae bacterium | reverse complement strand
CAGGAGATCATCGAGTTCCTGCGCGAGCCGCAGAAGTTCCAGAAGCTGGGCGGGCGCATTCCGAAGGGCGTACTGCTGATCGGGTCGCCGGGCACGGGCAAGACGCTGTTGGCGCGGGCCATCGCGGGCGAAGCCAATGTGCCCTTCTTTTCGATTTCGGGATCGGACTTCGTGGAGATGTTCGTCGGCGTAGGCGCGAGCCGCGTGCGCGATTTGTTCGAGCAGGGCAAGAAAAACGCGCCCTGCATTATTTTCATCGACGAGATCGACGCGGTGGGACGGCATCGCGGCGCGGGTCTCGGCGGCGGGCACGACGAGCGCGAACAGACGCTGAACCAGTTGCTGGTGGAAATGGACGGGTTCGAGTCGAACGAAGGCGTGATCCTGGTGGCGGCGACGAACCGTCCGGACGTGTTGGATCCGGCTGCTGCGGCCGGGCCGGTTCGACCGCCGCGTGGTAGTGCCCCGCCCCGACGTGAAGGGGCGCGAGCAGATTCTTCGGGTCCACTCGCGCAAAGTGCCGCTGTCGGACGACGTGGAACTATCGGTGCTGGCGCGCGGGACGCCGGGCTTCGCGGGCGCGGATCTCGCCAACCTGGTGAACGAAGCGGCGCTGGTGGCGGCGCGGCAGAACCGCAAGGTCGTCACGATGTACGACCTGGAGGTGGCCAAAGATAAGGTGATGATGGGCGCCGAGCGAAAGTCGATGATCCTGAGCGACAAGGAGAAGAAGACGACTGCCTACCACGAGGCCGGCCACGCGCTCGTGGCGGCGCTGCTGCCCGACGCCGACCCGCTGCACAAGGTAACGATCATTCCGCGCGGCATGGCGCTGGGCCTGACGATGCAGTTGCCGATCGACGACAAGCACAGCTACTCGAAAGATTACCTGCTGGCGCAGTTGTCGATCCTGATGGCTGGGCGGATCGCCGAGGACCTGTTCCTCAAGCAGGTGACGACGGGCGCCGGCAACGACATCGAGCGGGCCACCGACATGGCGCGGAAGATGGTGTGCGAGTGGGGCATGAGCGATCTCGGCCCGCTTAGCTTCGGCAAGAAGGAAGAGCAGATCTTCCTCGGCCGTGAAATCGCGCAGCACCGCGACTATAGCGAAGAGACGGCCATCAAGATCGACGTCGAAGTCCGGCGCATGGTGGACGGAGCCTACGCGAAGGCGCGGGCGGTGATCGAGGAGCATCGGGAAGCAGTGGTGCGGATCGCCGAGGCGCTGCTGGAACGGGAGATTCTCGACGGGTCCGAAGTGCACGCCCTGATCGAGGGGACGACGCTGCCGGCCATGGTGGGGAAGCGGGGCGGCGATGGGACCGGGCAGACTCAGGAAGTGATCAAGCCCGAGTCCGGGTTGCGGGTTCCGCCGCTGGTGGAAGGAGACAGTCCGTCGCCCGCGTGATTCCGCGGTTTCCTTGTTACCTCTTCGACGTCGACGGGACGCTTCTCGACTCGGCGGCGGACATCTGCGGTGCCATTTCTACCGTACTGGCGGCGACGCCGCGGCCTGGTGTCCCGTTCGATTTCCTGAGGGGCTATATCGGACGGCACCTCAACGATCTTTTTCGCGACCTGTTTCCGGAGTACGCCCAAGAGCGGATCGACGAGTTGGTGGTGGCGTATCGGAGCATCTATCCGGCGCGCGGCCACCGGATGACGCTACTATACCCGGGCGTGGCCGAAACGCTCGCGGGGCTGCCCGGAAGCAAGTCTACAGCCACAACCAAAGGTACGCCGACAACGCGGACGGTGCTGGAGTTGTTCGGGCTGCTGCCTTACTTTGACCACGTGCAGGGCACCGACGGGTTTCCGTGTAAACCAGCACCCGATGTCATCCACCGGTCGCTTGACACGTTAGGCGTTCGGCCGGAGGATTGCCTGTTTGTCGGCGACTCGGCGCAGGACATGGAAGCGGGCCGGCGGGCCGGGGTGCGAATCTGCGCGGTGCGGTACGGCTACGGCAAGGAAGCAGACCTGGCGCGGTGGGAGCCGGACTACTGGGTTTCGGATCTGCGCGAGTTGTTACACTAACGGACATGAAGGTCTCATTCACCCGGCGGGGTCTGTTCGCCGCGGCCGCGGTTGTTCCGTTCCGATCGACTGCGTTTGCCGCCCAGACCGGCGGCAAAAAGTTCGGCATTTCACTGGCACAGTGGTCGCTGCACCGGGCGCTGCAGAGCCGTTTGATCACGAACCTCGATTTTCCACGGGTGGCGCGAGAGCAGTTCGGGATCGAAGGACTGGAGTTCGTCAACACGCTGTGGATGGCGCCGACGGCCGGCTATGTCCGGCAGTTGAAGAGCAACATGGCGAAGACCGGGACGCAGTGCGTGCTGATCATGTGCGACAACGAGGGCTACATGGGCAGCCCGGACCAGGCCGAGCGGCTGCAAGCGGCCGACAACCACCGCCAGTGGGTCGACATCACGGCCGAATTAGGCGGGCATTCCATCCGGACGAACATGTATCCGGGCGAGAAGCAGCCGGCTTCGCCGGGTGAGATCGACACGTTCGTGGGCCATTGTGTCGAGAGTTTCGGACGGTTGTGCGAGTACGCCGCGAAGGCGAAGATCAACGTGATCATCGAGAATCACGGCGGCGTTTCGTCGAACCCGGACGTTGTTGTGAAGCTGATGCAGCAGGCCAAGCTTTCCAACCTCGGCACACTGCCGGACTTCGGCAACTTCCCGAAGGAAATCGACAAGTACGACGCGGTGCGGAAGCTGATGCCGTACGCCAAGGGCGTCAGCATGAAGTGCTACGACTTCACTCCGGCCTTCGACGAGACGACGATCGACATGGGGCGGATGATAAAGATCGTCGCCGAGGCGGGCTACACGGACTGGGTCGGCATCGAGTACGAAGGCCAGCGGATGACCGAGTTCGAGGGCATCCAGGCGGCCAAGCGGTGTTTGGAGAAGCTGGCATAGGCGTGTTGGTAGGACGCATCCGGGTTCTGGCTGCCAAGCCAGCGCTCGACGGCCACGACCGCAGCGCGCTAATCTCAGAACTCCTGATCTC
>CAYPUQ010000630.1:0-3046 GCA_964413655.1 uncultured Solibacteraceae bacterium | reverse complement strand
GTATGCTGCGCCATCGACGTCTCCGCCTCCTCTGCGCTCAATTCTAGCCCACTTCCCGAATTGCAAGCCGGCTTGTAAATTGATGAACCCGGCGGAAGGCCGATTGTTTTTCCGCGCGGCGGCTTAATCCGTCAGTGGAAACCCAGCAAGCTGTGTGTACTTCGAACCGCTCTGCGACGGCTCGCTGCGGTAAAGCCAGAAACGGTCCGCCGTGAAAGCGCCGAACTCCCGCGAAGGGAGCGCGGCGACCGCGCGGCGCAAATCGGCAACCGGCGTGCCGGGATTGATCCGCGCCAAGGTGAGATGCGGCCGGAACGGGCGGCCTTCGGGCTTTAAACCAAGGGTCTCGAGGGCAGTGTCGGTATCGTGCGCCAACCGGGCCAGTTCGGGCGGCGCGTCGATGGCCACCCAGAACACTTGCGGCACGTGCGGATTCGGGAACCAGCCGAGCCCGCGCAACGTGATCGGGATTGGGCCGGGTCGGGGCACGGAGGCGAGGCGCTCCTTCAATTCGTCGAGGCGGGCGGACGGCCACTCGCCGATGAAGCGCGTGGTGACGTGCAGGTTCTCGACGCGCGACCAGCGCAGTCCGTCACCGTGCGGTTTCAAGGCGCGGAGGAGAGCCTGGAGTTGATGGACAATATTGTCGGGCAGGTCGATTCCGGCAAACAAACGCATGGCCTGCTTATTTTCGAATGAACTCCCATTCCGGTTCAAGGTTTCCCGTCCGGGCGGCCGTCCTGCCGCGCTCCTTCTACACCGCCCCGGCGGCGGAGGCCGCCCGCTCGCTGCTCGGCCAAATCCTGGTCCACGGCAACCGCGCTGGCCGCATCGTGGAGACGGAAGCCTATCTCGGCGAGCGGGACCGCGCGGCTCACGCCTGGGCAGGAAGGACGGCCCGCACAGAGGTCTTGTATGGACAGCCGGGCCACGCCTACGTCTACTTCATCTACGGGATGTACGACTGTCTGAACGTGGTGGTCGAACCACAAGGGAGTCCGGGATGCGTGTTGATCCGGGCCTTGGAGCCGCTCGCGGGATTGGAGGAGATGCGCGCCGCTTCGCCGCGCGTGCGGCGGGACGTGTGGCTTTGTTCCGGGCCGGGCCGGCTGACACGCAGCATGGGGATTACGCGGCATCACTACGGAGCGGACTTTACGCGCGGGCCGCTGTTTTTGCTGCAAGGCGTCCTCCCGGCCGAGGCGAAGGCCGCAGTGTCGCCGCGAATCGGGATCAGGCACAATGCGGACTGGCCGCTGCGGTTCTTTTTCGCCGGTCATCCGTCGGTGAGCCGGGCAAACCGCCGTGTGTGAGCCCGCGGATATACTGGTCTGGACATGAAAACGCGTATCAGACGGCGGGAGTTTGTCTCGACGGTCGCGAGTGCCGCGCTGTCGCCCGCGGCGGCGGCCTTTCAAGCCAGGCTGCCCGCCAACGTTGAGCGGTCGTTTCTCGGGCCCGCCTATTGGTCGAACCCGATGCAGGACTGGCGGCTGCGCAATGGCCGGATCGAGTGCTCCGTGGCCGGCGGCGATCGCAATGTCTATCTGCTGACCCGCGACGTAACGGCGCGCGTTGGCGACCTCGTGATGAGCGTGAAGCTGGACCGCCTGGAAGAAGACCGGGAGCCGCTCGCCGATGGGTTCGCGGGATTTCGCGTCGGGATTCGCGGGCGTTTCAACGACTACCGCGACAGCGCGGTGCGGGGCTTTGGACTGAACACCGGCGTGACGGCTGGTGGACGCCTGTTCATCGGTGACCCCGCCGCCGGTTCGGCGATTTCCGGGTGGCCGCGAGAGATTACGTTACATTTCCGCGCCCGGCCGGAGCCGGACAAGGGAACGTACAATCTGCGGATCGCGGCGACGGACTCGGGTGGCCAGCGTTTGGGCGTGACCGAGCGCGGCGGTGTGCCGCCGGACGCGCTCACCGGAGGCGTGGCGCTGGTTTGCAGTTCGGGGCCGGTTCGGACGACGCCCGAGCCGTTTCCGCCGATGGTCGCCAATGGCGGGAACAAACCGGGCACGCAGCGCGGCGGTACGTGGCGGTTCTGGTTCCGCGACTGGGAAGTTGAGGGGTCGAAAGTGGATGCTCACCTCGACCGCGCGTGGGGACCGTTGTACTTCTCGATGTATACGCTGAGCCGGCGCGTGATGAAGCTGACGGCGCAGATGGCCGATCTAGGACCGGCGGCGGGCCCGGTGCAGTTGCAACTGGAGGACGGCGCCGGCTGGAAGACGGTGGCCGAGTCGAAGATCGATCCGATGGCGCGCACGGCCCAGTTCCGCGTCGCCAATTGGGACGACACGCGGGACCACGCTTACCGCGTCGCGTTCCGGTTGGCCGGCGAAGGCGAGTACTTCCACGAGGGCGTGATCCGGAAGGACCCGCGTGACAAGCCGAAGCTTGTTGTTGGCGCGCTCACCTGTAATAACGATTTCGGGTTTCCCCACGCCGAAATCGTCCGGGCGCTCAACTACTGGAATTGCGACATCCTGCTGTTCACAGGCGACCAGATCTACGAACGCGTCTGCGAGTACGGCATTCAGATGCAGCCCGTGGAAGCGGCAACGCTCGACTATCTGCGTAAGTGGCTGTTATTCGGCTGGAGTTACCGCGACCTGATGTGCGAGATTCCAACGGTGGCGATTCCGGACGATCACGACGTTTACCACGGGAACGTTTGGGGGGCCGGCGGCAAGCGTGCGCTGCCGTTCGATCTCCAGCCGGAGAAGGTGCCGGTGGCAAGCAACCCGAACAAGGCGTGGCAAGACGACGGCGGCTACAAGATGCCACCCGAGTGGGTGAACGCGGTGCAGCGGACGCAGACAAGCCATCTGCCCGACTGTCCCGAACCCGCGTCCGCCGGTGACGGGGTGGAGGTGTACTTCACGTCGCTGCTGTGGGGCGGTATCGACTTCGCGATTCTCGAGGACCGCAAGTGGAAATCGTCACCAACACGGGCCGTGCCGATGGCGCGGATCGAAAACGGGTGGGCGCAGAATCCGGACTACAAACCGGCCGAACACGGCGACGTCTCTGGCGC
>CAYPUQ010000629.1:0-3046 GCA_964413655.1 uncultured Solibacteraceae bacterium | reverse complement strand
TCTAACCCTCTGTTCGGCCCGCAAGCGACGGCGCGACATACCCGAGAGGGTTAGATCAGATCATCTCGCGCAGCAGTTCGGGGCGGGGGTTGGGGATTACCACTTTGTTGGTCAGCAGGCCCTTGGCGGCGACGACGGCGGCGCCGGCGTCGACGGCGCTGCGTACGCTGGCCACCGAGCCGGTGAGGGTGACGAACGCCTTGCCGCCGAGAGCCATGGCGAGGCGGATTTCGATGAGACGGACGTTGGCTGCCTTCGCCGCGCGGTCGGCCGCTTCGATCAGAGAGGCCACCGAGAACGATTCAATGATGCCCAACGCCTCCAGCGTTTCGACGTTGTTCGTGCCGCTCAGGGCGGGGAAGACCGACTCATGCACGTTCGGAATCACAAACGTGTCGACGATCGAGAAGTGGCCGGCCTCGGAGCCGGCGCGCACGCTGGATTGCACTGCCGCGACGTCGCCGCGCACCATCACCATGTATTTGCCGGAGCAGATGCTGCGTGACAACAGCAGTTCCACGTCGGCGGTTTTGAGCATCGTGTCGCAGACCTCGAAGCCCGCCGCGATGCTGCCCAGTTCAATCAGTCCGATGGAATTTCTTGCCATGCCCGTTCCCTATGCCGTGATCTCGATGGCGGTCTCGGTGACCGCCCGCACCGTCCCGTCGATGCTGGTATGGATCGCCGCGCCGAGTTCCCCGGCCGCCACGTCGCCGATCCGCTGGCCGCGCTGTACGGTTTCGCCTGCCCGCACAAGGGGCGTCACGATCCGGCCGGCATGCTGCTTCAAGAGAATGCGGACCGAGGCCGGCCGCATTTCGGCCGCGTCGAACGGCGTCTCGGCTTCGTACTGCTCAACCTTCAGCCGCTTGCGCAGCATCGACAACGGCACGCGGCGCGAGTCCTTCATCGGGTGGACGCGGGGATCGCGCGGCTGGACGAACTTGATGCCGGCGGCGCGGAGGTCGAGCTTGGCCTGGTCGCACGCCTCCTTGGGAAACAGGTCCTCCGGACACGCGTACAGCGTGCACAGCCCGCAAGCGCAGCAGAGTTCGCCCCACTGGTTCCACAATTCCGCGCCCGAGGCGGTGAAGCCGAGCGAACGCATCACCTTGTGCGGTTGCACGTCGTAGCCGAGCAGATAGCGCGGGCAGAACTCGGTGCAGTAGCTGCACTGGTCGCAAGCGGACTTGCCGATGCGGCGCATGGATTCCATCGGCCGGTCCTTGCGGGCGATGAGGTAATGGTCGCGCGGGAGGACGATCAGCCCGCAGGTGGTCTTGGTGACGACATCGTCGAGGTCGAACGACAGTTTGCCCATCATGATGCCGCTGACGAAGAAGCCGAAGTCCGGAACCGTCGCGCCGCCGGCCCGTTCGATCAACTCGCGAAAACTCACGCCCACCGGCGCCCAGAACGAAATCGGATTGTGCACCGCGCCGCTCACGGAAACGAACTTCTCGGTAACCGGCTGGCCATCGGCCGCCTTGGCCACGTTGAACAACGTTTCGACATTGTTCACCACGCAGCCCACCGCAAGGGGGATGCCGGCCGGCGGGATCAACCGTCCGGTGGCGATGTGGACCAGTTCGTATTCGTCGCCCGAGGGGTAGAAGTCGCCGAGCAGCACGGTATCCATGCCCGTACCTTTTAGGTGAGGCTGGATGGCGTCGACGGCGGCCTTGTTCTTTTCCTTGATGCCGAAGCGGGCGTGGCGCGCCTGGGTGGCTTCGCGCATTCGCCGGGCACCCTCGACGATTCCGGCGGGGAAGTGCTTCATCAGTTCCAGGTCTTTGTGGAGGAGCGGTTCGCACTCGGCGCCGTTCGCGAGCAGGTACTCGACCTGGCTCTGGGCCTTGACGTAGGTAGGAAACCCGGCACCGCCCGCGCCCACCACTCCGTGCGATTTCAACTGTTCGGCGAATGGGGTCATGAGAAGAGCGGGACTCCCCATCATAACGTGGCGGCCGGTTGGTCCTTCGGCCAGCTGATAGAATCGGGGCGCTATGATGGGCTGTCTTCTATTTGTGCTGCTGCTTGTGTTTTGCGCGCCCGCGCCGGCTCAGATCTCCGCCTCCACGTTCAGGCATCACTACATTGCGTGGGAGATGCCGGGGGGTAACGTCGGGTTCGGGGCGCCGGTGCTGGCCGATTTCAATCGCGACGGCAAACTTGATTTCGCCGCCGCCGACCGCTCGAACCGCACCTTGTACTGGTTTGAATACCGGAGCGCGAGCGAATGGATGCGGCACACCGCCGGACGGCTGGAACTGATGCAACTCGGCGCGGTGGCGCTGGACGTGGACGGCGACGGCTGGACGGATATCGTGATCGGCGGCTACTGGTTCCGCAATCCGCACAATCCGGCGGCGCGGGAATTCGAACGCTTCCGGTACGATTCGCGCATCCGGGCCGAGATCCACGACATGGTTACCGCCGATATCGACGGCGACGGGCGGAAGGAAATCGTGGCGCTCGGCGATCGGGATGGCTTGTTCTGGTAGAAGGTTCCGCCCGAACCGGGGCGAAATACGGACTGGCCGCGCACGTTGATCACGATGAAGGTGGTCGACTCGCAAGACGATATCCATTCCGGGTTCTTTCCAGGCGGAGTTGGCGATCTGGATGGCGACGGCGACGCCGATATCGTGCTGCCGGACCGGTGGCTGGAGAACCAGGAAGGCGGTACGAAGTGGGTGGAGCACCGCATTCCTTTCGGCCGGCGCGGTCCGTGGGGGCTGTCTTCACGAAGCTGGATTGTGGATCTCAATGGCGACGGCCACCCCGATATCGTCATGGCGGACTCGGACGGCCAGAACTCGGGCCTCGCCTGGCTGGAGAACAACAGGGAAGAAGCCACCGTCTTTCCGGGTCCACTATTTAGCCAATCGTGCACCCGGAACGCGCGGTTCGTTCCATTCGCTGGTGGTCGCCGACTTCGACGGCGACGGCCACCCGGATATTCTGACCGCCGAGCAGGAAGACCCGAGTATCCTTCCGCAGGGCGCTTCACCGCGCTGGTTTCTCTTTGAGAATGTGGGTGGTA
>CAYPUQ010000628.1:0-3050 GCA_964413655.1 uncultured Solibacteraceae bacterium | reverse complement strand
GGATTTCCTCCCGGACCACCTCCAACTTCTTCCATTCACCGCGGTATTCGTACTGCGTATCGTCCTTTGCGTGAAGCTTCTCGACGTACAGATCGGACTGGTTCAGGCCGACGATGGTGAAGCCGAACGCGATGTCGTCGAGAGCCAGGCGCTGGACGCAACCCGGCTCACGACTACAGGATAACAGGGTGCGAAAAGCTATTTCCTGGATGTTATTGATAATAAAGGGAAACTTTGTTGCGAACGGTTTTCGGCGGCGAGGAGCACGCCAGGGCCGGGTTCACCGGGTCGCGGTGGAAGGGGGACGGCGTTCAGTGCCGCGACAGGCCGCCATACGCCTATTGACACCGGGCATAATTTCTCATACACTGTTTGACAAATGGCGCGGCCGGATTCGATCGGACAGTTCGAACAGTTGGTGCTCAGCGCGGTCTTGTCCCTGCGGGACAATGCCTACGGAGTTACGATTCACGCCAAAGTGCAGGAACTCGCCCGGCCGAAAACGGTATCGCTGGGAGCGGTTTACGTTACGCTCGACAGACTGGAAGATAAGGGCTTCGTTCGCTCGTGGCTTTCCGACCCGACGCCCGAGCGGGGCGGACGCGCCAAACGGTGCTACCGGCTGGAGGCTCTTGGTGAACGGGCCTTGCAGGAATCGGCGGTGACTGGGAGACGAGTCTGGGAAGCGATCACGGAAGTCCTGGGCAAGAACTGGGCGCGTGAGTGGGAGCAGCGATGGCAGAAGGAGACAGGCCGATGAGGGCGGTTCCTCGACGAAGGCTTGAAGCGCTGGTAGGCCTGCTGGTTCCGCCCGCATGCCGCGAGCCGGTTTTGGGCGATCTGCACGAGCGCTACAAGAGCACGGGTGGGTATCTTCTCGACGCCGCCCGCACCGTGCCGCACGTGATTGCCAGCCAAGTACGACGGACGACGGACCGGCGGTTCGCGCTGGTGGCGGCGCTGGCGCTGTATGCCGCTTTTGTGGCGGCCGGGCGGTTATTCGAGGGCGAGAGGTTTTTATACGAGCAGCCGGGCTTTTTGCGGCTGGCGATCCCCGCCGCGGCGGCGCTGGCGGGACTGGCGCTGGGCGGCGCGTATGCCGGCGTGCAAAGGGGTTCGCTCCGGGAGTGGATAGGGACGGCGGTACTGACCGCGGCATTTGCGTTTCTGTCGCAGGGCTTGGTGGCGGCGGTCCAGCCGGAGTGGGTACTGCCGCCGTGGGTTCTGCTGTCCGGGACGGCGGCGAGTGTGTTCATGACGCCGGTTCGCTGGATGCTGGCGCGAGCCGACGAGAAGAAACTCCGGGAAGCGCCATTGGGCGGCGGCTTGGCGCCGCGCGAGGAGATTCCCGGCAGGGCGCGAGCATTCGAGACAAAGATTCGCCGCAGAAACCGGAGGGAGTTCCTGGCGGCCGGCCTGGTGACCGTCATCTTTGGCGTGTACATCGCGACCATCGCGAATCCAACGATGCGGCTGGGATCAGCGCTGATCATCGCCGGCACGATTTACGTGATGCACCGGTTGCACCGGAGAGGCTCGGCCCGGCCCGTGCCCGAAGACGCTGAGTTCAAGGACTGTCTCGACTTCTACCGCGCTGAACTCGCGCGTCAGCGCGATCTCTTGCGCGGTGTCTGGCTCTGGTACATCGGCCCGCTTGTTCCGGGGCTGGCCGTCTTCGCGTTTGGGACGATGCAGGCGCACCAGGACCGGTCCGGATCGATCGCGAACGCGGCCCTTGCCGCTTTGGCACTGCTGGCGATCGTTGTGCTGAACCGTTGGGGTGCGGGCAAATTGCAGCGGGAGATCGACGAACTGAACGCCCTGGAGAAACAGTGATGAAGCGGTACTGTGCACTGGGGGTGGCAGCATTCGCCTGGCTGGCGGCGAGCGTGCTTGGGCAGAGAGCTTCGGAATCCCCGATTCCATCGGACTCCGAGATTCGGCGGATCCTTGCCGAGCGAATCGACGGGCAACGGCAGAGCGTGGGGATCGTCGTAGGCGTAATCGATCGCGGCGGCCGCCGGATCATCGCTCACGGGAGCACAGGCGGAAGCAACTCCGGGCCCGCACTGGACGGCGGCACGGTGTTCGAGATTGGCTCGATCACCAAGGTGTTCACAGCGCTGCTGGCGGCGGACATGGTGGTGCGCGGCGAGGCGGCGTGGAGCGACCCCTTGGCGAAGTATCTGCCGGAGGGGACGAAAGTGCCGGAACGCGGCCGGGCAATTACCCTCGAGGATCTCGCGACTCACACATCGGGTCTGCCGAGGCTGCCATCGAATTTTCAGCCCAGGGATGCCGCCAACCCGTACGCCGATTACACGGTGGAGCAGCTCTATGGATTTCTTGCCGGGCATGAGTTAGGACGGGACGCCGGCACGCAGTACGAGTATTCGAACCTCGGGGCCGGATTGCTTGGACACGTGCTGGCACGGCGGGCGGGATCGGACTACGAGTCGCTGGTCCGGTCGCGGATCTGCGAGCCGCTCGGGATGAAGAGTACCGGCATCGCTTTGCCGCCGGCAATGACAGCGCGGCTGGCGCCGGGTCACAACCCGGGGTTGGCAAGGGTTTCGAACTGGGACATTCCTACGTTCGCAGGCGCCGGAGCGTTGCGGTCGAGCGGTGATGACATGCTGGCATTCCTGGCGGCGGTGCTCGGATACACGGATTCGCCGCTGCGGCCGGCAATGGAAGCGTTGCTGGCGGTTCGCCGCCCGACACCGGCCCCGGGGATGGAGATTGCGCTCGGCTGGCATGTCCGGAAACGCGGGGACAAGGAAATCGTCTGGCACAATGGCGGCACGGGCGGGTACCGGTCGTTCCTCGGCTTCGACGCGAAGACTCGCGCCGGGGTGGTGGTGCTGTCCAATACCTTCACGCCGCGCGGCGTCGATGACATCGGAGAACATCTGCTCGACAGGCAGGCGCCGCTGCTGGCGGCGCCGAAGCAGCGCCAGGAGATCAGCGTCGATCCGAAATTGTACGACGGCTACACCGGCCGCTACGAGTTGGCGCCGAACTTCATCCTCACCGTGACCCGCGAGGGG
>CAYPUQ010000627.1:0-3055 GCA_964413655.1 uncultured Solibacteraceae bacterium | reverse complement strand
GCCTGTCGCTGTACCGCCGCCGGCGACAGGCCGTCAACCACGACGAACGCCGCATCGCAATCGCCGCGCATGCCGGCCAGCCGCAGCCGGGAATTCTGGTCGAGGCGCCGCCCGAGGTCGGGCCGCCGCAGGTAGATTGTGCGACTGCCGGCGCGGCTCCGTACGACAAGGCAGCTTTGGCCGATCTCGGCCGCCAGTAGCCGGGACTCGAAGCGTTCATGCACCGCGTCGCGAGCCAGCGCGTGCGCAAGCTGAAACTCGAGCGTCTCGCGGGTTGGCACGCCGTTGCCAGCGCGTCCGAGCGCGACTCGCGCCCGCGTATACTGCCGGAGGAACTCCCACGGATCGCTCATGCCGCGCCCGCCAACATCCGCATAGCACGGTCGGCGAGCGGCTGGCGCTCGGCGGCATCGCGCAAACGGCCCCGCCCGTCGAAAATGCCAATCTCGACCAGCCAGCGCTCGAATTCCGGCGCTGGCCGTAGGCCCAACACTTCGCGGACGTACAGAGCGTCGTGATAGGAGGTGCTCTGGTAGTTGAGCATGATGTCGTCGCTGCCTGGAACGCCCATGATGTAATTGCAGCCGGCTACGCCCAGCAGCGTCAGCAGGATGTCCATGTCGTCCTGGTCGGCCTCGGCGTGGTTCGTGTAACAGATGTCGCAGCCCATCGGCAGTCCGAGCAGTTTGCCGCAGAAATGATCCTCAAGCCCGGCGCGGACGATTTGCTTGCCATCGAACAGGTACTCCGGCCCGATGAACCCCACCACTGTATTGACCAGCAGCGGTTCGAACCGCCGCGCCACTCCATAGGCCCGAGCTTCCAGCGTTTGCTGGTCCACGCCGTGGTGCGCGCCGGCCGACAACGCGCTGCCCTGGCCGGTTTCAAAGTACATCAAGTTTTGACCCACCGTGCCGCGGCGGAGTTCAAGCGCTGCCTGGCGGGCTTCCTCCAACAGGGCGAGCGTGACGCCGAACGAGCGGTTTGCCGCCTCCGTTCCCGCGATCGATTGAAACAGCAGGTCCACCGGAGCGCCGCGGCGGAGCGCCTCCATCTGGGTGGTGACGTGCGCCAACACGCAGGTTTGGGTCGGGATCGAGTAACTCTCGCGGAAGCGGTCCATCAGCCGCAAAAGCGAATCCACGGTTCCCACCGTATCGGCCACCGGGTTAATGCCGATCACCGCGTCGCCGTTCCCATAGAGCACGCCGTCGACGATGCTTGCGAGGATGCCGCGCGGGTCGTCGGTCGGATGATTGGGCTGCAGCCGCGTCGAGAGCCGCCCGGGAAGCCCCAGCGTATTGCGAAACCGAGTGACGACGCGCCGTTTCGCCGCTACCGCCACGAGGTCCTGTACGCGCATGATCTTCGACACGGCGGCCGCCATCTCCGGCGTGATCCCCGGCGCCAGCGCCTCTAAGCGTTCGCCCGTACAGTCCTCCGAGAGCAGATACTCGCGTAACTCTCCGACCGTGAGGCTCGCCACAGAAGCGAAGGCTTCGGCATCGTGGCTGTCGCAGATGATCCGCGTGACCTCGTCGTCCTCGTAAGGAACCAAAGGATCTTCCAGGAACCGCCGCAACGGCACATCCGCCAAGGCCATCTGCGCCGCCACCCGCTCGCGCGCGGATGCCGCCGTAACTCCAGCCAGTTCGTCTCCCGAGCGGGTGGGCGTGGCCTTCCCCAGCAGTGTCCGCAGATCGGCAAAGACGAAAGTTTCAGTCCCCGCCCGTTGCCGGAATGCCGTCATCACCACTCCACGGCCGGCGATCGCCGGCGCCTATAGAATCGTCGCGCGCCGCCAGTAATCCTCGAACAGACCCTTCATGGCTTGCCCCATCCCCGGATGGTCGAAGATCACCGCGGTCCACGTCGGCCTTGTCACCAGCGGGTCGAGCAACGCAATCATGCCGCGGTTCGAGTCGAACAGTGCCAGTTTCATTGGGAGCGAGTCTACCTGCCGCACCTCCACTCCGGCGGCCCGGTATTCGCTCAGCCGCTGCCGGTGGACTTCATCCAGGCTCCCGGACTCGAGCAACAGACGGCAGGACACTCCGCGCAGACGCGCCTGCTTTACTAACTGTTCATCGAGCGGGTCCACCGCATACGGCGGCCGCGAGAACTCGAGGTATTCCTCCTGCGAGTCGGCGATCATTTTCCGGTACTGCGCCGCCGTCTGCCCCGGTTCGGCGACGATCCGCAGATAGTCGAGCGTGCCCCGGCCTTCCTGGCCCTCGGAATAGGCGCGGTTCAGATCCTCGACCAAGCCATCGGCGATCCGCCCCTGCTCCATCAGTTCCGTTTCCAGCAACTGGTGCCGCCGCGCGATGTAGTTCGGAACGGCCAGCGCCGGTTCCACCGCCGAGAACAGCTTCGTCTTTTCCTGGACTACCTGCGCGAAGCCCTTCTCCGCCAGGCTGTCCAAGACCTCGTAAATCTTCTGGCGCGGAACGTTCGAGCGCGAGGCCAGTTCAAGCGCCTTGAACCGCGGGTGGCCCACCAGGACCAGGTACGTCCGCGCCTCATAGGCGTTCAGACCAATCTGCTGCAACCGCCGCCAGAGGCGGTCGAAATCCATTGCTGCCAGTTCTTTACTCATGACCCAATTTCACCGAGCAAATCACAATCGTGCCACCCGCTGCAAGTGGTTGACGCTCACCCATTACGACAAACCTCGCTCAGGTCTGGTGCGTGTGTCCTGAATTTATACCACGAACCACTGGCGTGTGGTTGATTCCACCGTTTGGAGGTGCTCGGCGGCCCCATCCGGGCCGGAGTGGGGGGAGAACTAACTGTCGCCATTCGTAACTTCTCTCCTGGGCTTTCAGGTGAGGCTGCCGCGCGCTGAACCCGACGCTGCGGCTGGGTGCGGTTGCGCTCGACGGCCTCGGGCTTGGCGGCGCGATACTGCTTCCAGTAGCCGGGGTGGTCAGCGCGCCATTTGCGGGCGCTGTCGCGGCAAACCTGCCGGTACTCCGGATCGTCGGCCAGTATGTGCTTACAGCTCTCGGCGCGGCGGCGCTGCTGGCACGGCGGGGATGGCAGCACCGCTGGT
>CAYPUQ010000626.1:0-3055 GCA_964413655.1 uncultured Solibacteraceae bacterium | reverse complement strand
AAGGCCACCTAGTGGCTGACTTCGTATACGAAATCCTCGACCTTCCGCCGGACCGCTCCGCCGAGATCTCCCGCCGCCTCCGCGATACCGTTCTGGCCAATGTGCTTGGCGTCATCCTCGTCGCCGCCGTCCAGGGTACCCTCACCGGCATCGGTTTCTGGATTGTCGGCCTGGCCTCGCCCCTCTTCTGGGGCGTCGTCGCCGGCATCGGGTCCATTATCCCGATTCTCGGCCCGTGGCTGATCTGGGGACCTTTCGCGATTTTCCTATTCGCCTCTGGTGAGTGGGTGAACGGGTTGATTCTCACTGGCTGGGGCGCCATCGTCGTCGGCTTGGCCGACAACATCGTCCGGCCATGGGTGGTCGGCTCCCGCTCCGGCATGAACGGCCTTTTGGTGTTCTTTGCGATTCTCGGTGGGATTCAGGCTTTCGGGCTGATCGGACTGTTTCTGGGCCCGCTTGTCTTCGCGTTCACTAAAGAAGTGTTCCTGATGATCGATGAGGAACGCCACCGCGTAAGTCCCGCGACCGGCGAGCAATTGAGCGACCCTGGCGGTGAAGGGCCGGAATGATATGACGCGTAGCGACCGACGCCTCAGTGGACCGGGCGGGCTTGGCGCCGCCGTGGCGGTGGAGGAGCCGCGCGAAGGCGCGTAGCCGGCCGATCTGGTACAACGGTCTCCAGTGACACGCCGCCACTGGATCGCGACAGCCGCCGCCGCGGCGCTCCCGCCGCTGGGCGCCCAACAGCCAAAGCCGAACATCGTGCTCTTCTTCGCCGACGATCTCGGCTACGGCGACATCTCCTGCTACGGCTGCCCGGATATCCGCACCCCGCATATCGACGGCATCGCGGGGAAGGGCGTGCGCTTCGTCCAGTTCTACGCCAACGCTCCGGAGTGCACGCCCAGCCGCACTGCGCTGTTGACCGGCCGCTACCAGCAGCGTGTGGGTGGCCTCGAGTGCGCCATCGGCGTCAGCAACGTGGGCCGGTACGACGAGGCGGAGTGGCTCCAAAAACGTGGGGAACTCGGATTGCCGCCCGAAGACGCCGCCCTCGCCCCGGCGCTCCGGCAGGCGGGCTACGACACCGCCCTGTTCGGTAAATGGCACCTCGGCTATGAGCCGAAGTTCCTGCCAACACGCCAGGGCTTCCAGCGCTTCTTCGGCATCCTCGGCGGGAACGCCAATTACTTCACGCACATCGAACAGGACGGCGCGAAGTATCTCTACGAGGACGAAAAGCCTGCCCACCGCGATGGCTATCTCACCGACCTGTTCGCCGAAGAAGCCCTCCGCTGGCTCCGCGCCGGACGCCAGCGGCCCTTTTTTCTCTACATGCCGTTTACCGCGCCGCACACGCCGATTCAGGGTCCGGACGACCGCGACAAGAAAATCACCGGCGAGAACTTCAACCAGGGCGACCGCCGGACCTACGGCCTGATGGTGGAGCGCATGGACTACCAGATCGGCCGCGTCCTCGACCAGATCGAAAGGATGGGCGCCGCCAAGAACACGATCGCGATTTTCTTGAGCGACAACGGCGCCATGCGCATCGGCAGCAACGCGCCGCTCCGCGGATTCAAGGGCGCACTTTGGGAGGGCGGCATCCGCGTGCCCTGCGCGATCCGCTGGCCCGGCGTCGTTCCTGAAGCGAGCGTCTCGCACCAAGTGGCGATGAACACGGACCTGACCGCGACGCTACTCGCCGCGGCGGGCGCCCGCCGGCCAAGTGCCCGCGCGCTCGATGGTGACGACTTGCGTCCCGTTCTCACCGGCAAGCAGGGACCATACCCGCGCACCATCTTCTTCCGCTACAAGCGCCTTGAAAACCGCCGCAAGGCCGTCCGCCACGGCGACAGCAAGTACATCTGGGACAACGGCGAAGAGTTCCTGTACGACCTCGCCGCCGACCCCGGCGAGAACCACAACCTGCTGCAGCGCTTCCCCGAGCGCACGGCCGATCTGCGCCGCCGCGTGACGGCGTGGGAGGAGGAAGTGCGCGCGCCACGCTTGCGCGGTTTCCGGGCATGACTGCGCTATTGGGTCTTCTGCTGTTCGCGCCGCAGGTGGATCTCCAGGCTTTGCTTCAGGAAGGGCTGGCATTCCTTGAAAAAGCCGAACATCATGCCGCAATCGAACTGTGGGAGCGAGGACTCGCCGAAGCTCGCAAACAAGGCGACGAACTCTTCGTGGGCTCGTTCCTCGGCAACATCGGCGTGGCTTACGCCAGCATGCGCGATTACAGCCACGCGGTGGCCGCGCTCGAAGAGTCCGTACGATTGGGCGAAACCGCCGACGACCGGCAAGGCTTGAAAACACGCCTCAACGCGCTGGCGAGCATTCACCTGCTCCGTGAGGAGCCGGACAAGGCGCTACCGCTGTTCCGTCGCGCTCTCGCGCTGGTGATCGACTTGGAGGACAAGCGGCTGGAAACCGATATTGTCGGCAACCTCGCTCTCGCCTACCTGGCGACTGGCAACTACGTGCAGGCGATCAGCCACATGCGGCGGGCAGTGGAAACAAGCGAAGGTGCCGACAAGACCCGCTATCTGCTCCGCCTCGCCGCCGTGTACTCCGAGTGCGGCGACGTGGCCGGTTCGCTGGCGGCTGCGCGCGAGGCACAAGGTGCCGCCGAAGGCGGTTCGCGGGAAGCCGAAATCGCCGGGCAGCTTGTCACTCGCAAAGCCGGCATCGCCGCAGGCGGCCACGAGTCCATCCTGGGCGTCCGCGTCGAAGGTCTCGAACGAATGCTGGCGCGTCTGCGCAAGTATGGCCAGGACGCACTGGCGGCCGAAGTGGAGCGGCAGCTCATCACCCTCCGTGGCCGGTAGGTGGTGTTCGCCATAGAGGGGATGTTACCCGCGATGAAGCCGACCATGCCGTTCCCGAAGCTCACGCGGCGGGACCAGCCTGAATGATCGAGCGGGGGTTTGACAAGGGGATCGGCATAGTCGCTGGTGGAATCATGCCGGCCGTAAGTCGAGTTCCGTTCCTCAAATGTTCTCAATCCGGTGCCTCTGTGATCACCGTGCCGGGCAACGACGGGAAGGAA
>CAYPUQ010000625.1:0-3060 GCA_964413655.1 uncultured Solibacteraceae bacterium | reverse complement strand
CGGAACTCTCGCCGGACCTCCTCGCGGGCATGCCCGCCCTGCTCGACTACGCGAAAGTCGCCAAACGGACCCGGGCCGCCGATAAAGCCCACTCTTCCAGCGACTTAGCGGCTTACGTCGCCAAGGCGTCGGACCTGACGCCCGGGGAAAAAGCCATCCTCGAAAACATGCGGTAACGCGTTGCGGCCGTAAATCCACCGAAAAAGGAAAAAATCAACTCGAAAATCACCGCCGAATCCAACTACACGCCCACTACCCGCGCCCGAAGTGTCCCAGCCCGTGAACCCTTTGCATCGACCTTACTCCACGAACTCCTTCGCGAACTCCGCGAACTGCCGTACGTCGGCGAAGCTGCTGACGATGCCCATCGACACTCGCACCGCGCCCGTGCTCTTGCCGTCCACGCAGAGCCGGAAATCCTCGGGCGTGAACTTCTGCGACTGCTCCACCACCGGCTGCCTGAAACAGCCGATCAACTCCGACCGCGACAACTCGAGCGCCACCTCACCGCCGCCGGGATTGCAGAAGCAGCCCGTTCGTAGCGAGATGTTGTGCCGGCTGGCCTCTTCTTCGACGCGCAGATGGTCGATCACGCGATCGGCGGCGTCGTAGAAGTTCATCGTTACCACGCCGCCGCGCATCGCCGTGTCCGCCGGACCGTAGATCCGGACCAGTTGCTGCCCGTTGCCGTGCTTCAGCCGGCCCAACTCCGCTAGCAGCCATCCGGCCAGGCAGCGGCACCGCTCATGGATCTTCTCCACGCCTACCCGCTCCAGATGGCGCAGGCCGATCTCGATGCCCGGAATGTTGAGGTAATCGGGGGTCCCGTCCTCAAACGCGGACGACCCCTCGGCCAGGAAGTACTTGTCTCCCTGCACGCTCGCCACCGTGATGGTCCCCCCGGAGAACCACGGCCGTTGCAGTTTGCCGAGCGCCCCGCGCCGCGCGATCAGACACCCCACCCCGGTCGGATAGCCGAACATCTTGTAGAACGACAGGCAGACGAAATCGGGATGCACCCGGCTTAGGTCCAGCCGGTTGGTGGGCACGAATGCCGCCGCGTCGAGCAGCACGTCCCAACCGCGTTCCTGTGCCATCGTCACCCAGTCGAGCGGGTGCTGCACGCCGGAGAAGTTCGATTGCGCCGGGTAGGCGAACAAGTGATTTCCGCCCTTCCCACCGTACTCGTCCAGGTAGTGCTCCAGCGCGGCATCGTCCACTCGCATTTCGGGCAGCGAGAGCGGCACGTACGTGATCCGCGCCTTCTTCGCGCGAGCGAACTCGCGGATGCCGTTCACGGAGTTGTGATTGTCGAATGTCAGCAGGTAGTCGTCGCCTTCGCCGAACGGGTACGACTCGCCGACCAGCTTCAGCGCCGTCGATGCGTTCGCCGTGAAGACCGCGACGTACTCCTCCGGATCGGCGCGAAAATAGCCGAGTACCGCGCGCCGGCCGCGCTCCACCCGAACGCCCATCGCGCTGGACGTCGGATTGCGGGAATGCGGGTTACCAAACACATTGGTGCGGAGCAGCTCCATGTGCTCGCGAATCTGGCAATCGCCGTACAGCCCCGCGCCGGTGTAGTCGAGGTACACGTGCCCCATCCGGTCGAGGCGCGAATATTCGGTTTCGCGCAACCGGTCCAACTCGCGGGTCGACTCGTATCCGGGCCAGGCGTCGCGAAAGGCCGTCTCCATCTCCAGGGCGGCCGTGTTCCTCATACAAGCCAACATACACTTTCGCTGCCGCTTGGTCCCGCCGGCGAGCCCGCTCGTCCCATCCGGCTTGGCAGTCAACCGGAAATGCACGACGATGAACGTATGAAGAAATGGGGACTGATCGTGTTGACCCTGGTGGGCTTGTTTCTCTCCGGCTGCGGACGTGGCCAGTCCCGCATTCCGGAGGGCGGACCCGTCGCGGGGTGGGAACATTATGGCGGCGACACCGGCGGGTCGCGCCATTCGCCCCTTACGCAGATCGACCGCGGCAACGTCGGGCAGTTGCAGCTCGCCTGGAGTTACCGCACCGGTGAGGACTTCTCCGTGCGCGGCGCGGGGCAGAAAGCCTTCGAGGCCACGCCAATACTTGTCGATGGCCGCCTTTACCTGTCCACGCCCAGTTCCCGGATCGTCGCCCTCGACCCCGAAACCGGCCGCGAACTCTGGGTGTTCGACCCGAAAGTCGATAAGACGATGAGCTATTCCGAGTACACCTCGCGTGGCGTCTCGGCGTGGCGCGATCCCCAAGCGGCGCCCGGTGCGCCCTGCGCGCTTGCGATCTACACCGGCACTATCGACGCCCGGCTCATCGCCGTCGATGGCATCACCGGGCATCCGTGTCCCGGCTTCGGAAACAACGGTACGGTGGACCTTTCGGCGGGCGTCGGCAAGGTCGAACGCGGCGACTATCAGGTAACCTCGCCGCCGGCGATTCTCAACGGCATCGTGGTGATTGGATCGGCCATCGGCGACAACCGCGGCGTGGAACTGGAGCGTGGCGTCGTCCGTGCCTACGACGCTCGGACCGGTGCCCTCCGCTGGGCCTGGGACCCGATCCCGCGCGATCCCGCCGACCCTGCGCGCGCCACCTGGGAAGGCGAGTCCGCCAACCGCACCGGTGCCGCCAACGCCTGGTCGATCCTCTCGGCCGATGCCGAACGCGATCTCGTGTTTGTCCCCACGAGCAGTCCCAGTCCGGACCACTACGGCGGTGAACGGCTCGGCGACAACCGTTACGCCAACTCGGTGGTTGCCCTGCGGGGCTCTACCGGCGAGATCGCCTGGCACTTCCAGATTGTTCACCACGATCTGTGGGACTACGACGTACCCGCTCAACCTACGCTCATTACTGTGCAGCGCGACGGCCGCGACGTGCCCGCCGTCGCACAAGCGACGAAGATGGGCATGATCTTCCTCTTCCATCGCGAAACCGGCGAGCCGCTGTTCCCTATCGAGGAGCGTCCCGTACCCCAAACCGACGTTCCCGGTGAGCGCAACTCACCCACGCAGCCGTTTCCGGTTCTGCCCCGTCCGCTGGTGCCGCACGAACTTCGGCCCGAGG
>CAYPUQ010000624.1:0-3076 GCA_964413655.1 uncultured Solibacteraceae bacterium | reverse complement strand
CAGCCCCGATCACGTGCGGCCGTTGCCGTTCCGGGCCATGACGCGCTACCCCTACTCCGCGCCCGAGGCCTATCCCGACACACCCGAACACCGCGCGTACCTGGAGCGCTGGAACACCCGGGTGGTCGGACGCCCGGTGCCGCCGATCGAGCTGCAATCGTCCGTAATCGACGACCGGCGCTGAGACCAGACTCTACAATGCACGGTTCGACGCCCTCACGGGCGGAACCTTACCAGCAGTGCTGATGAACAATCGTCGATGATTCGCTACTCCACCGCTCTCTGTCAGACCGATCTCCCGAATCCACTCGACCGCCGCCAGATGGGCGCCAACACGGACCGCATGCTGGCGATGATCGATGCCGCTGTCGCCGGCAGCGCGCCATTCCTGCCGGTCAGGCTCGTGGTGTTTCCCGAGTTTGCACACGCGGCGCCTGTGTTCCCGACCGTCCGCGAGCTGATCGACAGGCTGGCCGTGCCGATTCCCAACGAGCACACAGAGAGGCTCGAGCGGAAAGCGCGCGAGCACGATGTGTACATTCAGAGCGGCTCGATGCTGGAAATCGATGCGAAGTGGCCCGGCGTCGTGTTCAACACGACGTGCCTCATCGGACCGGACGGCATCCTTTACAAGTACCGGAAGGTCAATCCGTGGATTCCGTTCGAAGTGCACAGCAGCCCACACGATCTGGAAGGCTATGACGAGCCGCTGTTCCCGGTCGCCGAGACGCCGATCGGGCGGATCGGCTGCGCGATCTGCTACGACTGGCTCTTCCCGGAAGCCATCCGCCAGCTTGCGGCGAACGGAGCGGAGGTCCTCGTCCGGGTATCGGCCTACATGGACCCGTGGGGTGCGACCGACCCGATGGCGTGGTGGACGATCATCAACCGCGCCCGAGCCATCGAAAACCTGGCCTACGTGGTCGGTGCCAACCAGGGCGCCAGCCTGAAGCACTATCCTCCGTACTCGTGGCCCGGCGGCAGTCAGGCCGTCGACTTCGACGGCCGGATCCTGGCCGAAGCCTCGCCCGGTCCCGGCGAGCGGATCGTCGTCGCGCCCATCGACATCGGCGCGCTCCGCCACGAGCGCGAGACGCGGCGGGGCCATCACATGCTCGCGCACCTTCGAACGGAAGCCTACCCGGTCTACGGATACCACGTGTACCCGCCGGATGGGACCGCGGGCGGCGAGACGATGTCGTACGAGGGAAATCTGGAGCGCATCGAGCTATCGAAGCGCCGCCTCACGACCGACGAGCAGTAGCCGACTGGCCGCCACGGTGTCGAGGAACGCACGTCGCCACCGTTCGTCAGGTCCTGCAGCTTCTCCCGGAGCCGCGCCCGGAGTCCGGTCGAATCGAGCCTGCGCTCTCCAACGTCGAGGTAGGCGTCGAGCAGGGCATCGCGGACGTTCACGTGTCCATACTACGCGGTTTATCGGAACCGACCGGCGCTCTTCCTTTGACTTGCTGAATCGATCGGACTACGCTGGCGTTGCGTACAAGGACGCATCCGGTCCGCGGAAAGGGTAGAAGCCCACCTGTCCACAGCAAGTCTCGCGAACCTTCTTTCAGCCCGAGGTGCGGACAGCGGGCGCTTCGATGAAAGGAGGTCGCTATGTCGACTGATCCCCAAGGGGCGCCACGCCCTCTTCCCGACCGTCCCAATCTTCGTCATCTGAAGGCTCAAGCCAAGGACCTGTTCAAGGCTGGTGCCGCCAAGTCAATCACTGATGCCCAGTTTCAAGTTGCGCGATCGTATGGATTCGCAAGCTGGCCGAAGCTCAAGGCACATCTCGAGTCTCTGGAGGAGGCCGGGCAGCTCAAACAGGCGATCGACCGCAACGACATCGAGCGCGTGAAGACGATGATGACGCGCAACCCAGCCCTTCACCGCGCACCACTTGGCTATGGAAAGGATGGGCCGCTCACGTGGGTTGCCGAATGCCGGGTTCCGTGGGAGCCGCCCGGTCCAGCGCGATTGGACATGGCGAAGTGGATGATCGAGAACGGCTCGGACGTGCACCAGGGCGGGGATGGGCCGCTGATGAGAGCGGCGCTCAACGGCCACCGCATTCCGATGATGGAGCTTCTCGTATCCTACGGTGCGGATGTGAACGCCGAGTGGCACGAGGATTTCCCAATCATTTTTGCGCCTTGCGAGGCCGTGGATCCGGAGGCACTCAAATGGCTCTTGGATCGTGGAGCGAATCCTGACTGCGGTAATGCCCGTGGGCGCGGTACAGCACTGGATTACGTGATCGGAACCTACGGGCGCTCACCAGAGCGGCTGAGCGCCTGCATCGACGCTCTACTCGATGCGGGCGGCACGACAAGGTACAACGCTCCAGGCGTGTTGGAAGTGCTCCGTCGCCAGCTCGATCGCTTGGTGGAGCAACTCGATGCCGATTCGAAGCTGGCGCATCGGCGGTTTCCTGAACTGGATTGCGGCAGAACGGGCGCCCGCCGCCTCCTGCTTCAGGGAGCGACCTTGCTGCACGTGGCCGCAGAGTTCGGCATTGTTGAAGCCGCAAGGCTGCTACTCGATCGCGGCGCAGACGTCAACGCGCGCGCCACCGTGGACGATGCCGGCGTCGGCGGGCAAACGGCCATCTTCCACGCGGTCACACAGTTCGGCGATCGGGGGTTACCGATGGCGCACTTGTTGGTGGAGCGTGGCGCCGACCTCAGGGGGCGTGTGAAACTCCCGGGACACTATGATCGGCCGGATGAAGTCGTCGAATGCACGCCGCTGGGGTACGCACTACGATTTCAGGACGAGTCTCATTCTGAAGGCAGAACGGTAGCGTTCTTGCGAGAACGAGGGGCCATCGAGTGAGTCGATTACTCCCGAGCAGTCGCCCAGTGTCGAGTGATGCGCGTGGTTCCCAACCGTATCCGCGCTCGGGTGCTCCAACGGACGGCGATCGACACGCTCGGCCGGGTCGGTAAGCAAGGATCGATATAGGCTGAAGACACCCTGTTGCGCCCCGACCACTATCGCAGTGGGACTTCGCCGTTCCTACCGAATCCTGGCTCCCGCAAGGTGATACACCCCGGACGCGGGCATGATGGCG
>CAYPUQ010000623.1:0-3085 GCA_964413655.1 uncultured Solibacteraceae bacterium | reverse complement strand
CAGTCAACCCCGACCCAGCGACCGCGCAATCGCCTCGGCGATCTGGCGGCCGTGAAAACGTCCGTTCTCGATGAAGATCTCGTTGGTATGCATGCCCGCCACCAGCACTCCGGCCAAGTACATGCCCTTCCGCGTGCTCTCCAGCGTGTCCGGATCGGTGTAGGGCCGCCGCGTCTCCGGATCGAACGTGATGCCGTGCGCGGCGAGGAACTCGATGTC
This sequence comes from uncultured Solibacteraceae bacterium, assembly GCA_964413655.1. GTDB lineage: Bacteria > Acidobacteriota > Terriglobia > Bryobacterales > Bryobacteraceae > CAYPUQ01. Next base: position 2,866 of record CAYPUQ010000623.1, on the reverse strand, counting down.
CGGTTGGTAGCCCGTCATCGCAAAAACAAAATCGTTCTTCACCGTGCGGACGCCCGCGGGGGTCTCGATGTCGATCTCGTCCGGACGGATCGCGCCGACCCGCGAGTGAAAGTACGCGGCGATCTCGCCGTTCTTGATGCGGTTCTCGATGTTCGGCTTGATCCAGTACTTCACGCTGTCGGAGATCCCCGCCCCACGGTGGATCAGCGTCACCCGCGCGCCCGTCCACCACAGTTCGAGCGCGGCGAGCGCGGCCGAGTTCTTCGCGCCCACCACGGCGATGTCGTGGTTGTAATACGGGTGCGGCTCCTTGTAGTAGTGGATCACCTTGTCGAGGTCCTCGCCGGGCACGTCGAGGTAGTTGGGCTTGTCGTAGTACCCGGTGGCCAGAATCGCCTTCCGCGACGCGTACTGGCGCGCGCAGCCGTTGCGGTCCACCGTGTATGTCCGGAATGCGCCGTCCTCGCCTTCGATCCGGTCCACTCGCTCGTACTGGTGAATGTCCAACCGGTACAGATCCGCCACGCGGCGATAGTACTTCAACGCTTCGGCGCGCACCGGTTTTTCGTTGAGCGATGTCATCGGGATGTCGCCGATCTCCAGCAATTCGGGCGTCGTGAAGAAGACGAGGTTCGTGGGGTAGTTGTAGAGCGAGTTAACGACACAGCCCTTGTCGAACATTGTCACGGCGAGCCCGCGCCGCTGCAGTTCGATTCCGCATGCCAGCCCCGTCGGACCGGCCCCGACCACAATCGCGTCGAGCATCTAAAGCATGCTCTCCACCGACGCATAGACGCTTTCGAGCGCCGCCGGCAGCGCCGCGGCATCCTTGCCGCCTGCCTCAGCCATATCGGGCCGGCCGCCACCCTTGCCGCCCACCGCCTGTGCCAGCGCGCCCGCCAGTTTGCCGGCGTGGACTTTGCCGGCCAGGTCCTTCGTTACCGCCGACACGATGGCGATGGTGCCATTCCGCGCCGAAGCCAACACCACCACGCAACTCTTCCACTTGTTGCGGAGCGAGTCGGCGAGGTTGCGCATCTGCGCCCGGTCGAGATCGTCCACCCGCGCCGCCAGCACTTTGATGCCCTTCACTTCGCGCGCCTGGTCCTCAAGCGAGGCGGCCTCGCTCCCGGCGAGCTTCTGCTTAAGCTGGTCCACCTGCCGTTCGAGGGCCTTGTTCTGAGCCAACAGCCGCTGGATGGCTTCGACGACGTCGTGCTCGGAGCCGCGGACGAGGCTCGCGGCCTGCGCGAGGGTGTCGCTCGCGGCGCGGAAACGTTCCAGCGCGCCTTCGCCGGTCACGGCCTCGATGCGCCGGACCCCGGCCGAAATCGAGCCTTCCGATACGATCTTGCACAGCCCGATGTCGCCCGTCTGGCGGACGTGCGTGCCGCCGCACAACTCGCGGCTGAACTCGGGAATCGTCACCACGCGCACTCGCTCGCCGTACTTCTCGCCGAACAGCGCCATGGCGCCGGTCGTCAGCGCCTGGTCCAGATCCATCAGATTGGTCAGCACCGTGATGTTCCGCAGCACATGCTGGTTGATCAGCCGCTCCACTTCGGCCAGTTCCTCCGGATCGAGCGCGGCGTAGTGGGTGAAGTCGAAGCGCAGCCGCGCCGGTTCCACGACGCTGCCGGCCTGCTTGACGTGCGTGCCAAGTACGTGGCGCAGCGCGGCGTGCAGCAGATGCGTCGCCGTGTGGTTGCGCATGATGGCCTCACGGCGCGCGGCGCCGACCACCGCACGGACCGGCATCCCTTCGGCGAGTTTGCCCACGGGCCGGATCTTGTGAACCACGAGGCCCGGCACCGGGTACCACGCGTCCTCCACACCGGCCAGCTTCTCGCCGGTTTCGGCCGCGTAGATCACACCCTGATCGCCCACCTGTCCGCCGGTTTCAGCGTAGAACGGCGTGCGGTCGAGAACCAGTTCGGTGGAGTCCTTGAGGACCGCGCGGACCGTTGCCGCCGAGTCGAGGTGCTCGTGGCCGAGAAATTCGGTCCGGCTGCCCTCCGCCAGTCGCTGGTAAACGGGGTCGACCTGCGCGCGTTCGGCTCCCTTCCACGAGGCGCGCGCGCGGGCGCGTTGCGCTTCCATCTCCTTGCGGAAGCCTTCATGATCGATGGCGATGCCATACTCCCGAGCCATCTCCTCCTGCTCATCGACGGCCAGGCCATACGTGTCGTAGAGCTTGAAGGAAGCGGCGCCGGGCAGCACGCCGCCCGCGGCGGCCTTCGCCTCGTCGTGGAAGACCTTTTCGGCCACCTGAAAGGTGGTGGCGTAACGGTGCTCCTCGTCCTTCACGACGCGCGCCACGCGCTGCACGCTCTCCATCAGTTCGGGATACGCCGGCTGCATCCACTCGGCCACGAAACCGGTGACCTTGTAGAGAAACGGCTCGTGCGCGCCGGCCCGCCGGGCGTGGCGCAGCGCGCGGCGCATGATCTTCCGCAACACGTACCCGCGGCCGTCGTTGGCCGGCAGCACGCCGTCGTGAATCAGAAACGCCGTGGCACGGGCGTGATCGGCGGCGATCCGCAACGCGGCGTCATGCTGCGCGTTGCCGCCCGGCGTGACGTTCAACAACTCGGCTACCTTGCCGACAATTGGCGCGATAAGGTCCGTCTCGTAGTTCGACAGCTTGCCCTGTAGCACGGCCGCGACCCGCTCCAGCCCCATGGCGGCAAGCCCGCTGATGAACCTTTACTATTTATTGCCGTAATCGGCGCTCAATGCTGTGACATTTAACTGCGTCGGTATGGTGTGTCGTACACTGGCGAGATGCAACGGCGGGCATGTAGTAATGACTTTAGTCATTCCCGGCAGGGCCAAGAGCGGCTGATGAACGTTTACTATTTAACAC
>CAYPUQ010000622.1:0-3095 GCA_964413655.1 uncultured Solibacteraceae bacterium | reverse complement strand
TCGCTCAAGAAACTGTGAAGAAACCCGGAAGGAGAGGCCCTCTTTCTTCCATTAGAGCCTTGAGGTATCATTCGGAACACCGATGGCGAGCCGAACCCAGCACGTTTACCGGTTCGGGGACTTCCGGCTGGACGCCACCCAGCGGCTGTTGTATCGCGATGGGCAGCTTGTCGCGCTCCCGCCGAAGGTATTCGACACGCTGATGGTCCTGGTGGCGAAGAGCGGTCAGGTGGTGGCCAAGGAAGAGATGATGAAGCAGCTTTGGCCCGATACCTTCGTTGAGGAAGGGACGCTGACGCAGTACATCTCGCTGCTGAGGAAAGCGCTTGGCGAAGGTGGGCTGTGGATTGAGAACCATCCGCGGCGCGGCTACCGGTTCACGGCACAGGTTGAGGAGGTCCAGGAGGAGGCCGGGGAGATCCGCATCGAGGAGCACACGCGCAGCCGGACGGTAGTTGAGGAAGAGGTTGCCCAGGAGCCGGGGCGCAGCCAGCGACATGGCGTACTGGCGGCGGGTCTGGTGGTTCTTTCGGTTCTCGCCGGGGTGGGGATATGGACGACCGCGAGGAAGGAGGTCCGCAGTTCGTTCGGCTCGGTGGCCGTGCTTCCTTTTCGGATTCTGTCGGGTCCGGAGGACAACTACCTGGCGGACGGAATCACCGAGGCGTTGATCACGCGATTAGCGAATCTCGAAGGGCTACGGGTGATCCCCTATTCCCGGGTCCGCCGGTTCCGGGACTCCGACGCGGACGCCGCCGCAATCGGGCAGGAGTTGGATGTGGAGGCGGTGATAGAAGGAACGGTCCGGTTCGACACGGGGCGGATTCGTTTGAGCGTTCATGCCGTCGATACCAAGAGTGGGTATACGATCTGGGCGATCGAGCGCGTTGAATCCGATACCGCCAGGTTGCTCGACATCGAGAGGCACTTGGCGGAAGCGGTGGCCGTGCGGTGCAGAGGGCGCCTGACAGCCACCGAGAAAGACCTGATGGCGACGTCGGGCGCGACGAACGCCGAGGCCTACGATCTGGTGCTGCGGGCGCGAGGAATGGTGCGGGAGGGGAGGCCGGCAGCGGCCTTGCCGATCCTGGAACGGGCGGTGCGGCTCGATCCAGGCTTCGCGGATGGTTACGGATGGCTCGCGTATGTTCAGAACGCCATTTATTCGTCTGGGGCAGCGGGGCCGGAGACACTCCGTGCCGCGATCTCCAGCGCGAACCAGGCTCTTTCGAGAGATCCGAATTCGCTGGTCGCGATGCGGGCCTTGGCGCACATCCAGCACAGCACGGGCCGGGAGGTGGAGAGTCTGCTCATGGCCCGGCGGGCTCTGGAAAGGAACCCGGAAGACCTGGACGCGATTGCGGCTGCGGGAGAAGCATACTTCCGAAGCGGTCTTTACGATCGAGCCATCCCACTTTTCGAGAGAGCCCACGCGGAGGAACCGGACAACCCGACATTCACGATGATGTTGACTTGGATTCACCTTTTCCTGGGTAACTACGAGCGGGGCTTGAAGGTCATCGCGCCACTGCCGCCCGAACGAGCTGGAACCTTCGGCATGCTCTTGTACGCCGAAACCGGCCAGGTGGACAAGGCGGTGGAGGTTATCCGGTCCAGCATCAAGGGAAATCCGAGCAAGCGCTTGGGCGCGTACTTCGCAGGCTGCGTGCTTGCCCGCAATGGAGACTTGGAAGCGGCGAAGGATCTCTGGGCGGAAGCGGTGCGGTTCGGAGAAGACCAACTTGAGCGGCACGAGAACCCGGCCACCCATGCATTTCTCGGCCGGCTATACGCCAAGCTCGGTGAGAGGGAACGAGCCCGACACCATCTGCAGCAGTCGCTCGCTTCCGATGCGCAGCATCCAATCCTTTTATTCTTCGCCAGTGTAACCCGCGCTTTGCTGGGCGAGCGGCGCGAAGCGTTGAATACCCTCGGAGCAGCCGTCGAGAACGGCTTTTTCAATCTTCCAATGATCGAGTATCTGGCGCGGCCAGGGATGGGTCTCCACAGCCTGCACGAAGAGCCGGGGTTTTCGGCGCTGCGGGCGGATCTCGCGCGGCGGGTGGAGGAGTTGCGGGCTCGGCACTGATGAGCGCTCCGAGCCCCCGGAAGGTCACGGGCGCCCTATCCGCCGGGAGCGAGTGCTCATCCAGATATCAGTCCCGCCGAAGCCGCCAGGACGATTCGATGTGAAATAGAGCATCTGACCGTCCGGAGAGAGTGAAGCGAAGCCGTCGAAGGAATCGCTGTTGACGGTGGGGCCGAGGTTCAGGGGCGCTGCCCAAGCCTCCTCGACCGTTTTGCGCGTCGAGAACCAGAGGTCGCGGGAGTTCGCGATGGAGCCCGGCCGGTTGGAGTCGAGGACGATTTCGAGGCCGTCGAACCGGATGTACGGCCGGATGTCCTGCGATGTGCTGCTGAGTTCGGACACATGTTGGGCCGGACCCCAGAAGCCGTCCGGCGCCAGGCGGCTGACGTAGATATCGATCAAACCCAATCCACCTGCCCGGCTGCTGCCAAAGTATAGCGTGGGAATCCCGGCATCGTCGTTCTCGAAGAAACTGGAACCGCCATCGACTGCGGCCGTGTTGATCACCTCGCCCAGGTTTACTGCAGGCAGCCAGCCGAAATCGTCATGGGTGTGGGCGCGCCAGGAGACCCACAGATCCAGGTTGCCCTGGCCACCCGGCCGGTTGCTGGCAAGGAACAGCCAGTGGCCATCGCGTGAAAGGGCCGCGCTATCTTCATCGAACGCGGTATTGACGTTTTCGCCGAGAAGGGTTGGCTCGCCCCAAGGGTGGCCGACGCTTGCGCGCCGCGACACCCAGATATCCAGACCACCGAAGCCGGGCCGATTCGAACTGAAATAAAGGCTGAGCCCTCTCTTTGAAACTACAGGGAAGGTCTCATTGAATCCGGAATTGATCACCGGACCGAGGTTGACCGGCGGGGACCAATCCGTGAACTTCTGGGCGGCCGTCGAATGCAGTGAGAACAGACCGAACCCGCCAAGCAGGGCGGCGCTTGCCAGTCTCAAGGGAATGCCGTTGAGCATCATGGTTTCTCCTTTGTCACCACGATGGGGCCGAACGGGG
>CAYPUQ010000621.1:0-3096 GCA_964413655.1 uncultured Solibacteraceae bacterium | reverse complement strand
GCGGTTCGGATATCCGCTTCGAGGATCGCCCGGAGATAGCGCTGAAGGAGCGCGGCCGCAACATCCGGTTCCGTCCCGACACCTACGAGATTGAAGCGCTATCGGGCACATCGCAGTTCGGCCACGCCTTCGACGATTTTGGCCGCCACTTCGTGCTCAACAACACCTATCATGCCCGCCATGAAGTGATCGCCGCGCGTTACCTAAATCGCAATCCCGATCTTCCCGTGGCCACGGCCGTCGAAGAAATTTCCGATCACGGGACGCCCGCCAAAGTTTATCCGATCGCGCCGCGCCCGCGAGTAGAGATGCTCACCGGCGTCGGCCAGTTCACGTCGGCCTGCGGGCTGACGCTCTGGCGCGGCGGCGCGTTCGTCGCCGAACCCGCGCACAACCTCGTTCATCGCGACCTGTACACGCCGGCCGGCGCCACATTCAAAGCCGGCCGCGATCGCGAAGCGGTCGAGTTCCTTGCCTCGCGGGATCCGTGGTTCCGTCCGGTGAACTTCTATGCGGGACCGGACGGCGCGCTGTATCTGATGGACTATTACCGGCTGGTGATCGAGCATCCCGAGTGGATGTCCGCGGAAGCATTCCGCGCCACCAAGGATCTGACGGCTGGCATCGACCGCGGCCGTGTTTACCGCATCACGCCCGCTGGAGAAAATATGGCTCCACCGAAGAACATTCGTTTGAGTTCCGCGTCCACGGAGGAACTCGTCGATCGCCTCGGGAGCGAGAACCCGTGGTGGCGGCGGACCGCGCAGCGGCTGCTGGTGGATCGCCAGCCGGCCGAAGCCATCCCGCTGCTGGCGCGAATGGCTGCCACGCATGCTTCGCCGGTGGGCCGCGTCCACGCGCTGTGGACGCTCGACGGCCTGCGCCGGCTGGACACGGCCGCTGTCGAGAAGGCCCTGGAAGACCCGTCGTCCGGGGTGCGCGAGAATGCCATCCGGCTGGCCGAGTCGAGGATGAGCACGGCACCCCGGCTCGCCGAGAGGCTCCTCGCGATGGAGGACGACGCGGATTCGCGGGTTCGCTTCCAGTTGTTGTGCACGTTGGGGTTCTTATCCACACCACGAGCGCAGGCCGTGCGCGACCGCCTGCTCGCGGCCGATTTCGGCGACCGCTGGGTGCAGATCGCGGCGTTGAGCGCTTCGCCGGAGGAGGCCGGCCGGTTGTTTGCCTTGGCAATTCAGAAGCGCGCCCCGGCGTCGTTCTTCCGGCAAGCAGCGGCTGTCATTGGCGCGCGCGGCCGGGCGGAAGAAGTGCAACGGGTGCTCGCGGCGGCCAGTTCGGCCAGCGGCGGTGGGTGGGCCGTCGAATCGCTGGAAGGTCTCGCGGCCGGGTTGCGCGGCAAGAAGGCGCCCGTTTCGCCGGCGGCCGAACGTAATCTGCTCCGGCTCTTCGAACAGCCCGAGCCCGGCGTGCGGCGCGCCGCCCTCCATGTTTTGGAGGCGGTGGGATTGAGCCAGGGACATGGAACGACGGCTTCTGTTCGCCGCGCCGAAAGACTTGCGAGCGACCGCGGCGCCGATCCCGAATGGCGCGCCGATGCGATCGGCTTGCTGGCGCTTTCCGGAGTGGCGAACCGGCGGGCGTTTCTCGATATACTCATCCAACCCAACGAGCCGGAGGCGGTCCAGGTAGCGGCGCTTCGCGCCTTGGCAGGCATTCCCGGCGAGGATACGGGCCGGTTTCTGCTGAAGCAGTGGCGCGGCTTTACCGCCAACGCGCGGATGGCGGCCGCCGACGCCCTGTTCGGCGATCCGGAGCGGATTCCGATGATCGTCGATGCGCTTCGGAAGGGTGAGATCCAGCCGTGGTCGCTGGCGTTTCGTCACCGGCGCCAGTTGATCATGCATCGCGACGCCACGATCCGCGACGCCGCGCGGCCGCTGCTGGCTGGCGGGCAGGGCCAGCGCGCCCAAGTGATCGCGCGGTATCAGGTCGCGCTGGACAGAACAGCCGACGCCAGCAGGGGCAAGGCCGTTTTTGAATCCGTCTGCGCGAAGTGCCACAAGCTGAATGACGCCGGAGCGGACGTCGGCCCGGATCTCGCCACCGTCCGTCACCAACCGAAGCAATTCCTCCTGAGCGCGATTCTCGACCCCAACGAATCGATTTCGCAGGGATTCGAGGCGTACGTCGTGGAGACAGTCTCGGGCGCGTTGCTGGACGGTGTGCTTGGCCCCCAAACCGCGACGACGATCACGCTACGGCACGAAGAGGGCAGGGAAGACGTGATTCAACGCCAGGACATCCGGAGCATGTATGCCGCCGAACTGTCGGCCATGCCGGCCGACCTGGAGCAACAGATCGACGTTCAGCAGATGGCCGATCTGCTGGAGTACATCAAGGCGGGCCAATGAAGCCGGGCACTCTACTCTCGGGGCTGTTGCTCACCTCCGCCGCGTGGAGCCAGCCGGGTGTTACGCTCGAGGTGCAGCCGGCAACCGTGACCGTTTCGCCTTGGTACCGGCAGATCGAGACGCGAGTCGTCCTGACGAACGGCTCCAGCGCGCCCCTTTCCAACCTGACACTGAACTTCTTCACCAACGACCGTTTTGAGGTGGAGGCCGCAAGCGAGGTTCCGTGGGCCGTTGCGGCGGGCCACTCCGTGGTTTGGCCCGTGCGGGTCAAGAACGTGGATGGAAGCAGGCTGCCAGGGACCGTTCAGTTCGAAGCCGCCTATGTCGCCGCGGGAGGCAAGAGCTACAAACTGGCCATGCTCCACATAGCCGCGGCGGCCGATGCGGGACCGGCGAAGCCCGTAGAGGTGGCCCTCGGAGGCGCGTTCGATTCGATCTCGGAGAACCGGCCCGGAACCGGCTACTTGCTGGTGACCAACAGCCTCGATGTGCCGGTCGATATTTCCGGCGTCGCAATCCGAAGACCGGGCGGCATCAAGGAGCTTCCGAAAATCGAACCGTTTACGGTCGCCGCCCATTCGGCGGTGGAGAAGGAAATCAAGCTGGAGGCGGAAAGCCGTCTGACGCCGGGCGAGTACCCGCTGTTGATCGATGTCCGCGCCGAATGGGACCGTGGTGGCCACCGTCATTCCCGGAACCTGGTTGTGTCCAGGGACGTGAATCT
>CAYPUQ010000620.1:0-3126 GCA_964413655.1 uncultured Solibacteraceae bacterium | reverse complement strand
GTGCCAGCAATCGAGAATTTCACAACGATGCACAAACATCGTGGCGCGATTCCAGCTGTCCGGATCCTCCGGATCTGATCCCGAGCCGCCAAGCTTGCCCAGCCACTCGCGGGGCGCCGCGATTCACGATAAAATCGCGACTGAAAGGACGGACCAATGCGAATGACCAGGCGCGAATGGATTGCCAGTGCCGCCGCACTGCCGGCGGCGATGCCCGGCGCCGGCCAGAAACTGGCCGGTCTCAAGATTGGGGTCACCGACTGGAACTTGCGGCAAACCGGAAAAATCGAGGCGGTCGAACTGGCCAAACGCCTCGGATTCGAAGGAGTGGAAGTCAGCCTTGGGCGCAAGCCGGAAGGCGATAAACTGCCGCTCGATAACGGCGAGATTCAAGCCGCGTATCTGGCGGCGGCCAGACAGCACGGCATCGCTCTCGCCGGCACTTGCCTCGATATCCTGCACGTCAACTACCTGAAGAGCGACAAGTTGGGCCAGAAGTGGGTCGCCGACGGAATCCCAATCACGAAGAAGCTAAATGCGCATGTGATGCTCCTGCCCTTTTTCGGGAAAGGGGCTCTGCAAACGCGCGCCGAAATGGACTATGTCGGCGACGCGCTGCGCGAACTCGGGCCGGAAGCCGAAAGAACCGGCGTCCTTCTCGGCCTCGAGGACACCATCTCGGCCGAGGACAATGTCCGGATCATGGAGCGCAGCCGGTCGAAGGCGGTGCTGACGTATTACGACATCGGCAACTCGGCGGGACAGGGTTTCGATCCGGTGCGGGAGATCCGCTGGCTGGGCCGCGACCGGATTTGCCAATTCCATCTCAAGGACAACCCGAACTACCTCGGCGAAGGCAAGATCGACATGCCGGGCGTGATTGCGGCGATCGCCAGTCTGGGCGATTGGAAGGGGTTCGCCAATTTGGAGACGAGTTGCCCTTCGAACTCGGTGGACGGCGACATGACGAGAAACCTGACCTTTGTTCGCCGTTTGATTGCGCGGGAACAGTCCGCGTGAGCAACCACCAGTGCGGGGTGTCGGGATCGTCGACGGGATTACACCTTTCGGCAGTGTACTTGCCGTAGCAATTCTGTTTCCACACATCAGACCAGCCCTGTGGAATTCTCCCGTGTGTGTAAGAAATCTATTCAATCTGTACGATTTCTATTGACATGAGATGAAGGTGAGTTTACTATCGAACAAACGGTCGGCGTAGCTGTAGATAAACTTCCGCGAGGTGTATGAATGGGTCCAAGCATGACCTTTCACATTGGTGAACGTGTCGTTTATCCCAACCAAGGTGTTGGGACAATTGAAAACATCAGCACCCGGAGTTTCGGGTCTCAAATGGAGCGATTCTATCTTCTTCGGCTTGTTTCCAACGGCATGACGATCATGATCCCCTTCTCCCACGTCAGCGACGTGGGCTTACGGAAGGTGACTCGGGGCACGGAAATCAATCGGATGCTGGAGTACCTCGCGCGGCCGCAAGCGCGGCGGTGCCAGGATTGGAAGGACCGTTACAAGGAAAATTCCGAAAAGATGCGTGTCGGCGGCATGCTCGAAGTCGCCGAAGTGATGAAGTGCCTCCTCGTTCAGCAGGGCAGCAAATCATTGTCGTTCCGCGAGAAGAAGATGCTGGAGCGGGCCCGGCAGATGATGATTACCGAAGTCTCGGCGGCGCGGGGTACGAAGGCCGACGAGGCGGAAACGATCCTGAGCAAAGCGCTCAGCAAAGCGGGCCTTTCTTTACCGGAACCGCTCTAACAAGTTATTTGGAGCGCCCCGGCCCAGTGCCGGGGCTTTTTTCGTTTTCCCGGGGGATCGTCCTCATTGAAAATCACCGGCGTCGAAGCCATCCGGTACTCGCGGAGCATTACCGTCCACGCCGGCGCGATCGACTGGTTGTGGGTGCGCATCCACACCGACGAGGGCATCACCGGGCTGGGCGAGACTTATCCGCTGGCGGACGCCGAGATGGGCGTGCTGGCGCGCTCGTTCGTCCCGCGCCTGATCGGCCGGAACCCGCTCGATATCGAGCGGAATTGGTCCGACCTTTTCCTGGCGGTTTCCTACCACGGCTGGGCCGGCGCCGAACTCCGCGCGCTGAGCGCCATCGATCTCGCGCTGTGGGACATTCTCGGCCAGGTTTGCGGGCAGCCGGTCTACCGTCTGCTCGGCGGCGCCTGCCGCGAGGCGATTCCGGTCTACAACACGTGCTACGACCAGATCGACTTTCGGACGGAACCGGTCCGGCTGGCGCGCAGCCTGCTCGAGAGCGGCATCGCTGCGATGAAGATCTGGCCGTTCGACGAACTCGCCGCCCCGACCCGCGGGCAGCGGATCACCGCCGATCAGATCCGCCAGGGTTTGGAACCGCTGCGGCTGATCCGCCAGGAATTCGGCGACTCGATGGCTGTGGCGATGGAGTTTCACGGCTACTGGAGCCTGCCGGCGGCCATCGCGATCGCGCGGGCGCTTGAGCCGCTCGAACCGATGTGGCTCGAAGAGATGCTGCCGCAGGACAACCTGAAGGCGTACCGGGAACTGGCGTCGGCGACGCAACTGCCGCTCTGCCTGAGCGAGCGGTTGATGACGCGTTGGGGCTTCCGCGAGTTGCTCGACAACGGCGCGGCACGGATTGCGATGCCGGATATTTGCTGGTGCGGCGGCCTGTCGGAGGCGCGGAAGATCGCGGCGATGGCCGAAACCGCGTATCTGCCCGTCGCGCCGCATAATTGCGGCGGGCCGGTGCTGCACCATGCGTCCGCGCATCTAGCGGCCTGCATTCCGAACCTCTATATTCTCGAAACCGTGCGCCGCCACTATGGCGATGAGTATCGCGGCCTGACGTCGCCGATGCTCGTGCCGGTGGACGGCCTGCTGCCCTTGCCGCAGGGACCCGGACTCGGCCTCCGGCTGACGGAGGAGGTATTCCAGTTGCCTGGAGTCCGGGTAGAGAGGTACGGCTGAGGGTCCATGTCAAAGTGCGTGTAATCCGTGCGTGCCGGCGAATCTGGCGCGAGTAGCGGGGGCGGCAGGCCGAACCCTCGGCAGAGACCGACGCGCCGGGCCGGGTCAAAGTCTACGTCGCGCGATCCGAGACAGATTGGCGGATGAGCA
>CAYPUQ010000619.1:1511-3130 GCA_964413655.1 uncultured Solibacteraceae bacterium | reverse complement strand
ATCCCAACTTCAAACTCTGAACCCGGAGGAACCCCGAAAACCATCGCCCAACCCTCTCAAACCCGGCCACCTCGACAACCACAGCGTCCGAACTGTGTCGCCACCCACTCACCGGAACCCAGCCCCCGGCCGGGGCGCGCCAAACTCGAACCTCGCGCGATCCAACCTGCCGTCCGGATCGAAGATCGCGACAGCGGTGAACCGGCCTTCGCCCGGCACCCCAAAGCGGAGGTCGAGGCACTCCACTCTCCGGGCGCCTTCGGGTTCGGGCATCGTCGTCACCCGCCACAACGGGAACTGCGAGAACCCCAGGAACCGGCGAAACACGGGCGTCTCGCGCGCGCGCTCGATCCATTCCTGCGCGGGCGGCTTGTAGAACGTCCGCGCCGCAGCCGGATCGTACGTCCGCCAGAGATCCACTTGGTTTACCAGGTAGGCATCTTCGATCTCGATCAGCCCCGTCCACGCCAGCGGATTCGTGAACGATGGCAGCGCGGCGACGCGCACCGGCGGACGTCCCTCGTGCAGCCGCGCGTCAAGAATCTCCTCGGCGCGCGTGTGCGCGGCGTACCTGGCGCCGTTGTAAGCCAACAGGAACAACAGCGCCGCGAACGCCATTCCCTGCCCGGACGAGGGCTTCGCGCCGATCTCCGAACTCACCAGCCGTGCCAGCAGTGGCCACAGAAAGGCCGGAATCAGCACCAGCCAGATCCACAAGTCGATCACCGCCGTAATGTCGAGCCGGTACCAGGTCTCGTTCAGCGGCGTCAACAGCCTGATTCCGTAAACATTGGTCCAGTCGAAAGCGATATGAACGAGAAGACCCACCGTGGCCAGCAACACCGCCGGACCGATCCGGATCGACCGGCGAAACAGAACCACAAACAGTCCCACGGTAAGCAGAACCATCACCGGCAGACCCAGCAGGCTATGTGTGAAGCCGCGGTGGTGTTCCAAGTAAACATCGGCGCCCCACAGGCCGGCGATCACGTCGATGTCGGGAATGTTCGACGCCACAAGAATCAGGGAAGTCCCCTTCGGCGTCAGTCGTCCCAAGCCGGCGCGCGCGAGCATGACGCCGGCCAGAGTGTGCGTGAGATTATCCAATAGCGGGTCGCCTCCTCCTTGTCAGGGTTTACACTTGACGATTATGGAACAAGAGGGTGCGCTCCTCCCACCGGAACCCGGGGTAGCTCCGCCCGCCGCCATCGCGCCGGTCGCGCCGGAGGAGCGGATTGAACTCCTCGACATCCTGCGCGGCTTCGCATTATTCGGAATCCTGGCCGCCAACATGCGCGGATTCGCCGCCCCGGCGGCCGTGTATTTCGACCCGTTCCGCCTATGGACCGATCCGTTGAATCTCGGCGTGCAGGCGCTCGTCGATACGTTCATCAGCGGTAAGTTCATCACCATCTTCTCGCTCCTGTTCGGCATCGGGTTCGCGATGCAGTTCGACCGCTCACGCGACCGGGCCGGCAGCTTCGGCGGCTTCTACGCGCGGCGGTCGTTCGTGCTGCTGGCCATCGGGCTGGCTCATGCATTCTTGCTTTGGTTCGGCGACATCCTGATCGGCTACGCGGTGTGCAGTTTCCTGCTTCTCGCGTTCCGCCGCGCGTCGC
>CAYPUQ010000619.1:0-1411 GCA_964413655.1 uncultured Solibacteraceae bacterium | reverse complement strand
CAGATCCAACTCAGCCGTGCATGGACAGTGCGGTTCCGGTACGGACCGATGGAGTGGCTCTGGCGGAAATTGAGCTACGGCCGCTTGTAGCGGCTCGGTAGCGATTCGGGCAGCAGCAGTGAGATCGCACTCGGCACGACCTCGATTCGCGCTGGAATCGACCCCGCTTCCTCGCCGTCGATCTGAGTTAGCACCCGCGACCCGTTTACCGGCGTCAGTTCCACTGACCGGGTTCTCACGACAGTCACGCCGCTCATGCCGGCCAGCGTACCCGTAACCACCCCGGTGAAGTACTTCACGTACGGAAGCGTCGTTTCGCCTTCAAAGACGACCAACTCAAAGTCGTCCGAGAGCAGCGAGGCCGTGCGCGCGATCTCGAGGTCGCCGCCGTAATTGCGCACCCGGCTCGCCAGCGCGAATCCCGTGCGCAGTTCGCGGCCTTCGGCCCGCACCAGCATCTGCGGTAGCCGCCGGCCAACTTGAGTGAATCCCGCCAGCCAGTAAGCTAGCTTGCCGAGACGCTTCTTGATGTCGGGCCGCACGCGGCTCACGACGTCCGCGTCGAGTCCGAACCCCGCCATCAGCAAGAAGTGGCGCGAAGATGCGCCGGCGGCCGTGATGAGTCCGGTCGAGACGCGCACCGGTTGGAGCGAATCCAACCGCCGCGCCACGCCGCGCATCCCCGAACCGAATCCGACCTCCATGCACAACACGTTGGCGGTGCCGGCCGGCAGTGGCGCCAGCGGCACGTCCGAGCCGATCATCCCGTTCATCGCTTCGTTGATGGTCCCGTCGCCGCCGGCCACCAGGATCAGATCGGCCCCCGCGGCCACTGCCTCGGCGGCGAGTTCGGTGGCGTGGCCGGCATGAGTGGTGGGCCGCGGAGTCAACTGGTGTCCGTTCCCACTCAGGATTTCCAGCGCACGCCAGACACGTCCGGCGCGGTTGCGAATCAGCCCTCCGGCGTTCGGATTGTAGATGAGGACGGCGTTCCGGTATGTCGCCAAACGAAGTTCCCGCTGCTGTCCTTATCATAGGAGTTCATGCCTTCGGACGCATCCGAACGGATCGAAGAACTGCGCAATTCGATCCGCTACCACGAACACCGCTACTACGTCCTGGACGCCCCGGAAATCACCGATGCCGAGTACGACCGCTTATTCCGGCAGCTACACGAACTCGAGCGTGAACATCCGGAACTGGCGGCGCCGGATTCGCCCACGCAGCGCGTCGGCGGCAAGCCCCGCGAAGGCTTCGTGCAGGCGCCACACAGTTCGGCGATGCTCAGCCTCGACAACGCGCTGAACGAGGGCGAACTCCGCGACTTCGACCGCCGCGTCCGCGATTTGCTCGGCCACAACGACTACCAGTACGTCGCCGAACTGAAACTCGACGGACTTTCCATGGCCGT
>CAYPUQ010000618.1:0-3131 GCA_964413655.1 uncultured Solibacteraceae bacterium | reverse complement strand
ATCGAGTGGGACTTTTCGCGCGACGATATGCGCGCCTGATTTATTCGGACAGTAGTTCGAGAATCGCCACGATAGGCCGGTGATCGGAGGCGACCGCTTCGTCGAGCACGCGCGCCTCAATCACCTTCCAGCGCCCGGCGGGCCGGAAGAGGACAAAATCGATCTGACGCGTGGGCTCCTTGACGGGAAACGTGGGAAGATTGCCGCCGGCCACGGTCCATGCGGTCTCCAGAATTTCGAGCGGCTCGCTGCCAGGCGTGGCATTCAGGTCGCCCGCGAGCACCGCCGGAGTTTTATGCCTGGCCACGAGTTCCACAATCTGGCGCGCCGCCGCGACCCGTTCGGCCTGGTCACGCCCGGCATCGAGGTGGGTGGCGTAGAATCGGAAGGTTGGAGTCGTGATGTCGAGCATTGCGCGAGGCTCTGTACCCGGCAGCGGATGGTTCCGCCAATTGAGGATGGGAAGCCGCGACAAGACGGCGTTGCCGTATTCGCCGCCTTCGTGGTCAATCGCGCTGCCAAACACCACTGCCATTCCGGTCAGCCGGGACAGTTCCTCGGCCTGGTCGATCCGTCCGGTGCGCTGGGTCTTCCGATCGACCTCCTGGAGGGCAACCACATCGGGCGACACCGAGCGGATAACGCCGGCGATGCGAGGAAGGTCGATCCGTTCGTCCATACCTTCGCCGTGGTGGATGTTGTAGCTGAGAACCGTGACGCGCTGCTGCGCGGTTACGGCGAGGGTCGCGAGGCCGGCGAACAGGACGAGGCGGGCGGCGGTCATCCCAGTATTTTGCCATGCCGCCATGAGTCGGCTAGAGTGAGCTAAGGCAGATTCAATTTCGCGCGTGGAGAACTGTATGCCCTTTTGTCCAAGCTGTGGCGCGTCGGCCACCGGTGGCTATTGCCAGTCGTGCGGGGCGGCGTTGGGATCGGCGGCGGGCGCCGGGCGGTCCTCGCGGGCCGCCGGCAACGAACTCGCCGACAACGTGGCTTCGGCGTTGTGTTACCTGTTGGGATTCGTCACAGGGGTGATCTTCCTCGCCCTTGCCCCCTATAACCGGAAGAAGAACATCCGGTTTCACGCCTTTCAATCGATTTTTTTGTCGATTGCGGTCATCGCGCTGAATGTCGTGTTGAGCGTCGTCTTCAGCATTCTGCCCTTCCGTGTCAGCCTCTTCGTTGGGCCTTTAATCTCGCTTGCCTACATCGGCATTTGGCTCTTTATGATGTGGAAGGCCTACCAGAACGAAACTGTCAAGCTGCCGATCATCGGCGACCTGGCCGCCAAACAGGCGTAGCCGGAAGGCGCTCCGCTACGTCCTACATTTGTGCCGCGCTACGTCCTTTTGTTCCTGTTAGCCGCTGGGCTCTTCGCGCAGGAAGCTCCGCCCGCTGTCGGAATCATCGACTACTACGGCATCCGTAAGGTGTCCAAGTCGAGAATCGAGGCGGCCCTCGGCATGAAGGAGGGGGACCGGCTGCCCAGATCGAAGGGCGAAGTTGAGATGGCGATCGAGGAGGTGCCGGGAGTTGTCGCGGCGCGGTTGGAAGCCGTCTGTTGCGACGAAGGCCAGGCGTTGCTCTACGTCGGTATCGAGGAGCGGGGCGCCACCCGGTTCACCTACCACGATCTGCCGGAAGGCGCGGATCTGTTGCCTCGCGTGCTCCACGACGCCTACGTCGAGTTCCTCGCTTGCCTGAACGACGCCGTGCGCGCGGGCGACGCGGACGAGGATCTTAGCCAAGGACACTCGCTGTTGCACAACGCAGCCTGCCGGGCCCGGCAGGAGCGGTTCATCGATCTGGCGAAAGAACATGAGGAGACTCTGCAAAAGGTGATCCGCAACTCCTTCGACGAGGAGCATCGCGCGATCGCCGCGTATGTCATCGGGTATCACCCCAATAAGCAGGAGGCGATTCCGCATCTGCTGCATGCCATGCGCGACCCCGACGATACGGTGCGCAACAACGCGATGCGCGCGCTGGCGGCCATTGCGATCCTCGCGGCGCGCGAACCGGACCGGAAGCTGAACGTCGCCCCAACGTGGTTCATCGAGATGCTCGGGTCGTTGATCTGGTCCGACCGCCGCGCGGCGCTGATGACACTGTTAACGTTGACCGAGCACCGGGATGAAGATCTCCTGTCGCTGATCCGCCAGCGCTCGACGCCAGAACTCAGGGAGATGGCGCTGTGGAAATACCTGCCTCACGCGCTGCCCGCGTTCATCCTGCTCGGGCGCACGGCCGGGATCCCGGAGGAAGAAATCCAAAAGGCCTGGGAGAGCGGCGATAGGGCCAAATTCGTCGAACGCGCAACGGCCAGGAAGCGATAGACGGACGGGTATACCCTTCAGTGGATGCCCTTCCTGCGCTCGCTCCGTCTCCGGAACCTCCTTCGTTCGGCCCCGAGTCGGATGCCGTGGAACTGCGGCAGCTCAACGTACTGATTGGAGCCAATACCTCCGGCAAGTCGAACCTGATTGATGCCTTGGATGTTCTTCGGGCCACCGCCGGGAACCTGATCGAACCGATTCGCCGCGGCGGGTGAATCGCGGAGTGGCTGTGGAAGGGCGGCACTGGCACGCCCGCTGCGGAGATCGAGGCGCGGTTCGACAACCCCGAACGCGATCAGCCGTTGCGGCACAAGATCGCGTTTACGATGGAGAGCCAGCGATTTCAGTTGGTCGACGAAGTCATAGATGATGGCGCACGGCATTACTACCTGTTGAATGACGGCCTTGTCAGGAGCTTCATTGATCTCGAATCTGACGAAGATCCGGCGGGGGTCTTGGACCGCCAGACAAGGATCCCGATCGACCCGGGCTCATCCGTTCTCTCAAGACTGAAGGATCCCACTAACTAACCACCCGGAACTGTTTCTTCTTTCGAGTTTCTATGAGCGCGCCAGAATCTACCGGGACTGGTTCTGGGGCAGAAACTCTGAGGCCCGCCGCCCTCAACTATCCGATGCTCCCAACGACGTGCTGCTGGAAAGCGGTACCAACCTTGCTTTGGTTCTGAACGATCTCGAACACCGCGGCCTCAAGGGACGGCTCTTGGAAGAACTGCACGGAGTTTCGCCATCTATCGTCGGCCTCTCGGTGAAAGTCCAAGGGGGAAGCGTTCAA
>CAYPUQ010000617.1:0-3137 GCA_964413655.1 uncultured Solibacteraceae bacterium | reverse complement strand
GAAGGCAGTTCTTTCACGCTGCGGCTGCCCCGGTATCCTCGTGACCCGACCGAGCGGGAACCGGAGATCATGGTTGAGCCCTCCGCGCCTCGCTCTCCAGAGTGACGTGTGCGCACCAAGGGCGAGATGTGATAATTCAAGAGACGCCTCCCAACGAGGGCATTCACCTGTCGGTCGCCTGCGCCGCCCGCACGTGATGCCCGATGCGTTGGGCAGCGTTTCACCTTGGTGGTCTGAATGATTACGACGCGCAGTCGTAACGCTTCAAGGCAGCGGCGCTCGGTTTAGACGGTTCGCCGCAGATCACGCACGAGTTTGCGCGCCTTCGGGCCGAGAACATTGCCACGCTCGCCGGATGGTGCCTGACTGATGCCCAGCTCGCTTCGGAGGGGAGAATCCCGAGTTCGGACCGGTTACGCTGCGTCAACTACTGGCCACCTGGGTCGCACACGACATGGGGCATTTGGCACAGACGGCCCGCGTCATGGCCAGGCAGTACCGCGACGCAGTCGGTCCATGGCGCGCCTATCTCCCTGTCATGGACCGTTGAGGTCGTCGTGGATCCAGTCTGATGTACGTGTGAGGCGCATCTGGACCAGTGGTCTAACAGGCGCTAAGCCTGGCTAGTGATCTCTGGCTAGTGATCTGTTGTATGCGAGTACTTCGCCCTCGCTGTTACTCGCCACGTCCTGGCTGGGCGGTCGCGACTCGCACGGACATCAAATTATTCACTGGTGATGTTGATATGTCGCCCTCCCAGAGCTCGATCGTCTTGAACCCGGCGAACGTCTCAAGGGCCTACAACATTGACGCGATGCACGATGTAATGTGTGTCCGTTTAACGCTCGAGCGTAACCTGCGGCCGCGTACAGCGGCCGTCAGGTTCACGCCCCCGTTAGGCGCCGGCGGCACATGAGTATGACCGCCCCGTGAGCGGCATCCAGGCCCCCTACGCTACTTCACCGCCGGAAGGAGATAACCCGGCACGTACACACGCTGCGCTGTGAACGTGGCGGGATCAGAGTAGTTGGCACCGGTGAAGCCAATCACGAGGTCCAAGTCCGGGATTGCCATGAAGATCTGCCCGCCATTCCCGCCGGCGAAGAACGCGCGAACCCGCTGCTGACCATGGGAGTACTCGACCGAGTTCCAGAGGTAGCCATACTGCTGAGTCGGCGTCAGGTCCCGGAGCGACGCAGCGACTCGCTGCAGCCAGTCAGGCGGAAGAATCTGCCTGCCGTTCCACGTGCCGCCGTTCACTAGGAGCTGCGCCATCTTGAGAAAATCACGTGGGAGCACTACGTGGCCGCCTCCGCCATACGCCTCGCCAGTGGGTTGCAGCACGAGGTGGTAGGTGCGCATTCGTAACGGCCGCGCGACCAGCCGGTCGAAAAGCTCGGGCAGCGGCTCTCGTGCGATTTTTGCGAGCATGCCACCCGCGAGGTTTGGCTCGGTGCTGCAGTAGAAGACCTTCTCACCGGGCGCCGAGATCAGCGGCACCGCCAACGTGTAGCCGTACCAGTCCTCGATCCCGCGGTCATCCATCACATCTTCATTCGCGGAATTGCTGTCATTGGCGTCGCAGTCGAATCCGGCCGTCATCGCCATCAGGTGCTCGAGCGTCATCGCCCGTTTGCGCGGATCCAGATCGGCGGGGATCTCGTCGAGCATAGTGGAGTAGACCGGCGTGGCCATGCGGATGGGAATGTCGTCCTGCATCGCCGCGCCGATGAGCGTGGCGGTCCAGCTTTTTGCGGCCGACCGCGTTTCGTGGGGCAAGTCGCGATGCCAGCCGTGGAAGTATTCCTCGACTACCAACCGCCCATGGCGCGCAATCAGGAGACTGTGGACCTGGGGCGTGCCGATAGAATCCATCGGCATGTCGATGAGCATCTGCACGAACTGCTCGATCGCCTGCCGAGAAATGCCGACATCGTCGACCGATCCCACCGGCCAACCGTCGTCGAGTTGGATGGGTGGCGTGTACCGGTACCGCGGCGCGGGCTTTCCACGTGGGTAGAACGTATTACTGGACTCGTCGCGGGCCTTGGTGAAGTCGTAGGTACCGCCTCGCAGCGGCATGGTGATGACGTCGTCCTCATAACGGCCAAGCACCAGTGCCGTGTCGCGACCGAGCCCTGTCAGACGAACAAGTGCGCCGTCCAGTGTGATCCCGGAGACCGGCAGAAATCGGCCCTGGTTGCGCTCGGGATTCCGGAGATAGGTGCGGAGGTTACCATCGGGTTCGGGAACAACGGGCATGTAGTAGGTAAAGCGGTCGTCAAACGGCGTCACGGTTCCACGCCAGCGATTGGGACTATCCTGTCGGAGCGTCATCGGTGTAGCATACGACCTACCACTGTACCGGGTAGGCGCCTGGATCCATTGTCCGTGGATCTCGCTGCCATCCCACCTGCCGCGAAATCTGCCCTTGCCGTCGGGTAACTCGAACTCGATTGATTGGCCGCGCACCTGCGCGGAGACGGAGAACCCGGCGATGTCGGCGCGCCATGCGTCCGGTGTTCGGAGGATCATGAGCGTGCCGCGGACGTCGGGGCCGAAGCGGCGCGTTGCTTCCCACAGGCCGGCTAGGTCAGTCGATTGAGCGGATGCGCTTGCGGCGAGAGTCAGCCACAGTGCGGCAGTGACGAACGGAGTGGATTTCATGGTTTGTGCAGTTAGACACGGTCGCCACGCAGAGGGTTGCACCATGCAGCGGCTAGCCAGAGATTCAACAGCGGCACTACACAATCGGCTGGGGCCGGGCGCCTAACGCGCTGGCGATGAGCTGCGGGCGCCGGAGGCGACCGGCAGCTTATCGGCCTGTTAGGCAGCACGTGTCTGCGGAGCTCCGCCGCTCCGATCGGCGAGGCAATGGGCCGCTCGCCGATACCGGCGATACATGCCACCGTCTACACGGAGAAACGGCGAAGAATCTTGAGTTGCAGGTCCGCGTTGGGTTCATAGAAGGACCGGTCGTCCCTGCCACATTCTTCGTCGGCATACAAAGTCCTAACGCGGCCCCTCGGCGCAGCTGACGAAGGCGCTAATCAACGCGGCGCATTCGGCCGGATGGGTCTCAAGCAGGAAATGCGGGCCGTCGAGGATGTGCGCCTCCATGCGCGGGAGCGCCTTCA
>CAYPUQ010000616.1:0-3142 GCA_964413655.1 uncultured Solibacteraceae bacterium | reverse complement strand
TGCTGAGCTGCCCCGGGGACCGCAGCGGCCGGCAGGATCATCATGAGGCCCAGGGCCCAACGGAAGACAGTGCGCATGGTCAACCCGGTCGCCTGTCCTCCCACAGCTGGATTGGATTCCCTTCCGGGTCCGTCAGCCTCGCGAACCGACCATTCGGATGGACCGTGGGGTCCAACTCGACGTCAATGCCCGCCCGACGAAGCTGCGCGACCATCGCGTCGAGGTCGCGGACGCGAAAATTGATCATCCACTGCTTCTCAGCGTTGCCGAAGTAGCTCGAGGCCGTCGGGAACGGTGCGACGATCGTCGGCCCTGCCTCCTGTCGCCATGGCTCCTGGTCATAGCTCGCCGGCGTCCGGGTGACGCCAAGATGACGCTCGTACCACTCGGCCAGCGCCGCGGGGTTTTGCGCGCGGAAAAAGAAGCCGCCGATGCCGGTGACCTTCTCCGTTTGTGGGCCCGCACTCTGCACTGGTGGCGTTGTCGGTGACTGCGCCCCCGCCTGGTTCTGCGCCAGTGTCGGATGCGGGACGCAGAGCGCGAGCGGCACGAACAACAGCATTGTCAGCGGTCGCATGATCCTCTCCTGATCAGGAAATGTGCGCGAGGCGGCTTCAAGAACTTCACGCGCTCTTGTTCTTTTCGTCCCACGTCATCGGCTCCCACAGCTCCACTTTGTTCCCCTCCGGGTCCATGATCCAAGCGAACTTCCCGTTCTCATGCGATTCGGGGCCTTTAATGACTTCGATCCCGTCCGCCCGGAGTTGGGCGATCAACTCGCCAAGATTGTCGACCCGATAGTTGATCATGAAAGCCGAGTCGCTGGGGCTGAACCACTGGCTCTCTTTTTCTGCCAGGTGCCACACGGTGAGTCCGTTGTCCTCGGCCTTGTCATCCGGCCACCGCAGAACCGCGCCACCCCAGCTCTCGAGTGGCATGCCCAAGTGCTTCTGATACCAAGCGGCAAGCACAGCGCTGTCGTTTCTGCTCTTGAAGAAGATGCCGCCGATTCCGGTAACTCTAGCCATCGTTCGCCCCTCCACGCGAATCGTTGATGCCGCTAGCCGCCCAACGCCATGCGTTTCACCTGCGGCGCGCGAACGCGCGCTGTCAGGTGCAAACGCTCGTTATGCGCCACCGCACAATCACTCGTAGAAGTCTTCAGGGAAGGCATCAAAAGTGCTCTTGACCGCCTCCACAAGCCCCTCATCAATGTCTCCTACGGCAAACGCTGTTGCATCGTTATAAGTGCCCTCGTCCTGTAGAAGCACTTCCTTACGCAGCGCTGAGTCGTCAAGGCATATCACCTCAACGGCCGGTTTGGTCTCTACGCCAGCCGGGGATCTTCTCACAGCGGTGGTACGTCGGATGACCCAGCGAAGCCCATCGTTGTCAATGAACGGTTTGACGTGGCGGAACTCGTCTCCCGGCGGGGCATTATACGGGTGCATTGTGAGGCCATGCTGAATCGGCTCGGCGGACTCGAGAAGTCGGCGAATTGCCGCATGAGATAACCGATTCAACATCCCGGGTGGGATCGTATGCGTGCGTCCTTTCGATTCGTCTTCTAGCGACCGAAACAAGACACGTTCAACAGTCATTGAGGGCCGTGCGGAAGATCCTGCTCCTGCCGCACTGTGGACCTGAGCGACCCACCACTCGGGGCCCACCCTGAATACTCGGTGATCATACAAGGCCATTTCTACGGCTCCTTTGTAGCGATTCGATCTGTGACCGTGTTTCGGCGGCGCAGTATGGGACAGCAGTACCCATAGCGTGCATTAACGCCGCATCTGCCTCCTGTAGTCCGCGACGATAGGCTTCACCATCACCAATGTTCTCTGGCAGATCCCCCACGACGGCCAAATTGACCCATTTCTGGTGATCTTCGTGAATACGGACCAGAAACGTCAGGGCTGATCGCCATGCGTTAGCACAATCCAGATCAAGTTGACCACCGCGTTGGACGACGGCGCGGAGTGTGGCTGCATCCTCTACCGGGAGGATCGGGATCTCGTTCTTGAAGTAATCATACAGATCTCCGGTTCCACGGCGCACTCTATCTAGGTGATCTATCTTGCCACGGAGTTCCATCACTAGCGGCTTTGCGAGAGCGACAAACTCGACAGCGATCTCCTCCTGTTGTCGTTCCCGGTCTCTCGCATTGCGCTTGTCAGCACGCCGCTCTCCAGCCACAAACATCAACGCGGAGAGGACCAAGCCCGCAGCGCCAATGACTAGCTCCATTCGTGAAGCCCCATGTTCCAATCCATTGCGAAATGGCTGTTTGGCGCATAACGCCTCGCCGATAAGCTGCGGGCGCCGCAGGCGACCGTCAGCTTCATCGGCTCGTTAGCCCGCAGTTGGGGGAAGGCAGGTTGTGCGTGAACCCGTCTATGCGCGCAGTACTCTCCCGATTCCCAGGATCGTGTTCCAATTCCGTGTTGTTAATGGCACCCCGAACACCTTCTCGAGTTGGCCAAGGTACGTGATCGCTTTCATCTGGCGGCGGTATAGGCCTAGAACGAATTGATCCTGGCACGTCAGGACTTTCAAGCACCAGTCACCGTCGACCGGAAGATTCAGAGGAAAGGTAGATGACGGTTTTCGGCGCGTCGCCATGACACTCACGAATGGAACTATGTCTCGCCCTGAGGCGTGACCATGGAACGGGTTGCCTGACACCAAGCGGAGGATGTCGCTTCCGCTGCAGATCATGACATCCACCTCGAACGGCACTCGTCGCGCGATCTCCGCGCGAAGATCCGCCCTGGCCACGGGCTTGCGAACAACGAATGTTCCAGCGGCGCCAATGTTGACGACATCGAAGCGCTTCAACTCCTTCGCGAGGACACTGGGACGCAAACGCCTGTGCCCGCCTACGTTGACGCCTTTGAGAAGCACGACAAGTGCCATGAACTCGGTCCTTGCGGGCTAACGCCATTTAGCCGGCGTCACCTCGCCGCTGCGCGACGAGTGGCGCGAAACGAAACGAAGGGCCGAATCCAAGTCCTGCCACCGTCGTAGGAGCGATCGAGCGTGAAGGAGTAGCCATCTGCAGAGATGTCGTAGTAGCGACCACGTTCTATCAACTCACCGCCGGGATCCCTGCCTTGACCGCTCGTCCGGATTTCGCCATCGA
>CAYPUQ010000615.1:0-3145 GCA_964413655.1 uncultured Solibacteraceae bacterium | reverse complement strand
TTGGCGACGTACCAACTGAACAGCGAGGTGGCCACACCCCACAGAAACGTGGCCATGATCGCGCCCGGCCACACCTCCTTCCACTTCTGCCGCCGTTCCGGCGCAATGTGGTAGAGAAACATCGTAACCAGAACGATGGTCCCCACCGCGATGGCGATTCGAATCGAACTGCCGAGGAACAACAGGCCGCGGCCAAGCTGTTCGCCGGGAATACTGCCCGAGAGCCAACCGATTACCCGCACCTCCGTCCGCCGGCCGAGGAGCATCAGCGCCGACGCGACCACCGCGGGCACCGCCGCCGTCAGCACCAGGTAGGCCGCCACCATACGGGTCCGCAAGAACGACCGCGTGTTCTTTGTTTTGTAGGCGGCGTTGAAGCCCTCGATCAGACTGATCATCAGCCCCGAGCCGGCGAAGAGCGCGATCACGGTTGCCACGAGCAGCGGCCACAGCAGACGCTCCCCCGACGCCTCGAAACGGTCCTGGATCAACTCTTCCGTCCCCGGCGGCGCGACGGTGAACAGGTAGCGGGAGATGAGCCGCGAGACAGCCTCGGCACGGATGTGCACGAGAATCGCCGCCGTGGCGGTGATGACCGGGAAGACGGCTAGTAACGCCGAATAAGCCGCCGCCTTCGCAATGCCGAAACAGCCCTGGTCCATCGCGCGGACCAATGACCGCTTCAGCAACCACAGGAACGTTACGATTCCCGGGTTTCGCGGGTGCATACCTCTATCCTGTCCTACTGGAGCCCGCTCCGGTGGCGCATCCTTTGCCGCCAGAGCGCCAGCATCGCGATGATCCAAGCTATGCCGCTGAGGACGGCCGCCAGTTTGCTGCCCGAAGTGGCGGAGTAGCGCAGTTCGATCGCGGAGTCCAGGCCGGCGCGCGGGTGCAGTAGCAAGTACTCCATCGTATCCTCGGACACCGGAATCGGTTCGCCGCCCTGCCAGGCGCGCCATCCCTCGTCATACGCCACCCGGACCGTTACCCACATCCCTTCCGGAACCGTGCCGCGAATCACGATCCGGTTCGGGCCGCGCCACTCGGCGTTCAAGGCAGGCCGCTCCAGATCGAACATTGCCGACAGATAGGGCCTCGCGAAGTCCAAGTCCTCGCCCACCGGTAACCTCTGCGGCAATTCGGCCGGGTGGACGAGGTTCGCGAATCCGGCGAAGGGAATCCGGTAGATCCCGTCTTCGCCATCCTGGACGCGCTCGACAACTCCGTCGAACTTGTCCGGCGGCTTGACGTCGCGATAGTGCTCGCGCGAACCCGGCATGTGAACGGCCGCATACTCCACGCCCATCAGTTGCAGTAGATCCACCGCGTCGCGCCCCTGGTCCTCCGGCGCGCTGCCCTCGCCGCTCACGACCTGATACTGCATACGCACCATCGACCGGTTGCGGAGGCCGGACTCGAAGGTTCCCCCCGTCTGCGGCAGGTCGAACCACGAGTTCAGCCGGAACCGCGTTCCGCCGCTGACAAACACTCGCCCCGCCGGATTGAGGTCGTACAGCCGTCTCGCCGTCTGGTATTCCGCCGATTGTTCGCGCGGAAGCGGCCGCAACCGTTCGCGTGCGTGACGGACGTACACCGCGGCCTGCCGGCCGCCATCGGACACGAGGAACAGCGCCAAGCCGATGGCAGCGGCGCGCACCGGTACCCGGCAGCGCATCGCCTGGCGCAGCAGTTCGAACAACAGCAAGAAAAGAAAGAGTTCCGCTTCCAGCAGATAGCGCCGCGACTCGGGGATCGGTCCTTCGCCAAGCAGGTAGTGCGCACAGGCAACCAGACCGAAGCCCCAGGTGCACAGCAACAAAAAGCAGAGATAGTACCTGCCGCGAATCCTCACAAACAGCAATCGGATCAGGACTGCTCCCACAGCCAATCCGGCCAGCAGCCAAACTTGGGCCGCCCGCATCTCATAGCCGAACGCGTCCGTGGGCCAGTTGAAGGCAATGGTCCGGATGAACTCCGGCGTCAGCCAGAAGCACGCCATCAGATACGCCAGCGCCGCGGCGGCGAGGACGCGCCGCACCAGAAACCCGGTCTTGAGCACCGTGCCAGAGGCCACCACCAGCATCATCAGGACACACCACGCCAGCGCCATCGCACCCACCCAGTTTGTGAGCGCAATTGCCGCCATCGGTACGGCCGCGATGAAGACCGGCGCAAAGCTTCGGCTCGTTCCAGCGCGCCAGAGCGCGATCAGAGCCAGCGGCAATAGCGTGAGCGCCGCATGGTGGGGCCCTTCGCCGTACTTGATGAGCGTCTGAATGCGCCACGGAACCTGCACTATGCCGCGGTCCCAATCCAGAGCTTGAAAGAAGTAATAACCCGGAGAGAAAAAGGTCAGGGCCAGCGCGGGCCCCAGCGCCCAGAGCCGGCTTCTTGTTCCGTATAGGGCGAAAAGGAAGACGGTGACTGGACCGAGGCACGCCAGCGCGATCACCACCAGGCGGAACACGTGCTCGGGTTCCAGAAACGGCAGCAGGCGAATCCAAATCGCCGAGAGATACGGGATGCCCGGCAGGTACCAAAACCGCGACGGAATGCCGCCGTACTGGAACGGATTCCATCCCCAAGGATTCGGATGTTCCGCGAAGAACCGGGCCATCGAAGCGTAGCCGCCTTCGATCGAATCGCGGTAGGGGCTTTCACCCGGCAGAAAGAGCGTGGCGTTCAAGCCGGCGTTGAGTGCGAACACGGCTAGCGCCAGGCCGAGTGTTCCCCACGCCGCGCGACTCAGGATCGCACCCCGCGCCGGCCCGGCAGCCACACCAGCACTCCGAGACTGATCAGCAACAAGACGCGGCCCACCCACACCTCCGGCGGAGTGAGGAACTCCATGCGAATCTCGTGAGTGCCCGGCGGGGCGTCGACCACCATGAATCCCATCGCGTCCGGCGCCACTCGCAGCGGTTCGCCGCTTGACGACGCCCGCCACGACGGGTCGAAGCTTTCCTGCAGCAGGAGTGCCTCTTCAGGCTCCAAGATGGCCCGTACCGTAAAACGATCCGGATGTGCCCGCTCCAGTTGCGCGGCGCGGCCCGATTCGACGGCATCGGCGTAGGCCCGCACATTTGTATAGTCGATGGTCGACTCCGGCGGCTTCAGGCCGCGAATCCGGTCCCAACGGACC
>CAYPUQ010000614.1:0-3146 GCA_964413655.1 uncultured Solibacteraceae bacterium | reverse complement strand
GCGGCGTCCAGTTCCGCCACGGTCGCGGTAGGGATGCCGGTCACCCGACACCCCCCGCACAGATCCCCACGTGCGGCGTTACCGCATGGGGGCTCTTGCTGGCGTCAAAGCGAACTCGGGGGTATGGATGGAGAACACGCGGACGCCCACGGCGCCCGTCCTCGCGCCACTCCACGAAGTAGTCTCCGTCTGGCAAAGCTGCCCAATCATAATGTCCAGACTCTTTCTTGGGAATCGATCGCAAGGTCCATTTGCCATCGACTTTGATCTGCTTTACAATGTTGACGCGTCCCATGGCACAATCCGAATACCATGGAACCGAAAAGAGAGTCAAAAGTCGGACAGTAAACTGGACAGTAAGGCAGGAAAACGATTGATTCTACTGGGGATATTCAGGAAGCTGGCATTCTACCACTGAATTACTCCCGCTCAGTGGGCTACTCCGAGTGTATGAGAATCCAACCCCTCCTGTCCACCCCGCTTCACTGCCCCCGCGGATCGCCTTCCGCGGGCCGCTGCATTCCCGTCAACAATCGCAACGCCAACCCGGCCGACTGCACACACTCCCACACGAATCGATGGAACTTCGCCGGGTTGTGCTTCAACCCGAACCACATCGTGAGCAGCGCCTTCCGCGGCGTCGCCGGAGATGGTTCGTAGAAGCCGTCCTTACCATCCAACAGCCACCCGGCGTAACCGTACAACCAGTTCAGCGGCACATATCCGCAATGATGCTTCGTGATCTCGATAATCTCGCGGAACGAATCGCCGCGCCGGCTGAGAGTCTTGTTGTCGGCATACATCCGCGACGTCGCCAGATACTCATCGATCTTTCTCAGCGGGTATTTCTTCGCGATTCGTAGCCAGAGATCGTAGTCGAGGGTGAGGTGCAGATCACGATTCAGCATCCCGACCTCCCGAAAGACGGAACTGCGAATGAACGACGCTGGCTGGCAGATGTAGCAAAGACTGTTCAGCCGCTTCGCGTCGAATGGATCGGTAGGATACCGCCGAAGAATGCTGCCGTCCTCGCGTGTGTAGTACGCTTCACCGTAAACTGCGCCGATCTCCGGTTCCGCCACCAACGCCTGCACCGCCGCACTCACGGCGCCGGGCAGGTAGGTATCGTCGGCATTGAGAAACGCGAAAATCTCTCCGCGCGACCGGAGAAAACCCTTGTTCACCGCGTCGGACTGCCCACTGTCCCGCTCGGAAACCCACTGCAGACGCCCTTCGTAGCGGCGCAGAAGGTCCACCGTGCCATCGGTCGAACCGCCATCCATCACGATGTATTCGATGTTCGGATAGTCCTGACCGAGGACGCTGTCGATGGTTTCTTCGAGGAAGCCCGCCATGTTGTAGCCGGGCGTGACGATGGAGACGAGAGGCTGTTGGCTCACTTGGACTTGGAAGACCCGCCCGCCGGGTAGTACGAAAAATCCCAGACCTGAGTATCGGGCTTCCCTTCAGTGTACTGAATCACCGCGTATTCGCCGGGCTCCAGCGGCTCCCGCGGCCAGATCTTGTACAGGCTCACGGCCGATTGGTGGCTAAAGATCTCCACCTCGTCCTGTTCCTGGAATAATTCGTTGGACACTGGTACGACCGTCCATCGTTGAACCACCCGCGTCCCCTTCCGCGTTGGTGTCGCCTTGACGATTACGAAGCGCTCCTCGCCGGACAGGCGCATGTAGAACTCCGGCCGGCTCGTGCCAACGTTCGTCGCCGCGAGCTTGCCGTCCAGTTCCACGGTCGACTTACCGGCAACAATCGGAATTGGCGACAGCACGCGCAAGACCGACTGCCGCTTGTTGCCGATCAGCTTCGACTCGGCCTGCTTGATCGGAACCAGTTCCTTGCCGTTGATCCAGTAGACACCCGGTTCGTAGGGGACGCGGCCGATCTCTTCGCGTACGGCACGCTCGGCGGCAGTCTCGGCGGCTTCGAACGCTGCGGTCTCCTTCAGTTCCTCTTCACGCTCCCGGCGCTCGACTTCCGTCTTCTTGAGATCGATCAACTCGAGCGGGATTTCCTCCCACTCGCCACGCTCGACGCTGTAGTAGCGTACGCGATCATCCTGCACCTCGTACTCCCGCACCACTTGCCAGGTTCCGTCGGTCAGATAGAGCCGGAAGTTGGCTACCCGCGCGGGCGCGGCCAGCAGGAGCCCTGCAACAACGAACCAAAGGACACACGGAAGCCAAGCACGCGGCGCGGCACCTACTGGAGTCGCTCGCAACATGGCTTCCGCTTCCATTGTAGTCCGCCAACGGCGGGCGCGCCCTATTCGGCCATGGCAATGCCGAGCACGAGAATGCCGTACAACACCGCTGTGAGGGCAAGAATTCCTGTGACCTGAAGAACCCGACGGAACGATTCCTTGCGGTCCGTTTGGCCCTTGAGTTTTTCGTCGAGGCTTTGAAACATAAGCGGACACCTCCTACCTGTTTCGGTGGCAATTCGGATGCCAGTCGAGAATACCGGCTAAGCCCTTGATCTTGCGTTCCCAACCGCCCGCTGGCCACCCCGCAGCGGCCGGTGATGCCGCATATCGGGCAGTGGGCTACTCCGGCGCCGTCGCATCTACTGGAGTGCCGTAGGGCACGGGCGTGCGTATCCGTTCGCTGGCATCCAAGCGGGCCACGCGCCACACCTTCCCGTCGCGGACAGCCCAAGCGATCTGCACCTCATTGCGGTCGGCATACACGTATTCGATACGCAACTTTACCTCGCTGTCCGACACGGGCTCGGGTTCGGTAATGGCGATGCCTTTGATCCTGGAGTTCGATTCGCGCAGATGGCCGCCAAACGCGCCCTCCCCCGACTCGGCCAACGACTGTTCGAGCGACCGGCGCAGCGAACCCGTTGTAGTTTGCAGGTACGACCGGACGTCGCCTTGGCGGGCAGCGTCCAGCATGGCGTAGACGGCGTCCTGTGGACTCGATCCGGCCGCGGGGACCGCAGTCTCGCGGCGCGCCATCAGGAAGACAACCGCGGCTCCGGTCAACAGGATTGTGAGCGCTTGGGCGAGACGCTGGCGAGTCACTCTGCCCGTCAGCTTATCGCGCTACTCCACTTCTTGGCTAGGCAGCCCGTTGTCCGGCGAGTTCGACCGCGCATTCGGCGTCGACCGGGTGCCCCAATCG
>CAYPUQ010000613.1:0-3159 GCA_964413655.1 uncultured Solibacteraceae bacterium | reverse complement strand
CTAGGAATTCTGAAACGTCCGGCGGCTGGGGTCAAGTAGACCCGTACCGCCAGAGTACTCGAGCCACCTGGCGGGGGCGCCGCCGGATGGTATAATCGAAGACATGTTAATTGCGTAAGCGGGTCGCGCCCCATAGCCGATCCTTTCCTGGCTTTTCAGGATCCGCTTCGTAGATCCGGTCGCCTGCCGAACCACCCCTAATTCCCCCTTCATCTGGGTTCGCGGGTTCCGGAGGAGGAGATACGTAAGCGTTTTTTCCAACCTGACCCGGGGCCAATCTACCAACGACGATCCTTTCAGACAAAAACTGTCGCGTCTAGGAGTTAAGGACATGAGGAGAATTCTCTTTCAATTTCGTGTTTTCTTGCGAGCCGGTGTTATCATGGCTTTAAGTGCTTACTGTACAATCAGTTACTCAAGCTCGCTGCTGCCCAAGCCGATAAAATACGCTAATGATCCGCGGTTCCACCGATTAAAGGTGTTCTTCGGGAAACACCAGTTGCCAGCTGTCGATCAAGCCGGGGATTTTCTGGAAGCCGCCGAGCGACACGACCTCGACTGGCGTTTGCTTCCTAGCCTTGCCATGATTGAATCCACAGGCGGCAAGTACTCAATCGGAAACAATATGTTCGGCTGGGACTCCGGATTGACGGATTTCACCACACCCGCTGCCGGGATTCACCATGTCGGCGAACGTTTGGCGAATGGGGACCTCTATCGCGGCAAGGACCTTTTGGGCAAACTCCGCACCTACAACCCCCGCCACCACTACGCGCGAGCCGTGCTACAGGTCATGCGGTCACTCGAGATCGTTCCGGCGACCGGAACCGTGCGCTCTCTCTCAACCGCGCCGGCCATGTGACCGGGCTGAAAAGCCTATTCCATGAACTGCATCCCGAGATACAGCCCCCCGAAAATCACAACCGATAGAACGGCGACGGAGAACCAAACAAGAAACCGCTCCTTCGGAGTGGTAGAGGCCTTGTCGTCCTGCTTTATTTGGTCGTCGAGACTATCAAACATCCTGACACCTCCAGGAAGAAGTACCGGCTGCTACTGCGTTCTACTACGCGCGCCGGGTCACAGTTTTACCCTACGCAACTTTATGATACGCCTGTTTCAGTGCGATGAAAAGGGGGGTGCCGCGGTCTTCGAACGCTATCGCCAGATCGGGGCGCGTGTGGTACCGTAGAAGCTTCGGGCCGCGACGGTGGCGGCCCCTCGTGGAGGTTTTATGGAAGCCCTGGGAATGGTTGAGACAAAGGGTCTGGTCGGCGCTATCGAGGCCGCCGACGCCATGGTCAAGACGGCGAACGTCACGCTGTCCGGGAAAGAGTACATCGGCGCCGGGTTTGTGACGGTAACGGTTCGTGGCGACGTCGGGGCGGTCAAGGCCGCCACGGATGCCGGCGCGGCCGCTGCGCGACGGGTCGGCGAATTGGTCGCCGTTCATGTCATCCCGAATCCGCACGACGAAGTCGAACGGATTCTGCCGGGCGCCAAGAAGGGCGAAAAGCCGCTAGGCTGAGCCGGTCCCGCGGTGCCCGGGGTCCCACCGAGCGGCCCACAACGGAAGCCTCATGCTCCAGGATCAGGATCTTCTTTCCATTCAGGAAGTCCGCGCGAAGGTTGAGAAGGCGTATGCCGCCTTCCAGCAATACCGGAATTTCTCTCAGGAACAAGTTGACGCCATCGTCGAACGGATGGCGGCCGCCGGACAGGCGCACGCCCGCGAACTGGCCGAGATGGCCGTCAAGGAAACCGGCTACGGTAACGTCAAGGACAAGATCGCCAAGAACCTGCTGAACGCAGACCTGCTGCCGCGAACCATCCGCGGCATGAAGACGGTCGGGGTCCTGCGAGAAGTTCCCGAACAGAAGATCATCGAAATCGGTGTTCCGGTGGGCGTCGTGGCGGCGATACTTCCCACCACGAATCCGACCTCGACGGCGATCTACAAGATCATCATCGCTCTCAAGGCGGGCAATACTATTGTTCTGAGCCCGCATCCGCGGGCCAGGGCATGCACCTGCTGCACGGCCGATATTTTGTACAAGGCGGCGCTCGAGGCTGGGGCGCCGCAAGACGTCATCCAATGCGTTGAGCACGCAACCATTGACGGCACCAACGCGCTGATGCGGCACCCGCGCACCGGCGTGATCCTGTCGACCGGCGGCTCCGGCATCGTCCGGGCGGCCTATTCGAGCGGGAAGCCGGCCTTCGGCGTTGGACCCGGCAATGTGCCGGTGCTGATCGAAAAAAGCGCGGATATCTCCGAGGCGATCGCCAAGGTAGTCGAGGGCAAATCCTTCGACTATGGCACCGTCTGTTCCAGCGAGCAATCGATCGTCGCCCTGCCCGATCAGCGGCAGGCCATTCTCGACGAGCTGCGCAAAAACAAAGCGCACTTGTGTACGGCGGAGCAAGGACAGGCGTTGGCGAAACTGCTGATCACCCGCAGTTGGACCATCAACCCCGATTGCGTCGGTCAGGCCCCAGGCAAGATCGCCGGGATGGCGGGCTTCTCCGTTCCGCCTGAGACCTCAATACTGGCGGTGGAGATCGGCGGCGTGGGCAAGCAGCATCCGCTGTCGATGGAAAAGCTGTCGCCGGTGCTATCGATGCTGTTCGTCAACGGTTGGGAAGAGCAGATCCGCACCTGCCAGGCGATCCTGAAGTTCGGCGGCCTCGGTCACACCTGCGTCATCTATTCGACCGACGACGCGAAGATCAGGGAATTCGGCATCCGCATGCCGGCTTTCCGGGTTTTGGTGAACACGCCGGCGCCTCAGGGATCGACCGGCATCACCACCGGTGTCCTGCCGTCGATGACGCTGGGTTGTGGCGCCATGGCGGGCAACATCACGTCGGACAATGTCGGTCCGCTGCACCTCGTGAATATCAAACGCGTGGCGTACGTGGTCCGCCGGGCCGACGAAGCTTTTCAGGCCCAGCCGGCGGCGGGCGGTCCGGCGGGTACGCGCGAAGCCATAACGAGCGCCGTGGAACGGTACTTGGCGCAGCGCGGGCTCGGTGGCCATCCAGCGCCACCGCCCGTTCCGGCAAGCCGTCCGGCGGCGCCCGCTGCGTCGACGGCGGACATCGTCGACCGCTTTCTCCGCCGGCCGGGCAGGATCGTTCGCACCGCTGGCTCGATTG
>CAYPUQ010000612.1:0-3160 GCA_964413655.1 uncultured Solibacteraceae bacterium | reverse complement strand
TTCCTCTTGATTTCCGAGGGGAACGGTTGTATTCTACTATCGGTAACCGAGAGGAGCGATGAGCAAACCACCCGATCTCGTGCTCGGCACGCTGAACCTGCTAATTCTGAAAATTGTTGCGTTGGAGCCGCTGCACGGCTGGGCAATCAGGCTGCGTTTGCAGCACGTGTCCGGCGACGTGCTCCAGGTCAGCGACGGCTCGCTCTATCCTGCCCTTCACAAGCTGGAGCAGCAGGGCTGGATCCAGTCGGAGTGGAAGATGACCGAGAACAACCGGCGGGCGAAGTTCTATAAGCTCACGCGACTGGGCCGCGGCCAGTTGGAGAAAGAAGTGGCCAGCTGGAACGGGCTCTCTTCAGCCATTACGCGAGTCGTCAAGTTGAAGGAGGCATAACCGATGCGGCTGGAGCGCTGGATCCTTATCATCCCTCTGCGTCTGCGGTCGCTGTTCCGGCGTGAGGATGTCGATCGCGAACTGGATGAAGAGTTAGCTTTTCACCTGGATCAACGCACTCAGGAACTCGTCTCCCGTGGCCTCGATCCCGAGGAGGCGCGCCGGCTCGCCTACCTGGCGATGGAAGGCGTGACACGGCGGGCAGAAGAATGCCGCGACACTCGTGGCTGGTCGTTTGTGGAGAGCTGGCAGCAGGATCTCCGGCAGGCGATTCGATCTTTCCGGCTGAGACCCGGGACCGCCCTTACAGTAGTGTCGACGATCGCGCTGGCAATCGGGGCGACAACGGCGGTTTACAGCGTCGTGGAAAGCGTACTGCTGCGGCCGCTGCCCTACCCGGAACCGGAGCGGTTGGCGCGGATCTGGCAGACCTCGGCGAAGGTGTTAGCGCGGACGGGCTCGGATTTAATGGACCCGAAGGCACCGGTATTGTTTGAGTGGCTAAACGCAGACACCGGATTCGAGTCACTAGGCGCGTATGTCGATTCGTCCTACGTGTTGCGCGCGAACGCCGGAGCGGAAGTGATTCGAGGTCAGGAGGCGACGTCAGGAGTGTTCGAGGCTCTGGGCGTCTTGCCGATACTCGGCCGGCGTCTGGCGCCGGCCGACGATGCGGGCGGTGGATCCGCCGTGGTCGTTTTGAGCGAAGGCTTCTGGCGGAATCGCTTCGGAGGTAACGAGCAGGTGGTAGGGACCCGGCTTGTTCTGGACGGACGCCCTCACGTCGTGGTTGGCGTGATGCCGACCAGGTTCAGCGTTCAAACATCCGAGAGCCAGAGTCTGATGCTGCCTGGTGGACCACCACAGTTATGGACACCGCTGTCGCGGGAGGTTCGGGTTGGGAACAGAAATGCATTCGTGATCGGACGCGTAAAG
Source organism: uncultured Solibacteraceae bacterium (assembly GCA_964413655.1). Lineage (GTDB taxonomy): Bacteria > Acidobacteriota > Terriglobia > Bryobacterales > Bryobacteraceae > CAYPUQ01. The sequence goes on along the minus strand of CAYPUQ010000612.1, from coordinate 1,830 downwards.
AAAGGGGTAACGATTGCCGCCGCGGCCGAGCGACTTTCCACCGTACACGCAGGAATCGTGGAATCCGGGTTTAATGATGCGCGCGATACCGGAGTAAAAGTGAGGAGCCTGCTGGATTCGGCTGTGGGCGATATACGGGCAACGATGTGGTTCCTGCTGGTGAGTGTGGCGCTGGTGTTGGTTGTGGCGGCGGTGAACATCGCGAATATTCTGACCGCGCTTGGGTTGAAACGGCAGCGGGAGCTGGCGGTCCGGGCCGCGCTGGGCGCGAGCAGGAGCAGGCTGGTGCGGAGCGTATTTGTCGAGAGCGCCTTATTGGCGGTAGTGGGAGGAGTGGGCGGAATCGCGCTGGCGTGGGCCGGGCTTCCCGTGCTGGTGAGGCTGTTGCCGCCGACCTTGCCACGGCTTGATTCGGTTGCGGTCAGCGTGGGAGTCCTGGCCTGCGGACTTGGACTCACGATCACGACGGCATTGCTGGTGGGCCCACTTCCGGCGATGCTCGCCGCGCGGACCGACCCACAGGACGCGATGCGCTCATCGGGACGGAGTACGACTTCCGGACGGGCGGCGAACCGGGTCCGTGCGACGCTGGCGGTGGCGGAGGTGGCGCTGGCATTTGTGCTCCTGACCGGGGCCGGACTGCTTGGCGGCAGCTATTGGCGGCTGATGTCGGTCGAACGCGGTTTCGAGACCGAGGGTCTGGCCGCGATGTGGGTAAAGCCGACCCGAGATACGTATCGGAACCGTGATCAGTTCAGTGAAGCTATGCGTGCGCGGCTCGAGCAGATTCCGGGGGTGAGAGCAACGGCAATGAATCACCTTCCGCTGTCGGGCCTGAGCGCGGGGACGAACTTCTATCTGGATCGCGGCGGGGAGGACGAACAGATCAACGCCATCCTTTCGATAGGACAAGACAATTACTTCGACGTTATGGGTGTGCCGATTGTCGCGGGACGCGGCTTCAAGCCGGGCGACACCCGGAAGGCGCCGCGCATCGCGGTCGTGAATCAAACGCTGGCGCGGAGATGTTGGCCGGACGGGAATGCGATTGGGCAGCGTTTCAGGACCGGGGACGATCCCAAGGCTTGGGTTGAGGTGGTTGGGATCGCCGGCGACATCCGACACAAGGAGCTTGCTGCGCCGATCGAGCCGACGGTCCATCTGCCCGCGACGCAGGCCGAGCGCGAGATTAACGAATGGGTCCTGCGATTCCGCGGGAACCCGGCGCAGGTCTTGCAGCGCGCGCGGGAGGTGGTTGACACTGTATCGCCGCTGCCGGTGAGCCGAACATTGATTCTGGAAGACGCAATCGGGCTCTCGGTGGCGATCCCGCGGTTTCGGACCTACTTCATCGTGGGACTTGCCGGTCTTGCGGCGGTGCTGGCGTTGCTGGGCATGTACGGCATGCTGGCGTTTTCGGTGGCCCAACGCACCAGGGAGATCGGCGTGCGCATGGCGTTGGGCGCGCAGGCAGGCGAGGTGGTTCGGGCTGTTATCGGCTCGGGGATGAAGCTGGCACTGGTTGGAGCGGGGATCGGCCTGGCCGTTGCGTGGAGCGGAGCGGGTCTGTTGAGCGCGTTCCTGTTCGACGTTGCACCCAGGCATGTGGCGACCTACGCAGGCGCGCTTGCCGGAGTGCTGGTGATCAGTTGCGTAGCGGCATATCTGCCGGCGCGGCGGGCAGCTGGAGTGAACCCAGTGAGCGCGCTCAACGACGAGTAGCCGGGAACGGGTTCGCGACTAGGGTCTGGTAAGCCGCCGGCCGAACTGCTGTATGGGCGCACCCGGAGCCGTGCGTGCGCGGGCTGGCCGAATGGGGGCGGGAGACAG
>CAYPUQ010000611.1:0-3170 GCA_964413655.1 uncultured Solibacteraceae bacterium | reverse complement strand
GCGCCGTCAGAACTCGAAGAGCGATAGCTGTTCAGCGGCTCTTTCCGACGTCGGCACGGTCTTGAAGTCGAAATCCGGCGGTGGTTCGGGCCGGGTGGGCTCGACTCCGAGGATGTTTGAGTGGCCTAATGACGGCGTCATTGCGGCGCTGGCGACTAGCGAGTGCTCGGCTTGGATCTGGCGCCAGACGGCATCGGCTGATTCTCCGACGCCCTTCTCGGTCACCAGTTCCCGCGCCATGGCGGTCAGCATGTCGTCGTCCTCTTCGAGCGATTGCAGCCCGTCCTGGGTGAATTTGCCCTCCATGGCCAGCGAGACCAGCATCTTTTTGCCCATCAACCGGAGACACGCCGACTGCATCGTCTCCTCATAGTGGAGGTAGAAAACTCGCACCGGCTGGCGCTGGCCTATCCGCCACGAGCGCCTGCTGGCCTGGCGGAGGGTGTGAAGCGAATATCCGGTCTGATAGAAGATGAGGCACGGGTGCGAGTTCAAGTCGATCCCAGTCTCGATAATTTTGGGGTGACTGATTGTCACCTGAACGCCCTCGCGCAGCTTCCTCACGAACCAGGCTTCGCGCTTCTCCGGCGGCACGTCGGACGTGAGCACAGCGGCGCGAATGCCTTCGTGCGTGAGGATGCTCTCCAGCCGCCGGGTCACGTCCCGCTTCTGCGTGTACGTGGCGTAGACATGACAGCACCGCCGACCGGATTGCAGTTCGGCCTTCACCAGCTCGATCAGCCGCCGCTCCTTCGCGTACAGGCAGTTCTGGTCGAGGTCTTCGGGCCGTGCGATGAGGAAGCGCTCCCGGCGTTCGGTTTCCGGATTGTACTCGTAGCCGTACAACTCACCGAGCGACCACGCGCGGTCTGGGTACAAGAGGAGTGCATTCAATCCGACGCTCACCACGGAGTGGTTGCCGCGGTGTTCGCGGATGGCGTTCTTGATGTCGTCCTCGAGTTGCTTGTAGGCGGCCTTCAGCGGCGCATCCATTGGCACGGCGACCACCTGCTCCGTATACGGCGGCAACTCGCCGGAGATGTCCTCCAGGGACACGAACGCCGCCAGGCTCATCAGGAACTCGGCGAACAGGAGCGGTGAGGCGCCGGGTTTTTTCTTGACCTGCCTGGTGACGCGCGCCTTCGAACAACTGTTGTCCGCCGGCTCGATCGTGGTGACCTTCTCCAGCACGCCGTAGGTTTCCGTGAAAGCGCGCACGCCGGCTTCGCCCCACTCATATCCGCGAGCCACCATCTTGGCGGGGTCCAGTCTGAAAAGGAGGTTGTAGGCGTCGGAGGCATAGCCACCGAGGAGCGTGCCGGTAAGGATCACGGTGCGGTCCGCGCACGCGGCGAGTGTTCCGAGTCCGTTGCCCTGAGCCGTGTCGTTGGCCAGTTGGTGCGCTTCGTCGCAGATGGCGTAGTCGAACCAGTCGGCCATGTAACGCCCGATGAATTCGAGTGGCGCGACACGCCGGATCTTCTTGCCGTCGGCCTGCCAGAGTGGGCTGTAGACCGGACGTCGTGGCTTTGCAGCGGCCAAGTCTTCCCCCTCGGCAAGTTCGCCGATGACCTCGCTGATGCGCGCCTTCCGGAAGTCCGCTGCCAGGAGGCGATTGTCGCCGACATAGACCGGCGCGCCGGTATCCGGGTTGACGACGCTGCCGAGATAGGGACCGGAGCGTGCGGTCCGGAAGGCGTGCCGCCAGAACCATGAGAGCTTTCCTTTATCACGTCCGACGACGAATATCGCCGGTCCGGGACAGAATTCCTTGTGCCATCGTTCGCGCGCCGTCCTGTGGTTCCTTCGCAACCGCAGCTCCGTGAGACTCGTGCGGAGGCCTTCGCGGACGATCTGGCCGTTGCGCAGTTTCACCTCGTTTACGCCGTGCGGCGTGTCGCTTCGGCCTCGATCGCGGACGCCGTCGATCAGGAACACACGAAGCCGGGGGATTGTTGTTAGCGCTTCTTTGCACCACTTGAGCGTGATGTGAGCGGGAGCCATTACGATCCCGGTGAATGGCCGGCCCTCGCAATGAATGTGGACCGCCGCGAGCGAAATGATCGACTTGCCTGTGCCGCATTCCGCGATGGCCGCAGCGCTGCGCTCGGTCGCCCACTTTTGGGAAATGCCCATCGCAGCTACCGCCTGTGCGAGGAACGGTTTGCGAAGCAGCGTCGCCAGGCGCGGCGACAGCGGGTCGCCGGCTTGGTGGAGCGCCGGATAGGTTTCGACAACGCGGTCGCCGAGTTCAGTGGCGAATGTGCGGAGGTAATCATGGAGGGTGGTTGGAATCGGCATGAACAGGCCTCGACGGGTCGAGTGTGAAGCTGGATTTGGCTCCGGAGTGGAGCGAACAGGTAGAGTCAGGTCCGACTGGCTATTGGGACGAGGACTCAGCGGGAAGCAGGAAAGCGGAGGGGACGTTCCATTCCGGGCGATACGACTCCTCAGGGACCCGGATCTTGCCGCGTTTGATCGCGTGACCGATCCAACCCAGAAAGCGCTTCTTTGTGCCGGCGACGATCACCGGACGGCATCCGAGGCCGATGAGCGGTTGAATCGCCCGCCGCCGCTCGATCTCCTGTGCGAACCAGTCGGACCATTCCGGGAGCGCGGGCAGCCCGAAGCGCATCGCGAGCCTGTAGAGCAGGAACGCAGGGTCGGCATCGTAAAGGACCGTCTTTCTCGCTTGCGGGTCGCCGCCGGGGCGGGTTGCCGCGAGCTCCGCCGAAAGGGCGACTAGGTGCCGCACGGGCCGGTTCCGGCCGGGTACGGCGATGGACGAACGGAACACCGTCGGATTCTCGCCAAGACAGACGAAGGGTGGCTTGCCTAGCCCTGGACCGGATACACCGAACCGGACGCCGTCGGCGAACGCCGCTGTGATCGCGCCGATATCGGCGTCGCCGCCGATGACCGACAACAGGTGACACTTGGCCGTGTTGTTCCCATCGGGCGGGGCCTCGGCAATGAGACGGTCCATCGGGACACGCACGTCAATCGTTGTGCTCGACGTGACCTTCACAAACTGCAGCGTGCCCATTCGCAGGTGAGCGTTCTTCATGGCTGGTGCTCCCGTCGCCAAGAATGGCGGTACGCCCATCGGTAAAGGCGAGCGTGAGGGAGTGCGTGAAGCGCTCGCGCTCCCTGATGGTTACGGTTCCATC
>CAYPUQ010000610.1:0-3185 GCA_964413655.1 uncultured Solibacteraceae bacterium | reverse complement strand
GGCATAGGGAATCGCTCATGCGTTGGGTCGTGTGGCTGATTGCCACCGCTTTGGCCGCCGAGGCCGGCGTCATTCAAGGTGTCGTGCTCGAACAGCATTCGGGGCTGCCGCTGGCGCGGACGCTTGTCCGGCTCCAGCCGGTTCCGAAAGCTGGGGGCGGCGAGCCCGTTGTGCCGCAATCCGTCCGGGCGGGCGCGGTGGGCCATTTCTCCTTTTCGGATATTCCGGCGGGCCTTTATCTGTTGCTTGCCGAGCGGCCGTCGTACTTCCCAGCCGCGTGGGGGCAGCGGCGGCCGCACGGCCACGGGACACCGATCGAGGTCGGGCGGGATTCCGAGCTGTTTGCGGAGCTTCGGATGCGGCGGAAGGGTGCTCTGACTGGGCGGGTATTGGACAGAAACGGCATCGGCATCCCGGGCGTGCCGGTGGTCGCCTACCGCGCGCGGCGGCCGCCGCGGCCGGCTGGGCGGAGCATTTCCGACGACCGGGGCATCTACCGCATCCACAGCCTGGATCCGGGCAAGTACTGGGTCCGAACGGCGGCTCACAGGCTGGAGGACGGATCCGGATTGCTGCCGACGTTCGGACCCGAAGCGCGAGAACCGGGCGACTCGCGCGAGCATCGCGTGACGATCGACAACGACACTCCCGACGCCGACATCAGGCCCGAACCGGGCACGCTGTTCGGTTTGGGCGGCGAAGTCCTTTGTTCTCTCTATCCGCCTCGGACAGTGACGGTGACGCTCGCCAGTGAAACGGGCCGGCGTCAGACTCAGACCTCTTGCGGCGGGCGCTATTCGTTTCAGGGTCTCGCCCCGGCGGTGTACGAGGTCTTCGCCGAGACCACGGACGGCGCGGGCTCCGGTTTTCTGGAAATCTTCGCCGACCGCGCCAACGATGCGGTCCAGGTACAGGTGGGCCCGCCACCCAGGCTTATGGTGGAGGCGCGCCTGGCCGGTTCATTCCGTCCAGCGGATCTGGCGCTGGATCTGTTTGGCCGCCGGGTGGACCCAGCTGGGTCCGAGCAGGCGCGGAGCATCGAGATTGCGCCGGGCACAACGCTTGCGCCGGGCTCGTGGGAGTTTGCGGTCCGCGCCGCCGGCCATTATGCGCAGGCGGTCGCGGGCGGCCGAGGTTATTCAAGGATGCCCGGCGGGCGGCGCGAGCAGCATCCGGACTGGTTCCACGCCTACGTTGAAGGGGGCATTCCCTTCCGGCTCCAGATCACGCTGGCCAGCGCGAGCGGTGGGATCCACGGCCGGGCCGTTCGGGAAGGACGAGCGGCGCCGGGCGCGCCGGTCTTCCTTTGGCCTGTCACGGAGTCCGCGCGGCGGGCGCTGAACGGCCCTCGGCAGATTCTTTCCGATACCGAAGGCCGCTTCCGTTTCGACGGACTCCCGCCGGGGGAATACCGCCTGCTGGCGAGCTTCGACGTCTTCGAAGCCGACGACGAGGTTCTGGAGGAAGCGCGCGCCCCAACGTACCGGGTGGAGGCGTCGCAAACCGAGACGGTGGATCTGCCGCTCTGGGTGGCTCCCTAACGGGCTGGGAATAGTCCGCCATTCTATGGTGAGAATATGGCTCGCTTTCCTCACAGTATATGAGGAGAAGTAGGTTAGGCTCGGCCCGGCATGGCCGCGCTGGTATATAATCGGTCTGCCACGCGGTGGGAAGGTTTTGGGAGACCCGGATTGGGTGAAATCACAAAGCTGCTCTGGCAATTCGAGAGCGGCGACACCGATATCCTGGAAAAACTGACCGAAAAGGTCTACCCATCTCTCCGTCAAATTGCTGCCGTTCTGATGAGCCGCGAACGCGGCAACCATACTCTTCAGCCAACTGCCCTGGTTAACGAGTCGATGATCGGCTGGCTGCGCGGCGAGCGGGCTTTTTGGGAGAACCGCCAGCATTTTTATAGCGCCATGGCCCGCCGGATGCGCCACATTCTGGTGGATTACGCGCGGCGGCGCCACCGGGCGAAGCGGGATTTCGGCGTGATTGAGCCACTCGACCACGATGTTCCGTCAGGCTCCCAGGAAGATTTAGAGGAGCTGATTGCTCTCGACGATCTGCTGAACAAGCTGGAATCCATCGACGGCCGTGCCGCCAATGTCGTCGAGTTATCCTTTTTCGCGGGCCTTACCTTCGCGGAAATTGCGGAGGTTCTGAAAGTCAGCGTAAAGACCGTCGAGCGCGACTGGGCGTTCGCCCGGGCCTGGCTCCACGACGAATTCACCCAACCACCCGCCAGTTAGATGGACCTCGACCAGTGGCATCGCTGTAAGGAGATTTTCACCGCCGCCCGCGAACTTCCGCCGGGCGATAGGCAGGCCTACCTCGACGAAGAATGCGGAAGCAACGGCGAACTCCGCGACAAGGTCCAGCGTCTCCTGGACGCCGAACACGAAGCCGACGGCCTGCTCACCGCGGCCAGAGCCGCCATCGAGAACAAGCCGGCGAAGCGGACGGGCATGCGCCTGAAGGACCGCTACGTCATCGAGTCCGAACTCGCCGAAGGCGGTCTTGGCATTGTCTACCTCGCCCACGACGAGCTGCTCCACGGCCGACCCGTCGTCGTAAAGTTTCCCTCGACGGGCTTTCTCGGACCACACCGCCGCGCAAGCTGGTTCGCCGCCGAGATCGAGGCGCTGGCCCGCATCAACGATCCGGGCGTAGTCGGTCTCCTCGATACCGGCTGTTCCGAGGACGGCCAGCCCTTCCTGGTAATGCAGTACGTGGCGGGACAAACGCTGCGCGACTGTCTCACCGGCGAGCCGATTCCACCGGACCGCGCGGTCCAGTTAATCCGGCAGATGGCCCGCGCTCTCGACGCGGCGCACTCAGAAGGGGTCTGCCATCTCGACCTGAAACCGGAAAATGTCATGCTCCTCAACGCGGGCCGCCGTGAGGAGCGGGCCGTCATCATCGATTTCGGTATCGCGCGGTTCATGCAGGGGGGCGTCGCGGGCGCCCGGATCAAGACGTACGCCGGTTCGCCCTCCTATATGGCGCCGGAACAGCTCGCCGGCAAGGGCAGCGCGTCGAGCGATATCTATAGCCTCGGCGTGGTCGCGCTGGAAATGCTAACGGGCGTCAAACCGGAGGCCGGCGAAAGCATCGAGGTACGTCTCGGCCGTCTGCCCGCCGGCCTGCTCCGGCGCGTGCGCACCGCGCTGGCGCGGGCG
>CAYPUQ010000609.1:0-3186 GCA_964413655.1 uncultured Solibacteraceae bacterium | reverse complement strand
TAGCAGGCCGCCGGCACACAGCACCGCCGCGTAATAAAGACCGGTAACTACCATAATGGACTGATCTTACAGCTATTGTCTCAGAAAGCCGCGGAGCGCGTTCCGCCGGCCGGTCAGTGGACGCGGGAAACAAGGGCCGAGAAGATGGACCCCCAGGAACTGCCGCGCTTCTCGCGCTTTGCCTGCTTCTGGCCGCCGGAAAGTGCCTCCGCCAATCCGGTGATGCTCTTGCCGAAGGAGGTGGTAGCGGCCGCCGGCTTACCCTCGAAGAGGCTTTTCTCAATGCCGTCCATGTCGATCGGCAGGAGTTGGTAGACATCGGTCTGCAGCGCCGTCGCAATGGCTTCCTCGTGCAGGCCGACCTTGGGATTGTAACGGTTCACCAGGATGCGGACCTTGTTACTGTCCTTCAAATCCTTCTCGAAGTTTTGCAATACCCGCTGGGAGGCGCGCAGGGAGGGCAGTTCGTTCGTGGTGACGAGCAGGAGGTCATCCGAGAGCGAGGCGATCTTGATGGACCAGTTCCCGTAGGGCCGTGGCGTGTCGACGATGATGATGTCGTAGAGCTGGCGGCAGAACTGGAAGATTGGCGAGGGGTCGGGCAGTTCGTCCACCGTTCCCACCGCGTTTTCGGGCGGAAGGAGGACATCGACGCCCTGCGCGTTCGCGACCAGCCCTTTCCACAGATCCACATCGAGTGTGCCGTCGCGGGAGAGTGCATCCAGGAAGCTGTAGGTGGATTTTAGCTTCAAAAGGAAGGCGATGTTGCCGGTGAACGGGTCCAGGTCGGCCAGCAACACTTTCTTGCCCAACTTCTTCCATTCAAAAGCAAGGTTGCAGGCGATAGTACTGGCGCCGCAGGCGCCCTTCGCCGGCATGACACTGATAATCCGCGCCCCACCTTCGCTCTGAGCCCTGAGAGCCGGACTGAGTTGCTCCAGCCGCTGCAGGACTGGACCGAACTGATCGGCCGAGACCGGCTGCATCAGAAACTCAGCGGCGCCCTGCCGGAGACATCGCAGGATCACGTCCGGGTCGTTACTAGGAAGCAGCGACACCACCAGCAGCTTGGGCGAGGCGCGAAGCAGATCTTCCAACACCGCGAAAGCCATCCCCGGGTTTGACCCCATATCCAAAAAGCACAACGCCGGACGCTTGGAACTGAGCGCCTCGTCGACGGCCCGCCCGACGGGATAGTGCGGGAGTTCGTTCACGGCACAGGCGGGCAGGAGCTGCGATAGAAGCTGTGCGAGCTCGCCGCTGACCTGCCGGTCGGGACAAATCACCAAGATATTGCTCGCGCTAAGCAATTCCGCTGATTCTCCTTGGGCGGTTTACTGGGATCACTCGAATCATTCCTGATCCTACATCTCTCCATCGGCGGTTTCCCTGCTTTTCCTGAGAGCAGTTTGCGCGAACCACGACTAAAGATCTGAAAGGTGGCCGCCGGCGCCGCAATTAGGACCGGCCGTTTCACAAGAATCGATCATGCTCCCATCGCTCCCTCTCGATCCCGACGGCACAAGGACTCTGGCGCTCGCGGATGCCCAGCCGATCGCCGTGGAAGGCCTCCGGGCGTTGCTCGCCGCATCGCCAGAGTTCCGCTTCGTTGCCGCAGTCGACAATCTGGCCAAAGCGGCCGATCTGGTCCTCAACCGGCCGCCGGACCTGCTCCTGATCGATAAATCGTTTGGTAACCAGAGCTTGCATGACTTTCTGGAATCCCTGCCGTCGTCCGGCCGCCGCACTAGCCTGATCGTCTGGGGCAACTCCGTCGCCGAACCCGAGGCGTTGCGCCTCCTTCAGTCGGGTGTGCAGGGAATCCTGCGCCGCGCGGCCAGCCTTGCCTCTATCCTGGCCTGTTTCCGCACGGTAGCGAGCGGCCTGACCTGGATGGACGAGTCGCTGTTTGGCGACCGGACCCAGATCGAGCGTTCCCCGCGCGGCGAGCTGACGCCACGTGAAAATCAGGTTCTCGAACTCGTCGAACAAGGCCTGCGCAACAAGGAAATCGCCCGCGAACTGGGAATCCGGCCCGGCACCGTGAAAATCCACCTGAAGCACATCTTCGAGAAAACCGGCGTCCGCGGACGGTACGGGCTGGCCCTCAGCGGGTTGCGGGAACGAAACGCGTTCGCGGTATCCCGCGGTTAGCCGGTCTTCAGCGAAAAAGACTATCGAGGTCGAGCGTGAGGCCGATCTGGCCTCGCACGTTCGCCTAGTCAATTTCCCCTACTTGTCGGGTGCGGCGCTCGCCGCTTGCGAGAAGACGGGAATGACGCCAATATGGCCCTTGGAGCCCAGCAACGTGGCCACCGTTCCGGGACTACCCCGCTGCCGCGCGCCACGTGCGGGCCGATCACGATCAGCACATTGTCCTTCATTCATCCGGTGGTAGTAGCCGCTAAAGGTGGCCACCGCATAGCCTAAACGCGGGATCTCATTGCCACCTGGACGTGCCGGAGCCGTCCGGCGTTTGCCGCTCCTGGAAGGTTGTTATACCAGGCCAGCGCCACGTTGGCCGTAATCACCGTCGGCGACTTCGTCGGGCTGGTGCGATAGATGAGCCGGATATTCGAGGTTGAACGGCAGGCTTTGGGAATGCTGGTTAGAGTACTCTCAGTTCGCCGGTGGCTGTGGATAGCCCGCAGCAGTTTCGGTTTTCACGTTGTCTCGTGTTAATCGAATCCTTGGTGCCGTTCTTCAACAGCATGGTCATTACTTCAATCTGAGCAGTCGCGCGTTGATGGCCACAATCACCGTGCTCGCGGACATCAGCACTGCGCCCAGCGCGGGAGTGAGCAGCACGCCCCACGCGTAAAGCGCTCCGGCCGCCAGCGGAATGGCGACGACGTTGTAGCCCGTGGCCCAGAGAAGGTTTTGGATCATTTTTTGATATGTTGCGCGAGAAAGCTGCACGATGGCCACGACATCCAGCGGATTGCTCCGCACCAGAATAACATCGGCGGTCTCGACCGCCACATCGGAACCGGCTCCGATGGCGATCCCCACATCAGCCTGCGCTAGCGCCGGGGCATCGTTCACGCCGTCGCCAGTCATGGCCACTAAAACGCCTCGCGATTGGACCTCTTTGACTTTGGCAGCTTTGTCCTGAGGCAGGACTTCGGCGAAGTATTCATCCAGGCCCACTTGGTCCGAGACCCATTTGGCAGTCGCTTTGTTATC
>CAYPUQ010000608.1:1756-3191 GCA_964413655.1 uncultured Solibacteraceae bacterium | reverse complement strand
CCCGAGACGCAGAACTACGTCAAACGCATTCTCGGGACCGCCGAAGACTATCGCCGTCTGTACGGCCCGCCACGCAGCCGGCCGGTTCCGCCGGCGGAAGAACTGGCAGGCCGTCCGGACCGCTGAGGCCGGCTTTCCCGTTCCCTACGTCCCGCTTGCCGCGCCGCCGGTAAATCTCGATGTTCGGTCCGAGGCGCCGGACTCCGCGGAACCCGCCGAAGGGTGCGTAGAACCCATCCTGAATGTCGTGGAAGTTACGCTCGGCGAGGTTTGCCGCCCGAACGGTGTGCACCAGATCGTAGGCTCGCGGAAGCAGCCGTGTGACGGCATCCGGGATGTGGCTGTAGGGCAGCGCCGAACGCTGCACGACGATCCACGCCGGGAGTTCCTCGGCGGCCCGGCCGTCCTCCGCAAACCAGTCCGCACGGTAATCGAACTGGTAATAGCGGTATTTCGGCGTTCGGCGCCGCTCGAGCTGCAGGTGGCCGTAGCGGTTGCCGCTCATGTAGATCGTGGACCCGGGCTCGGCGTGCTCGTGCATCCACCGTCCGGCGACGAGACGACTGTCTTCCGCCGTGAGCAGCGTGTTGAACTGCACGACGCTCCACGCTGATGGTGCGACGATCGCCAGGCCCATCGCCGCCGCGGCAATCGGCTGGCGGACCGCGACCCGACGCGCCAGCCATGCCGTCAGCTCCCACACGAAGTACCCGGCGAAGATGCAGAGGAAAGGGACGATCGGGATCATGTACCGGACGAAGACGTTGTAACCGGCGCCGGCGACGACGTAGTAGGTCAGGGGAAACGAACCCAGGACGACGGCCGGCCCGGGCCTGCGCAGGCCCATCCACGCCATCCCGCCCAGCGCAGCGAAGAGAAGCGGCCAGCCGAGGCCGTACCAGAGCGAGTAGGGGAGGTGATACGTCCAGCCGCGGCCGAGCATCTCCGCGGGCGTCATGCCCGCCGCCGTCGAGTGCTGGAGCACGCGGAGATCGTGAACCGCGCGCTCATGATCGAGCAACAGGTAGGGACTGGTTGCCAGGAAGACGGCCACCATCAGGAACAGCATCGTCAGGAGATGGCAGTTGCGGAGAGCCCGCCGCCACTCGGTACGGGCCTTCCAGGCACGCAGGACCTCCACGGTGGCCATGGGCACGACGAGCAGCGCCGCGTTGTACTTCGTGCCCATCGCCAGCCCGGCAAAGACACCGGCCATACGTGCATCGGCCCCCCGGCCCGTCAGGTAGACGCGGACGAGCGCCAGCATCGTGCACATCGTGAAGAACGTCAGCGGAACGTCCGTGGTCGCATAATGCGAGTCGCGCACGTGAAGGAAGGCCAGCGCGGTGAAGAGGGCGGCCAGGAGCCCGGCGCCGGTGCCGAACAGCCGCGCCGCGATCGCATGGCTCAGCGCGATCGTGACGGTGCCGAGCAC
>CAYPUQ010000608.1:0-1656 GCA_964413655.1 uncultured Solibacteraceae bacterium | reverse complement strand
CAGGAGTGGCGCCCGGGCGCGCCAGCGCGCGGCCCATCACTCCCGCGTGCCCGCCAGCTTGTACACCGTCACGCGCCCAGCGTCGCCTCCGGAGACATCGCAGCGAATCAGAACCGGATGACCCCTCCGAAATAGATGCCCCGCACGTTGAAGTCCCCCTCGTCGTCGTCGATCTTGTAGAAGAGATCGAACGAGCGGTACCCGCCCTGCACGCCGAAGTTGTCGGTGAAGTTGACGGTGCCGTAGATGTCGAAGTCGAAGTAGCGCCCGCGGTAGTTCTCGTCGATGCTTTCGGGCAGCTTGAAGGCGCTGAATTCGCCGGTGATCGAGATGTTGGAGGCGAGGTAGCCGCGGCCGATGACGCCGAGGGCAGGAATCGGCGCGCGCGCGCGGACGAACTCCGTGCCCGCGACGTTCGTCAGCGAGGCTTCGACGTCGGTGTACTTGGCTTCGAGGAGCAGGCCAAGGAAGCCGCGGTCGCGATAGAGGAAGTCGTATTCGTAGCCGAACCGGTAGGCCTTCCAGCTCAGGACCGTCGCCACCGGCAGCTCGAGAGGGAAGCGGATGCCGTTGAAGACCACGTCGGTCTGCAGGATCGATTCGGCGGAATACTGCAGCGGCGTGTATTCGAACCGGAACTTGTGTTTGGCGCCCGGCCGTACCACGGCCTTCACCTGGCGGAGCCGCTTCCGCTCGATCCCGAGGTCCTGGATGAAGTCGATCTGCGAGCCGAGGATCCCGATGCCCTCGCTGGTGATCAGGATGTCGGGGTTGGGGTTCCAGAAGTAGCCGCCGAGCTCCACGTGGTAGTTTTCGCCGGTGGCGCGGTTGGCCGCAGGCCGGAACCCGTACTGAGCAAACGCCGGGGCGGCCAGGACGACGGTAAGGGAGAACACGACGAGCGCAGCGATACGTGTACGCATGGATCTTCCTGCCCCGGAGTGTTGCTGGAAACGAGCCCGGAAGGGATACCGGGAGCCTGCTGGGATAGGCGGTGGAAGGATAGCATGATTCGCCAGGGTTTGTGCCCAGGTACTTGCGAGTATACTGGCGGGACCCGGGAGGTATACCTTTGAGTTCTGCCGGACGTGCCGGCGCCCCCCAGACCGACGTCTCGCAGGTCGACCGCGCGTATCGCAGCATCAAAGCGGGGATCGTCGAGGGACGCTATCCGCCGGGCGCTCCGCTCTCGGAGGTCGTGCTCGCGCGCGAACACGGGATGAGCCGGACGCCCGTGCGCGAGGGGCTCGCGCGGCTCTGGCAGGAACGATATCTCGACCGCGTCGTGGGTCACGGGTATTTCGTCGCTCGCGTGACGGTGCAATCGATTCACGAGACGTTCGAGGTCCGGCGCCTGCTCGAAGGGGCGGCGGCTGCGCGTGCGGCTGAGCTGGCCACCGCCGGCGAGATCGAAACCCTGCGCGAGCTCGCCGTCCTTCCCCCATCCCCGGCGCCGGCGGCGCGGAGCCGGAGTGACGCCCCGGCCGAATACCGGGCCGCCGAAGGGGCCAACGTGCGATTCCACATGGCCATCGCCGCCGCCGGCCGCAACAGCTTCGCGGTGGAGTTCATCGAACGCTGCCTCGCGCAGGTCGATCGCTTCATGTCGCTCGGCGTCCATTTCGGTGCCTTCCAGGAAGGGGCGACCGACGCCCA
>CAYPUQ010000607.1:0-3197 GCA_964413655.1 uncultured Solibacteraceae bacterium | reverse complement strand
GCGCGCAGACGCCGTCTCTTGGCCTCGCCTGCGAATACGAAGACATGACGCGGCCCTCGCGTGCGGGCGCGAAAACGTGACCGGCCGCGCGCGCTCGTGGGCGTGTAGTACGATGTCGGCGCATGGTCCGGGCGCTGCGCAGAAGAGCATCAGTGCGAACAGGAGGAAAGATGGGCCGGCTCTGGCATCGGAAAGTCGGCGAAGGTTGGGCGAAAACCCTCCTGCTCGCCTGCTGCAACCAGGAAGACAGCCCGGAGCCCCGACCGATCCAAGCGCCCGATGCCGGACGAATCATCGCGATTCCGGAAGTGGGTGGGCTGCATCATCGCTACGAACGGCGCGCTGCCTGAACAGCTTCAGGTCGTTCGAGCGGCGAATCATCGGAATTCTCATTTCACCGCCCGACTCCGCCGGTGTCCACCCCACGAGTGAAATTGTGCCCCTCAACGCTCATCCCGCCAAGACAGTTCGCGTGGGTTGGTTGAAGCCAGTTGTGCAATCACGATTGGCCCATGGTATTGGCTTGCCGCTTACCGTTGATGAAGTTTCCGAGAACCACGATCTCCTAGTCCCTCGAGAGCGGCCATGGCACACTTCAGTCGTCGTTCCAGGAGAAGAGATCCAGACTCTCTGGCTCTTGCCAGCCCGTACTCGAGTTGCGCCTTGGCTTCCGCGATTCGAGGTTCACCGCCGGTTGCCCGGAGCGCTTCGGCACAGAGCCGGTGCGTTTCCGCTTGATAATCGAGTCCTCCGGTTTCCAGTGCCAAGTCGAGCGCGCGCTCGCAGACTGTGAGAGCTTCCTCGGCGTCACCATTGGTCAGCAGAGCTTCGGCCAACAACGTCAGGCAGTATGGCCGTCCCAACTTCGCCCCTAGAACATCCTGTCGTTCGATGCTCTTCCGCATCTCCGCGATGCCTTCATCGCGTCGCCCGGAATGACTTAGCGCAGAGCCGCGGACCACACGCGCCCACTCCACAATCAACGGTAGGTCATAAGTCCGTCCCATCTCCATCGCCGACTCGAGATAGGGAAGCGACTCGGCGTGCTCCCAGGCGGTCTGGAGCACCCAACCGATCCAGAATGTTCCATAGGCAACACTGTGCGGATGGGCAAGCCTTCGGGCAAGCTCGAGTGACTCCCGCGCCCGCTGCTTGCCGGGTTCTACTTCACCCATTAACACAAGCACGCGAGCGAGCATGCTAAGCGACGTCACCAGCGGATCAAGCACATAGAGTGAGCCACGGAACTCGTGCTGGCTAACCGGGGCGATCTCCACGATCCGCTCAAGCAGTTGCCGCGCCTCCGCCAGGCGGCCCATGAAACCCATTGTTGTGCCATGGGCGTGAAGTGATTCGACAATCGCTTCCTTATGTCCCAGAGATTCAGCGGCCTCGCGCATCTCCTCCGCGATTTCGAGGGCTTCTATCAGGCGTCCTGCGTTATTCAAGCAGGTATGGATCGCCCAGAGCACCGGTATCCGCCGACGGATTTCATTCAACTTGAGGCACAGATCGCGGGCTCGACGGTAAGTCTGTTCCACCTCCGGCGCCGCGTAGCCACGTGTGGACATGAGCGCCATCCCCAGTGTGAGCTGGAAAAGAAGTTCCTGCTCGTCGCGATGGGAGGACTCGGGCGAAGTCACCAGGGCACGCATGCCGCGTTCGCACAGCAGTGAGGCTTCCGGGTACGCAAAAACCCGTGCTGCCTTCCGTGCCGCATGCAGGAAGTACTTCGCCGCCATGGCGTAGTCGCGGCCGCTTTCATACAGTACGGCCAGCTCGTCCGGACGAGTTCGGGAGGCCGCGTCGGACAAGCCGGCCAGAACTGCCGCAACGGCCAGGCTTTCTGTCGCCCGCCGTGACGGCGTAAGCAAGGCGTAGAGGGAGTTCTGATAGAAGACGTGCTTGAACTGGTAGCGCACCGAAAGCGGCACCCCGGGACGGTCCTGTTCGCCGATTATGTCCACCAGACGGTGAACCTGGTCGAACTCGCGCAGCCGTTCCTCCACCCATGCCGGATCAAGGTGCAGTGCCTGCGCCACCACGAAGCTGTCGAACTGCATGCCCTGCACGGCGCCACAAAGCAAAATGCCTCGATCCTCCTCAGAAAGTGCCGCCAGCTTCGTTCCGATCATCGCGTGCGTTCCGGCGGGAATTAGGCGCCGGATCTCGCCGAGATCGCGGACAAGAGTCCACAAACCCTCGCGTTCGACCAGCATCCGCTGATCGACCAGATAGCGGACCAAATCAGTAAGAAACAGGGGGTGCCCCTCGGTCCTCGCCCACACGACACTGCAGAATTCCCGCCCGAAAGCCTGACCCGGAAATCGCATGTCGAGATATTCCCAAACGTCGTTCTCTGACAGGTACGACAAGGGAATCTCCTCACCCCGCCCGGAGCGTTCCATCCGCAGCTTCGCGGCGAGAAAAGGATGACCGGGGGTGAGCACTGCTCCGGGTCTGTAGGTGCCTATCACTAGAAGCGGAACCGTGCGTATCCTTTCGCTCAGATAAACGAGCAGGTCGCACGTGGATGCGTCGGCCCAGTGCAGATCGTCAAGAAACAATACCACCGGTTGTAGGCGCGCCACTTGCTCAACGAACGAGGCGAGCTCCCGTCGCAGCCGTTCCTGCGACGGTGGCTTGCTCTCTCCGGCGCCGGTCACCTGCTGGTACCAAGCAGGCGCGACGGATTCTAGGAGTCGCGCCGCACGTTCATCGGCACTCCGGACGTTGTCTAAAGCGTCTAGCAACGGGGCGTAAGCGCCGCTCTCTGCCAGTCTTTCCGAGCTACGGCCGCGCGCGGTCAAGACGCTCCGCCCGATGAGCCCGGCGAGAAAGTCCTCGACGAACGTCGTCTTACCCATGCCGGCATCGCCGGAGATCACGACCACGCGGCCGCCGCGCGGCAGCGTGTCCAATGCTCTCTCCAACCTCGCCAATTCAGCCAGCCGGCCGACCGATTGACGCTGATACACTTCACGCGTGGATGTGGCGAAATCTAGGGCGCGCCGAAGAAATCGCGCAGCATAACCGCCGCGCGGCAGTTCGATGATCACCGAATCGGCGGCTCCGGCGCCGACATAGTACTCGGCCAGCTTGGCTCGCAGGCGCCCTGCCATAATCCGGACGATCGGGTCTTCCTGTGGATTGAAATCCGTACCGCGATCGAGGACCTGTGTGGCAATCGAGTACTC
>CAYPUQ010000606.1:0-3205 GCA_964413655.1 uncultured Solibacteraceae bacterium | reverse complement strand
TCGGAGTGTCGATATCCCCCTCATCCGGGCAGCATGAACACTCCGCACGCCAGCTTGACAGATGGTGCTTTAGCCTCAAACGCAAAAGAGCCGCACCCAAATGAGTTCGCACTCGCGAAGAATCCGCTTACCCAGAGGGAGCCATGTCCTCAACGTTGCCGCAGCGGTCGCAAATGAAGTGGTGATGCCGCATGCCTTTCGCATCGTATCGCGCGGCGCGGCCCTCCACGGCCACTGCACGCACCAAACCCGCCTGCACCAAGTCCCGCAGATTGTTATAAGTCGTGGCCCTTGACGAGCGCGGGTCCACACGATTGACGGCTTCGAAGATCTCCGCGGCCGTGGGATGCCTGTTGTGTTCCGTCAGGAGTGCCATCACTGCGTAGCCCTGCGGAGTGCACCGTAGGCCGCCGCCTTCCAACGACCGCTTTATCGCCTCTACGTCCATGAAACATTTAGACTATATCCAATGTGATATTTTGTCAATAATGGCGCACCATTGGCGCACCAGCGTATGCAGACTATCGAAGTGCAGTCAATCATCAGAAAACGTCGTTTTCCGAACGTCGCTCGGTTGACCGACATCATCCGGTCATCGTCGAGTTGAATGCCAGAGGGACAAGCGACCGAGTCGATCAGCGAGGGCCTTCGCGTTCGACCGTGGCCAACGGTACTGTAGTCCGACGTGCCGGAGGCGGATGCGCCAGCAACAGCTACGAGCCGCAGGGCAGCGGTACCAACGCTCGGACCAGGGCCGCCAAGCCCATTGCCGACGGCAGCGAGCGTTCCACCAGCGCCGTTCGATCGAGGGCGTGACGCATCAAGCTCCGGTTTCGATTACGACTGCGGCGGCCAATCCCACGACTCGCATCACACAATGCACGATCTGCGGACTCCAGAGCCGTTGGATCAACCCGTTTTACTCGGCGCCAGGTCGCAAGCCGCACAGGCGATCCACGTGCACTCGGTCGAACGGTGTTCGGAATTCGACGTTTCCCGTGAACGCGAACAACTATTTCTGTTCGGCGAGGACTTTAACAATCAGGTCAGTGAAGACAGGGTCGTTTCTCGAAACGTAGTCATATACGCGGTGCTTTCCTTGGGCGACCACGTACCAGCCGAATCTGGGCGACCGTTCCTCTCGGGCTCGCCGCAGCCAACTCATGGCTGCCGGCTGATCTCCCAGATGGAAGTAAGTTCTGGCGACGACAAACGCGGGTACGTAGCGTGTGTGTTGCATCGATAAGAGGCGGTTCAGGATCTGTTGCGCTTCAGCGCGCCGGCCTTCGCGGACTCGCACCCCGGCGAGATCCGCAAGGGCCGCAGGGTAATCCGGGGCGAGGTCCACTGCTTTTGTGAACGACACCGAGGCCTCCTGCGTCCGGCCGAGCGCCTCCAGAGTGTTTCCGAGGCAGCGGTAGGCGAGGGATTGCAGCGGGTCGATCTCCATTGCCTTACGGCAAAGCGAGAGCGCTAAATCAAAGCGTTCGCTGGCGCCATGCCACAAACCCGTATCAATCAGGACCGGCACGGACAGGGGGTCCAGCTTGAGCGCCCGATCAAACTCCTGCCGCGCGTCCATTTCGCGGCCGGACGCCGCGAGCCAGCTGGCGTACCACCAGTGGCCGGTGATGTAGCCCGGGTCAAGAGCTACCGCGAGCGCGTACTCGCGCCCGGCCGCTTGAGGATCCCAATCGTACGTCAGGTAGACCGCACCGAGCGAAACATACGCTTCTGCCAGCAGCGGCTCCAGCGAGAGTGCCCGATTCACATATTCTTTCGCCTTTGGCATTGCTTCATGCGGTCGCTCGAACTCCCACCCGTCCAGCTGTACACAGACATCGGCCAGCCCGGCCCAGGCCCTCGCGTACCGCGGATCCAACTCGACCGCCTGCTGGAAGTAAGCCGCGGCAGCGCGGAGACCGGCTTCGTTGCGCTTGTACCAGTGATGGCGCCCCTGAAGATAGGCGTTATACGCGTCGATGTTCGCCGTCTGTGGCCGGACATCATTGCGTCGCGAGAGGCTGACGCTCAGAGCGCCAGCAATCGAACGCGCAATCTCGTCCTGGGTGCCAAAGATGTCCGTCAGTTCCCTGTCGTAGGTTTCGCGCCACAAATGCCGCCCATCATTTGCACTTACCAGCTGTGTCGTGATCCGAATGCGGTTGCCGGACTTACGAACGCTCCCTTCAAGGACAGTGCCGACGTTGAGCTGACTGGCGATCGTCCTGACATCCTGGGGCTTGCCCTTGAAGGCGAACGCGGACGTGCTCGCCACCACATGGAGACCGTCGATGGAGGAGAGCGCGGAGATGATCTGCTCCGTCATGCCGTCGCAAAAGTACTCCTGATCCTTCTCCGAGCTGAGGTCGCGGAACGGTAGGACGACGATCGATCTGGAATCTTGGTTGACAGTCGCGGGCTCATTTGTCCGCGTGTAGACGAACCAGCCGGTAGCGGTCCCGATGGCCAGCACGCCGAGGAGGAGTAGGGATTTCTGCTTCCGTCCTTGCTTTCCGGCCTGAGGCGGTTCAGGAGGTAACGCGGCGACGGTGTCCTCTGGTCGGGGGCGGTCCGGCTGGTCTCCTGCAGTCATGATCGCCAGCGGGGGCGCCTCCTCGAGCCGGAAGGCGGGGACATAGGATCCTTTAGGCAGTTCGATACGGACGGTCACGTCCCGCCCCTCGGTCAGATAGTATTCGCGGAGCTTATCCCTGAGCTTTCCAGCGTGAACGCGCACGGTGGAGTCAACCTGCGGATCGTAATCCGGCCCCCGCTGGAACACATCCAGCCCAACCGTGTATTCCTTCAGTAGCGCACCCTGGCCGGAGAGTGTTTGCTCAACGAGGTATCGGAGAAAGCGGCGAAGACGTTCCGATCCAGCGAACGGCTTGCTGCTGACGATTTCCTCGAGGTGCCGCCGGACTGCTTCTTCAGGAATCAGTTCTCTACTGCGCTGCTGCTCCTGACCTGCCACCTCAGCCATTATACGCGACTGAAATCCGGCGACCTGCCGGATGTTGTCGACGTGTTGTTTGCGTGTTGTTAACGGAAGTTGACTGGTATTCCCGAGCCGCTCGGGCGAGCCTTGCACCTGGGAGGACAACGTCATGTCACGCAAATCGTGGTCGGAACAGAGATGGAGAAACGGCTCACTAATTCTGGGGCTCGCCGCCACTGCAGGGTTATTAAACGGGAGCCTCCG
>CAYPUQ010000605.1:0-3223 GCA_964413655.1 uncultured Solibacteraceae bacterium | reverse complement strand
CCCCGAAAATCCCCGCCGAATCCAATCCTACCCCCGCCTCACTCACGATACTTGTCTCCAAACTCTCCCCACCCGCTGCGACGGTAGCCCAGGCCGCGTTGCGGAAGCGTGCGCGTCAGGCGGCCCCCGCCGGCCGTCCTACCCGGTGAATTGCGTGGACCAGCTTGCGATACGGAACGGCTTCCACCGAATCGAACCCTAGCCACTCGCCGTCACGGAACGACGAGTAGTACCAGCGCATCAGCATCCCGAGGTGGTCCTGCCGCAGCGCCGCCGTGGGACTTGGCGGCTCCAGTCCCGCCACGATCTCCCGCAGCCGCGCGTCGAGCGAAACCGTTTTGCCCACCACCGGCGCGATCGAGAAGTTCACCGGCGATAGCCAGACGCCGCCAATCACAAACCACAGTTCGACCGACTCCGGCTGCCGCGAAGCCGTGACCGCCACACCATTCAGACGGCCGATTTCGCGCGCCAGGTCGCCCGCGTGGCGCAACACCTGCTCGATGCGCTCCAGCCGCTCGTGAAGCCGCGCGGCTTCCTCGAACTCGAGTTCCTCGGAGAAGCGGTCGCGCGCGGCGGCGGTCGACTCGCGCAGCGAACTGCCGTTGGTCGCAAGGAATGCGGCCACACGGGCTGCTTCGGAGGAATATTCGGCCGCGGTAACGGCTTCCTGGCACGGCCGCAGGCACATCCGCATCTCGCCATAGATGCAGCCGGGATGATCCGGCGAAGGCGCCAGATCCTCCTGGCAGCGCCGGAGCTGAAAGAATTCGAGGAACTGCGATTCGAACTGCTCCGCCGCCGCGCGCGTGGGAAACGGGCCATAGAACAACGATCGCCCGGTGAGCCGGTTCGAGACTTGAGTCCGCGGGAACCGGTTTGCCAGGATCAGCTTCACGTATGCCGGCCGCGGCAGGCGCAGCAGCTTCTCGTACGAGTCCGGGAAATGGCGGCGGCCGAGTGTGTAGGAGACCAGCGCCAATTCCAGCCGCGAGGCGCACGGCCAGGACTCGACGCGGCTCGCCACGCCGCGCAGGTTCAGCAGCCGCGACGGCTGCGCGCGATCGGCCAGCAGCCGTGTGAGCCGCCGCCGCAGCGACTGGGTGCGGCCCAGATACGGTTGGCCCTCATGCGGCCACAGCAGAAAAACCGCTGGCGCGGCCGGCAGCGCCTCGATCGTGGCATCGAGTCCCGGCCCCGGCTCCACCGCGAGGATCTCAGGGTCGGGCAGCCGCATCAGGCAAACAGTTTCCGGAACTCGCCGTCCGTGTACGGCGGCAGTCCGGCGATGGACAGATTTTCGCGCACGTGCTCCGGGTTGCCCATGCCAACCAACGCGACCGAGATGCCAGGCGCCGAGCGCGCGAACTGAATGGCGCGCTGTGCGTCGCTGCACGCGCCGGGCATCCGCTCGGCGAGTTGCGGCGGCAGATTCGCGCACAATCGCGACTGAAGCAGGCTGGCGCTCGCCACCACGTTCACCCCAACGCGGCGCGCGGCGTCGAGCGCCGGCAGCCGTTCGCCGTTCACGGCCTGGTTCGGGTAGGACAGCGCCTCCACCATCGCGAGGTTGAACGGCAGTTGAATGAAGCGGAAGCGGTGATGTTCGCCGGCCACTTCGCGGGCGGTTTCCGTCATCCGCGCCAACGACAACGCCTCGCTGCTGTCCGCTTGCGCGCGGAACCCGTTCCAGGTCGCCGCGCCGTAGTATCGAATGCTCCCATCGGCGGCGAGCGATTCCAGCGCCTCGAAGGCGGCGCGCAGCCGGCGGTAGAACTCGTCGGCCGGGACGTGGGCGAGTTGCGTCTCCGGATTGTGAACGTAGAAAACGTCGATCGTGGCGAGGTCCATGTTCGCCCGGCTGCGTTCGATCTGATCCTTGAGAAACTCCGGCGCCATCGAGTGCATGTTGCCCACGATGTCCTCCGGTTGGAGCTTCCCCGCCGGTGTCGCGTTCGGCACAAGGAACCCCGCTTTGGTCGAGACCATGAACTCTTCGCGGCGCAGCTCGCCCGCTCCAATCAACTCGGCCAGCGCCGCGCCGATATTCCGTTCGGAACGCTGGTGGCGGTAATTCAACGAGGTGTCGAGGAAGTTGACGCCTCCGCGCAGTGCGGCCAGGATCGACTCGACGTAGGAGTGGTCGGACGCTTCGTCCGTTCCGCCGAGATAGGTGCCCAAGCCGAGGCTGGAAACCATACAGCCTTCGACCTCGCGGTAGAAGGCCGTGGCCTGGGCGTCCGGAAACCGGGCCGCGTAAGCGGCCGTTCCGCCGGGTGTCGCGAAACCATCGTGCATTGGTCCGATTGTAGCGAGTCGCAGTTCGCTATCGTGGTGAGATGTTCAGGCACTCAGTGCCGCTGGCACTGGCAGTGGCTACCGGCCTTTTGGCCCAGCCCGACGAGCCGCTGCGGCGGAAGCTGGAGCAGCGGATCGCCGGCTTCGAAGGAACCGTCAGCCTGTTCGCGAAGAACCTCGATACCGGCAAGACCGTAGCGATCCGCGCCGATGAACGTGTGCGGACGGCCTCCACTATCAAGCTACCCATCATGGCGGCGGTGTTCGCGATGGTCGAAAAGGGCGACGCCAAGTGGGATGAAAAGCTCACGATGACGGCCGGCGACAAAGTGTCGGGCAGCGGCGTCCTGCGCGAGTTCTCCGTCGGCATGGCCTTCCCGTTGCGCGACCTGGTCCACCTGATGATGGTCGTCAGCGACAATACGGCGACGAACCTGGTGCTCGACCGGATCACGGCCGACCGCGTAAACGTCGAGATGCAACGGCTCGGCCTGAAGGACACGCGCTCGATGCGCAAGATCCTCGGCGACGGCAGCGATCTGAAGCCGCGCGCCAGCGGCCACAGCAAGCTCGGCCTGATGGAAGAGAACAAGCGCTGGGGTATCGGCGTCAGTACGCCGCGCGAGATGGTAGTGCTGCTCGAGATGCTGGAGAAGGGCGCGGTGGTCAGCCCTGCGGCCTCGAAGGAAATGATCGCCATCCTCCGCCGCCAGCAATATAAGGACGGCATCGGCCGTTACATCACGCACCCAGTAGCCAGCAAATCCGGCGGGCTCGACGCCCTCCGCAGCGACGCCGGCATCGTCTACACCCCCACCGGCCCCATCGCCATCGCCATCACCGTCGACGGCATGCCCAAACCCGATTGGGGCCCCGAGAACCCCGGCAAAGTGCTCCTCGGCCGGTTAGCGGAGATGATCGTGGA
>CAYPUQ010000604.1:0-3232 GCA_964413655.1 uncultured Solibacteraceae bacterium | reverse complement strand
AGGCCATGAGCATCAAGGAGGTTCTCGCGGCTCCACACTCGCCTTGGCAGCGTGCTTATGTGGAACGCGTCATCGGAACGATTCGGCGTGAGTGTCTGGACCACGTGATTGTGTTCAGCGAAGCGTCGCTGTACCGGCATGTGAAATCGTTCGTGTCGTATTATCACGAGTCGCGGACGCACCTGTCGCTGGGCAAGGATGCGCCGGAAACCCGGCCCGTGCAGGCTGCTGACGGCGGTCCGGTCGTCGCCATCCCGCAGGTGGGCGGCCTTCACCACCGTTACCAACGGTGTGCTGCCTGAGAACACTTGGGCCGCCGGACCCCCGTCACCACCGCCCTCCCGAGCCCTACTGCACACCATGCCCACGCCTTCCTCCGCGGCGGCCACGAAGCCCCCACCAACCAACGGCGCGTCAAATCCGCTTCGGCCCCGCCTGCGCTTGAGGCCGCATGGCAGCGGCGCGGAGTGCACATAACTTGTTCCGCATCGCCTGAATGGGATTTCCGAGAACCACACTCGCCTACGGTGCGGATCCGCGACGTGGCTGGCTCCCAACGCGCCGGAACAGCGTACCGTTCAGCGCATCGCCGCGCCGTTGGCCGGCACCCGCGGTGGCCTCATTGCCGTCGCCGCCACCGATCTCGCTCCTCCCTTTGAGCCTGTCGTCCCAGCAAGACTGGGCGCAGATCAGTCGAGAGTCCTCCTGCTCGCCTCCTGCTCCCAGGGAGGTCTCAAGCCCGTTCCGCGTTGTGACCATATCCGGTCAAGTGACTACGGATGGTCGCGAGCAGGCCCGCCCCGCCAAGATTCTTGCCAGGCTGAATCGGTGGACTTGCTGGTGGTCTCGGACCTGCCTATGACGTCTGACGATACGCCCACCGCCTGCACCCGGCGAGGTCCTTCTCTAAACCGGGACACTGCATCTGGGCCACGCGTTGGATGGCAACGAACCTGCAGTCGATAGGTAAAGGCAGGCGAAAGATGCTCTGCTTTGTTCCCAAAGGAGAAATGAAATGCTCGGCTACGGTTTGATCGGAACCATTGTGGTGATTGTGCTAGTTGTTTGGCTCGTCCGCGGGTTCTGAACGATTGCGGATTGAGATGAAGGCGGATCACTCTGCTTCACTGGCCAAATCATGCCCGCGCGGCCGTAAGTCGCGCAGAATCCAAAAGTTGAGGGCGATTGACCAGTTAAGCCGAAGATATAATCGGCCAAAACGACTTGATTATTAAGGCGCTTACGCTGAACTAAAGGTGCAAGGAGATTTGGCCGGTTATTTCTAGCTTTTCCGGAAGTGCTCCACTTCATCGGTTAGGCGGACTGTCCGGAGACTAGGCGGCTTCGTTTTTCCCGCGGCTTCGGATGGCGACTCCCGCCGCTGTTGCCCTGGCCGCTTCCAACTTGCGGTCGTGTTCCGTGTGGATCTCCTGAGCGATTTGTGCCAGCGTTCGATTTTTCCGTTCGATTGCAGGTAGAACGGCGAAGTCCGGACGTGCGTCATGCCGGAGATCCGAATGAACTCCTTGGCGATGAACTGCGGACCGTTTGTCGGAGATGATTTTCGCCTTCGCTTCCGGGTACTTCTTTCCTGGCCCGCTGCAAGATGATCTCGACATCCGCTTTGGTCATCGACTCCCGCCCAGATCCCAGTTGACGATGTACCTGCTGCAGCCAGCCAAAAATGCTGACAATTAATAGAACGTCCCCCTGATGTCGGTATAGGAACATTGTTGATATAGGAAACATCAATGTACCAAGCCACCAGTGGGTGCTCAGAGACCGTACCCTTTTTCGACGGCTTGCCCTTCCACTTCGATTGACAGTCCTGCTTGTCCCAGACCCGCCACACGCTGGACGGACTTATCGCCACGATGTCGGCGCCATCATCATGAAGGTCCAGCCGTCGGTAGCCCTCCAGCGGGCTCTTCAGATAGAACCCGACGATCTGCCCCAGCAGATCGCCGACGGTCTTCAATACGCCGTCGATTAAGCCGGCGTGCCGTTGGCCGATGTCGTGGTGGTAGGCCTCGATACACCGGGGCCAGCGAGCGCGAGTCGTGTGCTGAGCGCCCGCGGCTCCACGAATTTCGGCTCGCAGGAAGATGAAGGGGCTCTGCTCCGGCAAAAGGTTCACGGCAAACCCGGGTAATTCTTCCAGCGTATTGGCGTTCAGTGTCTGTCTTTCGGATCGAACGACAACATGCGCCTTCACGGCAGAGCGCAGAACCCGATGGAACTCGGAACGTTGTGAGTTCTGGCACCGGAATTGCTCATGGCACCATTTGGAGAATCGAGATGTGGGGCCCGCCACGTGAGGCCGGGCCGATCACTGCCAACGCTCTACCCGGTGGGAGACCCCACGTGGCCGAGCGACAAGACCTTCGGATGCTGATCGCCGAACAGGGAGTGAACGTAGTTGCTGGCGGGCATCGGGTGGGACCACCGCGAACGGCAACCCATCCAGGAAGTTGAGATGGAAGAGGTGCCGAGGACGTTGCTGAAACTGCAAACAGAGAGAGGGGGATATATCCCCAATTATCCAGTTCCCTTGGAAACGAAGGAACAGAGTCATGACGAAGAATGGTAATGGCCTGGGTGCCGGCCTGTTCGCGACGGGTGCGGTGACAGAGTGCGGCATTCGCCATGCTGACTACCCCGTTCTCCGGGCAGCGACTGCGGCGCAAGGTTCGTTAACCGATTCGAAGACGAGGCCGACCGGATCGGTCACCTCGCTCGGGAGGTCAGACCAGTGCAACCACCTGTACGCGCGGAGCGAGCGAATGGTCCGCAAATTGGGAGAATGATTTCCAGAGCGGCTTGTACGCAGGGTCGGCCTAACTCGCCGGCCGAAGGAGCGAACGACAATTGAGTCTGCCTTTTAGAGGGGAATCGTGTGTGGTTCTCGGAAATCGTGTACCGGGTCACGATCTTCTCCCCCGACCAAGTCACATTTCCGGCTGGCTTTCAGAGACGGTCTTTCTTCTTGTCAAGAAGACCTGCGGGAACGGCCCGGAGCGGTCAGGGCCCGCCAACAAAAGTGACCTGCTATTCTTGAAACCTCTGCAGCGGCCACCGCGACGAGTGCGAGGGAAAAGCTGGGCGATTTCGGAAGTGGAGAATGTACGTGTCATTGCGATCGTTAACTAAAAGGAGCGCAGTGACGAGAACGTGACGGCTTACTGGAAGTAACCAAAAGGGAGACAGATAGATGGTCAGAAATATCTCAGTA
>CAYPUQ010000603.1:0-3245 GCA_964413655.1 uncultured Solibacteraceae bacterium | reverse complement strand
TTTGGGCGACGACCAACTTGACCGCATCCAGTGAGCCATGCCGCTGGCGGCCTTCCGTGAGGGATGCCTCGCGCGCCGCCTCTAACCGGCCGATGAGGCTGACGGTCGCCTGCGGCGCCCGCAGCCTATCGGCAGGGCGTTGGGCGGCTACTTGCTGAACCGGGTGCAATGATAGATGAACCGCTTTGGTGGAGGCATCCGCTTGAACGCCGGAGGGAGCTGTGGCAACCGAAAACAAAGCAGTTGATGAAGTTCAAATCCGCGGGCTAATCGAGAATAAGATTAAGGCAGTCCGCGCCAAAGATATTGACGAGGCTACGTCCAACTATGCACCGGATGTCCTGTCGTTCGATGTCGTAAACCCATTGCGATATATCGGAGCAAATGCGATTAGAAAAAGATTGGAAGAGTGGTTCTCCTCGTTCCAAGGTTCTGTTGGCTTAGAGATTCGCGACCTGAGCATCACTGTGGGCGAGGCAGTAGCTTTCAGCCACTGCCTGAACCATGTTAGCGCCACAACGACAGGCGGAGGGAAACTCGATATGTGGTGGCGCGAGACTGCTTGTTACCGCAAGATCGAAGGCGAGTGGCTTATCACGCATCAGCATAGTTCGGTGCCTTTCGACGTGGAGAGTGGTAAAGCCTCGCTTGATCTCAAGCCGTAGTTTTTCTCCCATAGTTGGTGCCGTCGCAGCAGTCGCTAAAAATAACGCGCCCAACAACGGCATGCAGCGGACGCGCATCCAGCAGGTCTTTTGTCAATCACGTCTCGTGCGCGCCGCTGATGCCGGGCGTTGGGCTGACGGAATCTCGGCTGACGAGGTTTAGACGCGGTTTCGCCAGTAACCCGGGTTTCGTCGATCGTGGGCTATAGCCAGTACGCGGATGGCGGCCTCGGTCTTGAGGTCCACGATGTGGTATGGGAAGCGCTTGACGGGGGCGCGCCGCACGGCAAGGTCGGTCGGCACACGCGGTACTGGCACACCCGCGGATGGGAAGCGGACGATTCGCCTCAAGGTGTCGTCCACTGCGTCAAGGAACTCGGCACCCAGCCCGGCACGCCGCTCCTCGTACCAGCGAGCGGCAGCCCGGTATTCCTGGTCTGCCTCGTCCTCAAATCCTACGGCAAGTTTCACCGCCTGCGCAGCTCGTCGTCGGCGCGTCGCCTCACTTCCTCCCAGGGGATGCCAGCCGACTCGCCAGTGAGGACTCGGCGGGCCCGGCGTTCGATCTCGGCGGCCCAGGCAGCCTCCACATCGGCGGTGTCGGCGTTGGCGTCGTCAAGGCTGGCGAGCAATTCAGCGGCGACGTCAGCGCGGTCTTCCGGACGCAGGGTCAGGGCTTCACGGAGCAATTCTTGCGCTCGCGAAATCATATGGGCATTCTAAACGCGACCGCGCAGCCGAACAAGCCGCTGCAGCCGACGAGCGGCGTTGGCGCGTCGGCTGATCCGAGGCGATGGTGAGCCCCGCTCGCGGCTGAGCGGCAGGCCGTTTAGAGAGACCGCTGACCGAAACGGTGGCAGTCGACTGTCTGCCGGCCTGAGCGACGCTTGGCGCGATCGTTGCGCGACGTGAGAGGATCGAGCATGGCATCCAACCCCCTGCCTGATCTCCTGAAACTGCCCTCTCAGGATCGCGCGCAGCTCGCGATCGCGCTGTGGGAGAGCCTCTCCGATTGTGAACGAGATGACGCCCTGGAAATCACGGACGAGTTCCGCGCCGAGCTCGATAGGCGTTGGGCTGAGCACGTGGCGAACCCAGATTCTGCCGTGCCATGGGCCGATGTCCGTCGAAGGCTGCTCGGGTGAACCGTGGCACGCCGTGTTGTCTTCAGGCCGCAGGCCGAAGACGAACTGCAGGAAACACGCGATTGGCACGAACAACGGCAAGTCGGTCTGGGTCGCGCGTTCGCCAGTGCCGTCGATGACATGGTAGGACGGATTGCGGAGAACCCCTCGGCTATCAGCGGGTTCATGAGCAGACACGGCGGGCGGTGTTGCGGCGCTTTCCATACGCGATCTATTTCCGCGTCGCCGGATATGACATCGTTGTGCTGGCAGTCCATGGACGCCAGCATCCCGCTCGATGGCAGACGCGGCGCTGAGTGTGGCGTGCATGCTTGAGACCGCCGCCGATACGCGGTCTAACAGCGCGCTACACCCCACGCCGGCTGCGTCGCTCGCGCGCCGCAGCCGGCGCGGATGACCGCGAAACGTTAGACCGAATCGTATGAGCAGTCAGGCTCGCTGTGGCGTTGACCAGTTGTCCTTCCCGGTGCTCTGCTTGTCTCGAGACACCTCTATCACAACGGCGGAAAGTCCGGAGCGGCTTCAAGGCTGTAATGCCCGGGCTCTGTTCACGACTCGGTACTTCGAGGACCTGATCGTTTTTGACTCGACCGGCGAGCAGTACCGGGTTCTCAGTGCCGAAATGTCGCCACCTTTGACCGGAATGAGAAGGTGGTTGGCGCGCGCGTTCAATCGCAGCCTTACCGTTCGGCTGGAGCTTCAGCGAGAGAACGCCGTGTCCTTGGCGACCGCGAAACAGCACGTTCTAATCTGGCTGAAGAAGGACCCTGATTTTTGGGAGGAGAGCCGGGACATTGATGATTGGGAACGGCTGGTCGACGCGGCTAAGGATATGCGCCGATTGATCGAGCTGTTTGCGTAGTCGGGCGTCATCGGTCTAATCGGCCGCTTCAGCCGCCGAGCGGCGCGGACGCGACGACCTGATTCGAAGAGATTGTGAGCGCCGCTCGCGGCTGAGCGGCACGACGTTAGGTCGACAAACAGGAGACAAGGCCAAGCGTGGCACGAGTATTCATCTCCTCCACGTTCCAGGATCTTAAGGATCATCGTGAGGCGGTGTACGTGGCTTGCGGCGCCTGGGACATGAATCTCTGGCGGTGGAGGACTGGGCAGCGACGGACCAACCTTCAGTTGAGCGCAGCCTCGCGGACGTTCGGGCTTCTGATGTGGCCGTGTTGCTTGGCGGTACGGGTACATCCCTGCGGGCGAGCAGTACTCCGTGACAGAGCTCGAGTATCGCGCTGCTCGCGACGCAGGTCTCCCTTGTTTGGTCTTCCTAACTACGGATAACGCGCCCTGGCCGAGGCAGTACTTCGATGATGACGCGGCCAACATCACCGTTTTCGGAGGCAACTGTGTTAGGCGGACCATCTGACGAGGGGGGAGAGAATGAGCAAGCAGGTGACCGAGTATCGCAATCTCCTCCTCCATATGG
>CAYPUQ010000602.1:0-3249 GCA_964413655.1 uncultured Solibacteraceae bacterium | reverse complement strand
GCTTGCCGTCCCGCCGGTCTCTACCGGAAGGGTGGTTCACCAGCCGCTTACACACATACAGCGCATCGACGTTTCCACCGAGGAACTGGAGGGATAGCTGGAGCAGGCCCGGGCGGCGCTTTGCGAAGACGGGTATCAAAAGCTGAAAGCCGCGATTCGCACACCGGGCTACGTGACCGAACTGCTGGAGAAACAGGAAACGACCCTGGCCTCGCTACGGGAGTTGTTGTGCCCCGCCAGCACGGAGAAGACCGAGGCGGTGCTGAAGCGGGCGGGCATGGAGACCGGCGATCAGAAACGCGAAGCGCCGAAGGAACCTGCTGGGAAAAGTTCGCCCGCCCCGGGGCATGGGCGCAATGGCGCCGCCGCGTGTCGTGGGGCGCAAAAGGTCAAGGTTCCGCCCCAGTCCTTGCAGGCGGGAGATCCGTGTCCGGAGGCGGAGCGGGGCGGCAAGATTTAGGCGCAGCGCGATCCGGGCGTGTTGGTGCGGGTCAAGGGACAAGCGCCCATCGCGGCGACAGTGTATGAGTTGGAAAAGCTGCGCTGTCATCTCTGCGGCAAGGTCTTCACGGCCTCAGTTCCGAAGGCGCGGGCGAGAAGAGATACGATGAGTCGGCGGCGAGCATGATGGCCGTGCTGCGGTCGGGAGCGGGTTTCCCTGGAATCGGCTGAAAGACCTGGAAGAGAACCTGGGCATCCGACCGCCGGTGGCCATGCAGTGCCAGATCATGGCAGAAACCGCGGTCCCGCTTCAGCCGGCGGTCGAGGAACTGATGCGCCAAGCGGCGCACGGGAAGTCGTGCACCACGACGATACCTCGATGCGCGTGCTGTCGCTGGACCGGGATGCGGATCTATCCGCGGACCGTACCGGGGTGTTCACCAGTGGGATCGTATGGATTGTCGGCGAGCGCCCGTATCGCGCCGTTCTTCACCGGCTGTAAACACGCCGGCGGCGAAAAAACCCGTTCACAACAAAATCAAAATATATTCGGCCTGTTTTCAACTACTTGCAGACACCCCGCAGGGCGCTAAGGTCTTCTACCTATAGCTTGGGGGCGGTAGTACCGATTCCGTACGCAGAGAGTTTGGAATCGAAAGGAAACAGCAATGCCTGAGGATCCGATCACCTTCCCGATCCCACCATTCGACCTGTGGTTCTAAGTCGGGCCTAACAGCCTGAAAAATCATGCGTTAACAGGCGCATGCCAAAACACCTAAACAGCCCGCCGAATAGGGCTTGCCGAGTGCAGGTATAGATCTGTTATAATTCTTAGGAGTACTCCGTCTGGGTACTCCTAAGAACGACGGTCTTACGTTCAATCCCCTCAAAGGTTAAGAACTGACGGACCTTAGAATGCGGGAAACGATCCTGCTACTCTCGCTCGCGCTCCTGATCCCGATTTCCGGTTCAGTTCGTCAGTCCCCTTTCCTTCCGCACCCCGTTTTCACAAATCGCAAGTCGGCTCCGCCGCTGGTGCAGCAGCCCGAAATCCAACAGTGGCACTATCTGGCTACGGAGAAGGAACGCACTCGCGACTTCGGTGAGGCCGCAGCATTCCTGGAGCATGGCATCGCCATGGCCCACGAGCGGCAGGATCGTGTGAGCCAGATCAAGCTGATGACCAACCTGGGAAACGTCCAGGTGAAGCAGCTTCGTTACCGCGAGGCACTTCGCACGTATCTCGCGGCACAGCGGCTGGCGCGGGCCGAGGGCGACCAGAAGTTGGCGCCCGTGATCGCCATGAGCCTATCCGGAGTGTACTACCATCTCTGGGCGTTCGAGGAAGCGGAGCGTTTCGCGGCGGATGTCGCGAAGATGCGCGTGGCGGTCCAGCCGGGTTGGCGGGCGCGAATTCTGCTGGCGCAAGGACGGCTGGCACTGCGGCGCGGACGGATCGAGGACGGAGAGAAGCTGATGCGCGAGGGCATCGCGGCCGCGGCCGGCGACCCACTGTTGGAAGCGGCCGGGTGGGAGACGCTGGGGCGGCTTCTCATGGATCACGGGCGCCTGGACGCGGCCGAGGAGGCCCTGCTTGAAGCCTATCGAATTCGCGACGAGCGCAAGGATCGGGATCTGTTCGCCTCCCTGCAAACTCTAGGAAGCCTGCGGATTGCGCAGGGAGAACCGCGAGCGGCGCTGGAGTTGACAGAGCGGGCGCTGGCCGAAGTGAGTAAGGCTCGGCCGATACGGCCAATATTGCACTTGCACTACGACCGGGCACGGGCGCTCCACGATCTCGGCCGGACCGTCGAAGCCTGGCAGGAATTGAAACTCACACTAGACCATTTGCGAGGCTGGCGGTCTCACCTTCTGCCGGCTGAATCCGTACAGCAAGCGGCTGGTGCCGCCCTCCAGGATATCTACAAGCTGTTCATTCGCGTCAGCATGGAGATATCTTCCCAGCCGGGCCATTCGGCGGCGGTTTGGGACGCATTGCGGGCCGCCGAAGAGACGCGGGAGTTCTCGTTCCGGCATGCGGACGCCGGGGCCAAGGCGCTCCAACTCGAGTTGCCGCCGGGGTACGGCGAGACGCTCGCGAAGCTGCAAGCCGCCGAAGCGCGGCTGATGGCTGGAGGCGCCGGACAGGACCGGGATGAAGTCCGCCGGCTGCGCCAGCGGCTCGGCGAGTTAGAGGCACTGCACCTGAATCCCAACGAAACTCCTCCGCTCGGCATGGATGCGCAGAGCCTTGGTCCGCAAACTCTGAAGCGCCTGCGTGACGATGAGGCCGTGCTGGCGTTTCACCTGGCGGCGCCGCATTCGTATCTGTGGACCTTGACGCGCGAGGGCTTGACCTCCCACCAACTTGCCGCGGGGCCGGAGTTGAGTCAAGCGGTTAGGAATTTCCGCGCCGCGGTGGAGCGCGGCTCTACGGACTCGACAGCGGAGGGAGCGGCGCTCTACCGGGCGCTGCTCGGCGCCGCGCCGGCCCATGTGCGGGCGAAGCGGCACTGGCGGGTGGTTCCGGACGGCGACCTGTTCGAAGCGCCGCTGGCGGCGCTTGTGGCGCGGCATACCGAAATTGGCCCGGTCTACCTCGTGGAAGATCACACGCTGCTGCTGTTGACGACCGCGGCCGGATGGGGCGGGAGAACGGCTCCTCCTCAGCGTGCCGGAGCAATGCTGTTGGTGGCCGATCCGGTGTACAGTTCCGCCGACGAGCGTGTGCGGCCGGTGTGGCGGGACCGGCTGGGCCATTGGATGCCTGCCGTGTTCGCGTCGGCGCCGGCCGCGTCGCAGTTCGAA
>CAYPUQ010000601.1:0-3249 GCA_964413655.1 uncultured Solibacteraceae bacterium | reverse complement strand
CGGCCGGGGGCGGCGTCGATCCTGCCGGGCGGCCGCATCATCACCCCGCTTGGGCGGCAGTTCATCACCGGACCGGGCTCCTTCGGCATCGCGCGCAGCCCGCGTGGAAGGAACATCGTCACCGCCGACGGTGGGCCGCGCCGGTACGCGCTGACCGTGCTCGACCGGTCGGGCACGCCGTGGCAGTTGCGGCATCACGTCGCCGACTGGGAGGGGTACGAGGGCAGCGATCCTGACTGGCGCAGCGTGTTTCTCGGGCTGGCGTTCGAGAACGAGAACAACGTCTGGGCGTCGGAGGGCGAATCGGGCCGGGTGCGGCTGGTGGATGTCCGTAGCGGATCGCGCCGCCGCCTTATCGATCTCAACGAAGGAGAATTCGCCGACTCTTACACCGGCGACCTCGCCCTGGACCGGGACCGGAATCTTCTCTACGTCCTCGACCAGGCGAATTTCCGGCTGGTCATCGTCGATGCCCGGCGCAGGAACGTGGTGGCGTCGGTGCGCGTCGGCCGTCTTCCGTTCGCGATCGCGCTGTCGCCCGACCGGCGGCGCGTTTACGTGACGAACATCGGGATGTTCGAGTACCGGCCGATTCCCGGCGCCGACCCGGCGCGCGCCCGGGAGACCGGACTTCCCTTCCCCGCGTTTGGTTTTCCGTCACCGGAGGCCGCCGCCGGCGTCAAGCGCGAGACCGCCGAGGGCACGGTGGAAGTGCCGGGCCTGGGCGACCCGAACGTCGAACAATCGAACTCGCTTTGCGTGGTCGATGTGCAGAACCCGGCCGCGCCGAAGATCGTGAAGTTCATCCGGACCGGCAAGCCGTTCGGCGACGGGATTCATGGCGGCAGCAGCCCGTCGGGCGTCGTCGCGACGGCGGAACGGATCTTCGTGACGAACGGCCACAACGACTCGATTACCGTGATCGGCGCGGACACGCTGGAGGTCGAGAAAGAGGTCCTCATCCGCATCCCAGGGCTCGAACCATATCGTGGCGTACTGCCGGTCGGGATGCTGGTACAGGCCGATGCGCAACGGCTGTTCGTCGCCGAGGCCGGCATCAACGCAGTCGGCGTGGTGGACCTGAAAAGGCTCGAAGTGGTCGCACATATTCCAGCCGCTTGGTTCCCGACGCGGCTGGTGGAGGACGAGGGCCTACTGTTCGTGTCGTCGGCGAAGGGGCTGGGCACCGGTCCGAACGCCCGTTCCACCGGCCCGATTCGCGGCAGTTTCATGGGCGAGATCCGCCGGGGCGCGATCTCGGCCTTTCCCATCCCCGACGACTCCGAGTTGCCCAAACTGACTGGCCAGGTGCTGTTCAACAACGGCTTCCTGCCGCGCGAGGAAGCCGCGCCGGATCTGCCCGCCGAGATCCGCCACGTGGTGTTGATCGTGAAAGAGAATCGCACGTTCGACGAGGTGTTCGGCGGTATCGAGGAAGCCGCGAACGGGCCGGTGCGCGGATTGCCCTTGCTCGCCCGTTTCGGCCGCCGCGGGATTGTGGTGCCGCCGACCGATCAACTCGCCACGCGGCTCATCCGGCGCAACGTGAATGTTACGCCAAACCATCACGCGCTGGCGGAGAGGTTCGCGTTCTCCGACAACTTCTACGCCGATTCCGAGGTTTCGGTGGACGGCCATCACTGGATTGTGGGCTCGTATCCGAATGCCTGGACCGAAACCTCCATGATGGCGGCCTACGGCGGCCAGAAACGATTTCGCCTGCCCACCTCGGCGCCGGGGCGGCTCCAGTTCGCCGGCAGCAATTCCTCGGTTCATCCGGAGGAGCAGCTTGAGGCGGGCGCCATTTGGCATCACCTGGAGCGCCATGGCGTCACGTTCCGCAACTACGGCGAGGGCTTCGAGCTGGCCGGTATCAACGAAGGTGAAGGGCTGAAACCCACCGGGGCACGGATGCTCACGAACGTGCCCATGCCCGATCCGCTGTACCGCAACACGTCGCGGACCTACCCGGGCTACAACATGAACATCCCGGACCAATACCGAGCGGACCAGTTCATTCGCGAGGTGGAGGAACTCTACGTGAAGCCGGATAAGGACCTGCCGCGCTTCATCTTCATGCACCTGCCGAACGATCACATGGCGCAGCCACGGATCGACGACGGCTATCCGTTCGCGGCCAGTTTTGTCGCCGACAACGACTACGCGCTCGGCCGGATCGTCGAGTACCTGTCGCGGACGAAGTGGTGGAAGAACATGGCGATCTTCATCACCGAGGATGACGCGCAGGGTGGCGTCGACCACATCGACTCACACCGGACCGTTCTGCTGGCCGTCAGCCCATACGCCAAGAAGAACTATGTCTCGCGCGTGAACTCGAGCTTCCCCGGCTTGCTGAAGACCGCGTTCCGCCTGCTCGGGATGCCGCCGCTGAACCTGTACGACGCCGCCGCGACGGACCTCGCCGACTGTTTCACGACCGCCGAGCCCGATTTCAGCCCGTACCGCGCGCTTCCGGCCGACGAGGAGATTTTCGTGCCCGAGAAGGCGAAGGAGCCGCTGGACCCCGAGCCCTCCCCACCGCTGGACGATCCGTCGTTTCTCCAGCGCCAGCACCAACGGCAGCAGTGACCTCGCGAACCAGGCGTTCGACGGCCCGCAAGGCGCGCGGGCGCGGGAACGTGGACCGGCTGGCGAGGCGCACGGTGCGGGTTCCAGTGCCGGACAGGGGACGAATCGCCACGTTGCGTCCACCGAACGCGCCCGCAGCAAGCGCAGGTATCAGCGTCGCGCCGTAGCGCCTCACGACTACTGGCGGCGCGCCAGTCGCCGACAATCAGAACAGCATTACGGCGGGCCCGCGCGGTCCGGTCCTGTTCCAGGATTACCACCTGATCGAGAAACTCGCCCACCAGAGTCGGGAGCGGATTCCGGAGCGCGTGGTCCACGCCAAGGGTTGGGGCGCCTTCGGCGCGCTCACGGTGACGAACGACATGCACCCGCTACACCCGCGCGAAACTCTTCGGCGCCGTAGGCACGAAGACCGATCTGCTGATCCGGTTCTCCACGGTGGCCGGCGAACTCGGCGCCGCCGACGCCGAACGCGATGTCCGCGGCTTTGCCATCAGGTTCTACACGGAAGAGGGCAATTGGGACCTGGTCGGCAATAATACGTCGGTCTTCTTTGTCCGCGATCCGATGAGGTTCCCCGACTTGATTCGCACTAAAAAGCGGCGTCCGAAGACGAACCTGCGCAGCCCAACTGCCATGTGGGACTTCTGGTCGCTCAGT
>CAYPUQ010000600.1:0-3266 GCA_964413655.1 uncultured Solibacteraceae bacterium | reverse complement strand
CGCCGGCGCCCGCAAGCGGCGATATGATGTTCTGCACGGATGACGCGGTACGCTTTTGTATACTGCGCGGCGATCGTTGCGATCGCCGCGGAGCCGGATTTCGCCGGGCGGCTTTATCCCGCGCTGGAGGCGGCGCAGTGCCGGCAGTGCCATAACGACAATGGCGTCGCTTCCACGACGCGGCTCCAGTTTCCGCGCGAACAGGCCTCTCCCTCCGAACTGCGCGACTTCGGGTTGCGGCTGCACGTGCTGGTGGACCGGGCCGCGCCGGAGGAATCGCTGTTGCTGAGGAAGCCCACCAACCGCATCGCGCATGCAGGCGGTGAGCGCATCCAGCGTGCCAGCGGCGGCGAAGCCGCGTTGCGCGAATGGGTGCTGTACCTGGCGGCGCTGCCCGAATCGGAACTGCCGCGCGGCAAGGCCGCCGCCGCTGGCGACCCGCCACCGTCGCTCCGCCGGCTCACGCATTCGCAGTACAACAACACCGTCCGCGACCTGCTCGGCGACGAAACGCGGCCAGCCGACCGCTTCCCGAAAGAGGACTTCATTCACGGCTTCACCAACCAGGCGGATGGGCAAAGTGTCTCGCCGCTCCTTGCCGAAGCGTACGGACAAGCGGCCGAGCGGTTGGCGCGGAATGCCTTTCGCGGCGGCGACACCCGCGGCTTAATTTCGTGCCGCCCGTCGCCCGAATGCAGGACCGATTTCGTCCGCCAGTTCGGCCAGCGCGCGTTCCGGCGGCCCCTGGAAGCACACGAGGCCGGGCGTTACGAAAGGCTTTTCGACGCCGCGAAGGGCGACTTCCTCCATGGCGCCCAACTCGTGGTCGAGGCGATGTTGCAGTCGCCGCATTTCCTGTTTCATCTCGAACCCGGGGCGTGGGGTGTCGCGAGCCAACTGTCCTATTTCCTGTGGGACACAATGCCGGACGGCGAACTGCTTCGCGCCGCCGAACGGGGTGAACTGGACAGCCGGGCAGGGGTTGAGCGGCAGGTGCGGCGGATGCTCGGCGACGAGCGCGTGCGCGCTTCGATGGGAGAGTTCCTCGATCAGTGGCTGCGCTTCGACCGCCTGCGCAACGCGCTTCGCGATCGCCGGTTATTCCCGGAATACTCGACCGAACTCGCCGGCCTGATGCAGGAGGAAACGCGCCGCCTCTTCGACCACCTTGTTTGGGACGATGGCAACTTTCTGGAACTCTTCAGCGCCCGCTACACATTTCTCGCGCCGGAACTGGCGCGGCTGTACGAGTTGCCCGCGCCCAAGGAATTGTGGGAGCGGGTCGACTTTCCGCCGGATTGCGACCGGTCCGGCGTTCTCGGTCAGGCGGCATTTCTAACGCTGACATCGAAACCCGAGGAAACGTCGCCGACCGAGCGCGGCCTGTTCGTTCGCGAGCACTTCCTGTGCCAGGCCGTTCCGCCGCCTCCGCCCGGCGTCAACACGACCCTGCCGCCGGTCAGCGACGAGCAACCGCTTGGCAACCGCGACCGCCTCGACATTCATCTGTCGAACGTGGCGTGCGTCGGCTGCCACCAACTCGTCGACCCCATCGGTTTCGGCCTCGAACGCTACGACGCGATCGGCCGTTTCCGGCTCAAACAAGCGATTGAGATCCATCCCACGCAGGACGAAGTCAAGACCAAGCGGAAGACGAAGCCCAGCCGGCATGAGATTGAGATCACCCCAGCCGGTTTTATCCGCGGGCTTGAAAAATCCGAATTCCGTTCACCGAAAGAACTGGGCCGTATCCTCGCCCAATCGCCCGCTTGCCACCGCTGTATCGTCAGACAACTCTTCCGCTACGCGATGGGGCGGATGGACGGACTCCACGACCGCGAGGCGATCGAGGAGGCTCTCCGCCAGTTCCAGGCTTCCAATTTCCGGTTCCGTGAGCTTATAATCGCGATAGCTACAAGCGAGCCATTCCTGGGCCCGGGACGCTAACTGATGCCGCATATTTCTCGCCGTA
Organism: uncultured Solibacteraceae bacterium; assembly: GCA_964413655.1. Taxonomy (GTDB): domain Bacteria; phylum Acidobacteriota; class Terriglobia; order Bryobacterales; family Bryobacteraceae; genus CAYPUQ01. The sequence goes on along the minus strand of CAYPUQ010000600.1, from coordinate 1,294 downwards.
CTTTCCTTCGAGGTGTCACCCTCACGGGCGCCGCCGTCCGCGTCGGGCTTCCACCGCTCGATGCGATGTTCAACACAAGCGGCACGGCCTACGCGGCCGAAGCCGGAAAAGCGCCCGAGACACGCTTTGTCTTCTGGTTTAACGGCAACGGCATTCCGGAGAAGTACTGGATTCCGCGCACCACCGGAGCGGGCTTCGAGTTTACACCGTGTCTGAGTCCGCTGGCGCCGTTCCGCGACGACATCCATATCATCACCGGCCTGGACAGTCCGGCGGCAAGGCTGCCCGGCCCCGGCAACAGCCACTACCCTTCGATGAGCGCGGTCGTCTCCTGCCAGCCGTACACGGGGCGTGGCGCCGGTGGGGTCTCGATCGACCAGGCTATTGCGCAACGGATCGGCGGGGACACGCGCTTCCGCTCGCTCCAGGTCGGTGTCTCGCAGGAGAGCTTCGGCGAGGCGATTCAGCGCAACATGAGCTGGGCCGATCGCGACCGCCCGCTGCCGCCGGAGATGCTGCCTCACCAACTCTTCGACCGTCTGTTCGGTGTGAAGGAGGCGAATTGGGTACACCGCCAGAAAAGCATTCTCGACGCGATCCAGGATGAAGCGCGGGCCGTCCAGGCGCGTCTTGGTGCGGCCGACCGGCGCCGCGTCGACGAGTACCTGCAATCGGTCCGCGAACTGGAGAAGTCCATCATCAGCCTGCCGCCGGAATACCGCACCGTTGTCGAGCGGCCGCCCGAAGGCGGCGACCTGCGCGACTGGCCGCGCATCGCAAGACTCCAGAGCGATCTGCTCGTCCATGCCCTGGCTTCCGGACAGACGCTTGTGGCGTCGTACATGCTGACTAAGTGCCAAGGCTTGGCGCGGTTCCCGTGGCTCGGGCACACGGCGCAGCGGCATCACGAATACACGCACAATGGCGTGCAGACGCCGCGCGGTATGCGCATACTTCGCGACATCTGCCGCTGGCACGTTGAGGAGTTCGCCTACCTTGTCGGCAAGCTGAAAGCGACCCCCGAGGGCGACGGGACACTCCTGGACGGCACTTGCCTGCTATTTGTGCACGAACACGCCGAGGCTGACATCCACAAGAACAACAACCTCGCCGTGATCGTGGCAGGGAAGGCGGGCGGGCTAAAGACCGGGCTCCATACCCGTACCACCGGAACCCTTGGCGACCTCTATCTCACGCTCGCCGAGGAAGTGGTGCATGCCCGCATCGGCGATTTTCCCACCGCGTCACGGAAACTAAGCGAAGTCGTGTAGTGGCGCAACGGCCTCCGTACGGC
>CAYPUQ010000599.1:0-3289 GCA_964413655.1 uncultured Solibacteraceae bacterium | reverse complement strand
CGAACAGCGCATCGAAATCGCTGGCCGCGCCCTCCAGCGCCGGATCGGCTTTCCCGGCCGGACGCTCTGCGCCTGCTACACCTCGAACCCGGTCCACTCACACCACCTGCTCAACCAGCCAAATCGGATCCCCCGGACGCAAAGCCCCGGTTTGTAGAACCCGCGCGTAAAACCCCGACATGCCCCACCGCTCCGAGGCCGGATCTCCCTGCCGGACCTCCTTGTCGTAGATCGCCTTCTGGATCCCCTCGCCGTACACATCCAACGTCCGGCACGGACCCCGTGGCTTGGTGAGTTCGATGATCGCCTCCGGCCCGAGCCGGAAACGCTGCCCGGCGCGAAACTGCCGCCGGTCGAGCCCCTCCGTCGTGACGTTCTCGCCCAGTGCGCCCGGGAACAACGCGTAGCCGCTCGCGGTCAACTCGCCGATCGTTTCGCGGGCGATCACCAGCAGGGCCTGCTCCGGTCCGCCATGAATCTCCGGGTGAGCGCACGAGTCGCCGCTCAGGCCGAGCGGAGTTAGCGCCGCTTCCGGCACGGGCCGTTTGGGCACGCCGCCGCTGGAGACGTTCAGGGAAAAAATACGGCCCCGCATGCTATGAGCCTAGCAGGCGGGGCCGAGAGGAAGGAGAGTCAGCCAGAGACAGCCAATGCTGCCTAAATATCGTAATACAAAGCGAACTCGTACGGGTGGGGGCGCAGGCGGATCGCGTCGGCTTCGGCGCGGCGCTTGTAGCCGATATAGGTCTCCACCAGCTCCTCGCTGAAGACATCGCCCTTCAACAGGAATTCGTGATCCTGCTCGAGCGCCGTCAGCGCTTCTTCGAGCGACGCCGGCATCGACGGGACCTGCTTCATCTCTTCCGGAGACAGGTCGTAGATGTCCTTGTCGAGCGGTTCGCCGGGATCGATCTTGTTCAGCACGCCGTCCAGACCCGCCATCAGCATGGCCGCGAACGCCAGGTATGGGTTGCAGGACGGGTCGGGCGGCCGGAACTCGACGCGCTTCGCCTTCGGGCTCGCCGAGTACATCGGGATGCGGACCGCCGCCGAGCGGTTGCGGCGCGAATAGGCGAGGTTCACCGGCGCTTCGTAGCCCGGCACCAGCCGCTTGTAGCTGTTAGTGGTCGGCGCGATGATGGCCGACAGCGCGCGCGCGTGCTTCAAAAGGCCGCCGATGTACCACAGCGCCATCTGGCTCAAACCGGCATAGAGATCGCCAGCGAAGAGAGCTTTGCCGTCCTTCCAGATGCTCTGATGGGTGTGCATGCCCGAGCCGTTGTCGCCGAAAATCGGCTTTGGCATGAACGTCACCGACTTGTTGTACTGCCACGCGACGTTCTTCACCACGTACTTGTAGCGCATCACGTGATCGGCCATGGTGACCATCGTGTTGAAGCGCATGTCGATCTCGCATTGCCCGCCCGTGGCCACCTCGTGGTGATGGCACTCGACGTTCAACCCGGCTTGCAGCATCATCTCCACCATCTCGGCGCGGAGATCGTGGTAGTGGTCCATCGGCGGAACCGGGAAGTAGCCCTCTTTGTAGCGGGGACGGTAGCCGAGGTTGTTCTCTTTGCGGCCCGTGTTCCAGCGGCCCTCGTCCGAGTCGATGAAGTAGTAGCCCGAGTTCGGCGTCTGGTCGAAGTAGATATTGTCGAAGATAAAAAACTCGGCTTCCGGTCCGAAGAAGGCGGTGTCGCCGGTCCCCGTGGTCTGCAGGAACATCTCCGCTTTCTGCGCGATCCAACGGGGATCGCGTTCGTAGTGCTGGCGGGTGATCGGGTCGATTACGCCGCAGGTCATCACCAGCGTCGGAAGCTCGGTGAACGGATCCATCATCGCCGTCGCCGGGTCGGGAATGAGCAGCATGTCGCTCTCATTGATGGCGGCCCAGCCGCGGATCGAGGAACCGTCGAAGCCGAAGCCCTCTTCGAACGAAGATTCTTCGAGCTGGGAAATGGGATACGAGACGTGCTGCTGCACGCCCGGTAGGTCGGTGAAACGAAGGTCAAGCTGCTTGGCTTCGTTCTTCTTTGCGAACTCAAGGACTTCTTTGGGAGTCATCAAACCTCCAGGTTTCAGGGGATCTGCCGGAAAATGGGTTGCACGGGGCAGTGCGTCAAAGTGTTAAGCGTATAAGATCGCCTGCATATGAGTCAATCGAAAAAACTTATGGGCCGGATCACCACCATTCACCCGGACGTGGAGCCTCCGCCATGGAGCAGATGACCCTCTCCTGGGAACCCGAGCGCCGCCTCTACACCGTGGCCGAGCTCACCCAGGAACTCCGCGAAGTCCTCGGGGCGAACTACGCCGACATCTGGGTGTCCGGCGAGATCTCGGGCTGCCGCCTCGCCGGCAGCGGCCACTGGTACTTCTCGCTCAAGGACGAGATCGCGCAACTGAAGTGCGCCTGCTTCCGGGGGACGGCGCGGCTCCTCCGTTTCCGTCCCGAAGATGGCATGGCCGTGCTCGCCCGCGGGCGGCTGGACGTCTACGACGCCCGCGGGGAGTACCAACTCATCGTCTCGGCGCTGGAGCCCCAGGGTCTCGGGGCCCTGCAACTGGCCTTCGAGCAGCTCAAGCGGAAGCTGGAGGCCGAGGGGCTGTTCGCCGCCGAACGGAAACGGCCCCTGCCGCGCTATCCGCGCCGGATCGGCGTGGTATCCTCGGCCGACGGCGCGGCCATTCGCGACATCGTCCAGGTGCTCACCCGCCGCTTCCCCGGCATTCACCTGCGGCTGTTCCCTGCCCTGGTGCAGGGCGCCGGATCGGTGGAGCAGATGGTGGAGGGGATCGAATACTTCGGCCGCTCGGGCTGGCCGGACGTGCTGATTGTGGCGCGCGGCGGGGGCTCGCTCGAAGATCTCTGGACCTTCAACGAAGAGGCGGTGGCGCGGGCCATCGCCGCCAGCCCCGTGCCCGTCGTCTCCGCCGTGGGCCACGAGACCGATTTCACCATCGCCGACTTCGTCGCCGACCTCCGCGCCCCCACCCCGTCGGCGGCGGCCGAGATCGTGATTCCGCCGCGCGGCGATCTGCTCGAACGAATTGAAGGAGCGCGCCAGCGCGCCGGACGCGTGCTGCGCTACCGCCTGGTGCAGGCTTCGTCTCGGGTCCACCAGTTGGGCGTCGACCGCGGCGCCGGTGCGCTGCACCTTCGCATCAACCGCTCCGCGCAGCGCGTCGACGACGCGGAACAGCGGATGCGCGACCGGCTGCGCCTCCAGCTTCGCCTTGGCCGCGAACGCTGGCGCGAGTTGGCCGAGCGCCTGCAACGGCGCGA
>CAYPUQ010000598.1:0-3308 GCA_964413655.1 uncultured Solibacteraceae bacterium | reverse complement strand
CCAAAACGAAAACGACCGATGAGGGGCAACTCCCAATTTATCAATCCGATCGGACATCATGGGAACCACAAGCGCGGCACCGGCTGGGTCCGGTCGCGGCCGGGCGTCGCGCGCCAACTGACCCCTTCGGCGATTCTTCTGCTAACTCTCCGCGAGAGGTTTCGTATATAGAGGCATGGCCAGCCTCAAAGCGGACCTCCGATTCGCCGTTCGCGCGATCCGGCGCGGCCCCCTGTTCGCCGTGGTCGCGATCCTCTCCCTCGCGCTCGGCATCGGTGCGAATACCGCTATCTTCACTCTCCTCGACCAGGTCATGCTCCGCCGGCTCCCCGTCAAGGATCCCGGAAGCCTGGTGATGCTGGTTCAGCGCGGCGCCCACAACGGCAACAACATGGGTTCCCGCATGCACTCCTATCCCATCTATCGGGACTATCAACAGAAGGCCGCGCCCCTGGCCGAAGTCCTCTGCCGCCGCCTCATGCCCACCTCCGTCAGCATCGACAACCGCACTGAACGCGTCGATGCCGAAATGGTCTCCGGCAACTTCTTCAGCATGCTCGGCGTCAAGCCCGCCATCGGCCGCGTGTTCACCTCCGCCGAGGACGACCGCGTCTACCGCGGCCATCCCGTGGTCGTCCTCAGCCACGACTACTGGATGAGCCGGTTCGCCGGCGATCCCGCTGTGGTCGGAAAGAAGATCCTCGTCAACAACTACCCGATGACTATCGCCGGGGTCTCCGAGCGCGGCTTCTCCGGCCTCGATCCCGCGCAGTCCCCGCAGATCCGCGTGCCCATCCTGATGAAGCCCGTGATGCTGCCCGAGTGGGTATGGCTCGAGATGGAGGACCGGCGCAGCCGCTGGGTGCAGGTCTTCGCCCGATTCAAGCCCGGCTACACCGTCGAGTCCGCCGCCGCGCCGATGCAGGTGCTCTTCCGCCAGATTCGCGAGCACGAAGCGACCCTTCCCGCCGCCCGCAACTGGACCCCCTACGGGCGCGACCAGTTCCTTCGCGGCACGCTGCACGTCGAGTCAGCCGCAACCGGCCACTCCAGCCTGCGGAACGATTTCTCCACCGCCCTCATCGTCCTGATGTGCATGGTCGGCCTCGTGCTGCTGATCGCCTGCGCCAACGTCGCCAATCTCCTCATCGCGCGAGCGTTCGCACGCCAGAAGGAGATCGCCGTGCGCCTCTCCATCGGAGCCTCCCGCGGCCACCTGGTCCGCCAGATGCTCGTCGAGAGCATGGTGCTGTCCATCGCCGGCGGCGCGGCCGGAATCTTTCTCGCCATCGCAATGACGCGCGGATTGCTCGCCCTGGTCCCCGTCGAGGGCAACCCGCTGCTGATCCACGCCGAACCCGACCTCAGAATTCTCCTCTTCACCCTCGGCATCACCTTTCTCACCGGGTTGATCTTCGGACTCGCTCCGGCCCTCCGCGCCAGCCGTCCGGATCTATGGAGCACTCTGAAGAACACCGTCGGCTCCGTCGCCGGTCAGGGCGGTTCGCTCTTCCTCCGCAAGGCGCTGGTCGCCGTACAGGTCTCGCTCAGCTTCCTCCTGCTGTTCGGGGCGGGCCTTTTTGTTCGTAGCCTGCATAACCTCAAGGCCACCGACACCGGTTTTCGCGACCTCGAAAACCTCATCACCTTCCAACTCTCCCCCGCGCTGAACGGTTACGACACGCCGCGCGTCGTCCAGTTCTACCGGGAGTTGCTCGATGATCTGCGCGCCACTCCCGGGGTCCGGGCGGCCGGCCTCGCCGCCGTGCCGCTGCTCCGCGGCTGGGAATGGGACAGCACCACGCAGGTCGAAGGTCACCAGGCCAAAGACGGCGAGGACATGCAGGCCTACATGAACGCTCTCTCCCCGGGCTACTTCGAAACGATGGGCATCACCATCCTCGAAGGCCGCGACTTCGATCTCCGCGACTACAAGGAAGACTCCAAGGTGGCCATCGTCAACCGCCGCTTCGCCCAGCACTTCTTCGGCGACCGCGGCGCGGTGGGCCGCCGCCTCGGCCGCGGCTCGGGTCCGGAAACCAAGCTCGACGTCGAGATTGTTGGCGTGGTCAGCGACTCCTTGTACGAAGGTCCCCGCGAGGGCGTCAGGCGCCAGGTCTTCGTCCCTCACTATGGCAACAACAGCGCAGCCTTCTATGTGCGCGCCGCGATGAGCTCCCCGGCCGCCCACGGCACCGTCCGCGGGGCGGTGAGAAAGCTCGACGCGTCGATGCCGGTGTTCGATCTGAAAACTCTCGCTGCGCAGCTCGACGAAACCTTGCTCACCGACCGCCTCGTCGCCCTGCTCTCAGCCGGATTCGGCCTACTGGCAACCCTGCTGGCGGCCATCGGCCTGTATGGTGTCATGGCCTTTGTCGTGACACGCCGCACCAAGGAGATGGGAGTGCGCATGGCCCTCGGCGCTCCCCGCGGCACAGTCGTCTGGCTGGTGATGAAAGAGGTGCTGCTGCTGGTCTCCATCGGTCTTCTGGTCGGCCTCCCCGCCGCCATGGGACTCGGACGCTTCGTCGCCGCCCAAATCTACGGTATCGAGCCCACGGACCCCGCGCTCGCCGGCGCTACCACCGCAATGCTGGTCGCCGTGTCAGCCATGGCCGGACTGATCCCCGCGCAGCGCGCCAGCCGCATCGACCCGATTCTCGCCTTGCGCTACGACTGACTCAGCCCACGCGGAACTCGACCGCGAACTCGCCGCGTAGCGCCGGCCCGCCCGGCGTTCAACAGGACACGGTACGGCCGGTCCCCCAGGCGGTGGCAGCGTCCGTGATCGCCCGTGTCGCCGAGGCGCGGCGCCGACTAGTTTCCCGTCCTGCCGCCACTCGCGCCAGGATCGCCAAGGACGGGCGCGGCACCGCCTGCCGAGGGTTGGTTCGCAGCCGCCGCTGGCGGGCCTCGCCTGCGAACCGACGCCTGGACTCGCGCTCCCGGCACGGGCATGCCAAGCGATGGGTTAGATTCCCAAACCATGGCGAGTCGTTCGGCATCCCGGTAAGCCAGAGGGCGAAGCACGACTGCGTTCAGGACGGAAAAGAAAGATATAGATAAAGTCGCACCAATGCCGAGAGCAAACGTTTAGATCACCGCGAGAGTGAAGCCAGGTTGCCGGCGAATCAGCCGTAGGGCCAATCGCATGGCGAGATTCTACCGCGAGGAGAGCTACTGGTGGTGTGCCAAGTCGCCCTTCCAGACTAGCCGGCAGCGCCGTCGAAAGGAATGAAGACGTTCATCCTGTCCCGCCACTAACCTGGATGCGATGCGAGGTACGCACAGGCCGCGACAGGCGAGGG
>CAYPUQ010000597.1:0-3324 GCA_964413655.1 uncultured Solibacteraceae bacterium | reverse complement strand
TCGCGCTGGCTTCGTGTACAGTGATCAGTAGCCCCGCCGCGACAAACTCCCGTCGTTTCATGCCTTCATTAAATCACTGGTGCTCAGAGCAGCCGGGCGCTGCGCGGCCGCGCCGCCAGCCGCTGGAGGCGTTCCCGGCGTTTGCGCAGTTCCGGCGAATCGCCGAGCGCCAGCGCCGACTCGGTGAAATCGAGCGCCATCGCGTAGTTCTTCTCACGGTGCTCGTAATATTTGGCGAGTTCCTCCAGCGCCGCGGCCTGGTAGCCGTTGCGGCAGCCGGCGAGTTCGGTGAAAACGGAGACGGCGGCGTCCTCGCGGCGGAGCTTCTTCTCCAGCAGCGCGATGTCCCATAGCGTCCGCCACAGCAACGGTTCGGGCAAACCTTTATCCACCCCGCGGCGCAGCAGCGCGAGCGATTCTACCAGTTTTTCCTCGCGGCGCAGCCAACGCGCCAAGCCCACCATTTCGGCTCCATGCGCCAGCGGCGCCTCTTCGGGGGAACGGAAAGCCCACGGCACGATGGCGGTCAGGCACGCGAGCGTCACGATGTCGAGAGCATTATGCAGGAACACCGGGGCCACGCGCCACGCCTGCTTGCTTCGCAGATACTCGAAGTAGACGTAGGGGATGAGGTCGCCCGCGATGTCGCCTTCGCGCTCGAACCCAAGAATCTGGCACTCGAGTTCGACCAGCCGGCAACTGTCCAGTTGCAGGCGCCAAAGCCGCCGCGCGCCGTACAGCAGATCCAAGTGGGCCAGCCGCGCGAAGGGCGGCTTCAGGCGCGCCAGCCGGTAGCGTGTTTCGAGGAGCGGTATGTCGTAGGCCTTGCCGTTGTACGTCACCAGCGTGTCCACTCCGTCGAGCGCTTCCGTGACTGAGTCCAGCATGCTCGGCTCGTCGCCGTAGTCGCGCATGAAGTACTGCGTGACTTGGAACCCCGACGGGGTGATCCGCCCGATGCCGACGAGGAATGCACACGTTCCGGTTCCACCAGCCAGGCCGGTGGACTCGGTATCGAGAAACGCCCACCGTTCCGGCGTAGATGGCGGCGCCGCGTCTTCGAGTAGCGCCGACAGTAAGTCCGGGGGAAGCGCGGCGAGTTCGGCGATTTCAACGCCGCCGTGCCGTTGGTAGCGATCCCAGGATCGCACCGTCTGGAAGTGGGCCCCGCGCCCGGTTTCGATGACGTTGCCGTTCAGCACCTGCTCCAGTCGTGCCGCCTCGGTCATCCGCCGGGCCTCTTCCTCCTTCCGGCGATCCTCGACCTGTTCGCCCGCACGCGCCGAGGCCGCCGCCATGCGCCGGCGCAGATCGTCGAGTTGGGACTGGAGATCGTTCAGAAATTCGCCTTTTCTTTGCCAATATACAGGCTTGGCTGAACCTGTGTAAACTAAATGCGTTTGTCTCCAGAATCGCCCATTCGCGCCTTCGCCGTTCCGCTGATCATTGCCGCGACGGCCTTGTACGCGGTTTTGTCCCACTACGGCGCCGTTCGGGACGCCAATCGCCAGAACCCCGATCCGTACATGGTGAGCGATCAATTGGCGCGCTTCGCTGCGGTGCGCGCGTCTCTGCCGCCCGAAGCCACTCTCTGTTATCTGTCGGACATCCCATTTGAGGAGACGCGGGGTTCCGCCATGTTCTTTGGAGCGCAGTATGCGCTCGCGCCATTCCCGCTCCGCCTCAGCCTACAGCCGGACCACTGCCGTTTGGTTCTCGGGAACTTCTCGCAGCCCGTCGATTTCGTTGAGATGCAGACCCGGCACCGTCTCTCCTTCGTCCACGACTTCGGCACCGGGGTGGTTCTCTTCCGGCCGCCGTCCCAGTGATTGCCATGGCTTGGATTCCCATCGTTGCTTCGACTCTTGCCGGCTGCCTCGCGGTGACTCTGTTCGCGCCGCCAGGGTCGGTGCGGCCCGCATGGCTCCGCGGCGCAATGATTCTGTGTTTCGGCGCCGCGTGCGGCGCGGGTCTCAACGCGTTTCTGTTCTTCCTCCTGCTATGGCTGGGCCTCGCGTCGGCAGCGTCCTTGTTTGTGGTGGATGCCGCTGTTATCGTCGGGCTGCTGCTTGCCCATCGCCGCTTCGCCGCGACCGCGCAGGAGACTCGCGAACCTCCCGCCACTCCAGGCCGGCCGGGCTGGCTTGCCGGTCTGCTTGCGGCCGGGATCGGCATCGTCTTCCTTACGTTCTGGGATTCCACCAGCGCCCGGCCGCACGGCGATTGGGATGCTTTCAGCATTTGGAACGTCCGGGCAAAGTACCTCGCCGGTCCCGGTGAGAGCTGGCGGACCGCCGTCAATTCCCTTCTGAGTAGCCACCCGGACTACCCTCTTCTGCTGCCGGCCACGGTTGCTCGCTCCTGGCTCACCGGCGGTGACGCCAATCCCCTCGTCCCGGCGGTTTGGGCGTTTGTTCTCTTCTGTGCCCTGATCGGATTGCTGGTATCTGTGTTGTATCTGTGGCGTGGTTCGACGCCCGCTCTCCTGGCGGGGCTTCTTCTGCTCTCCAATTCGTCGTTTCTGTTGCAGCTTCCGGCTCAATATGCCGACATCCCGCTGGCCTTATTCATGACGGCCGCTCTGGCGGCGGTGGGTCTCGGACTACGGCCTGTCTCGCAGAGATGGATCCTGCTAGGCGGCTTCTTTCTGTCGTGCGCCGCGTGGACGAAGAACGAAGGCCTGGTGTTTTGTGTCGTCGCTCTCGTGCTGTTTCCGATGGTTCTGCGCCTGACGAATCTACCTGTTGCCTTAGCCGCGCGGCTGTGGATGGGCGCTCTACCCGGAAGTGCGACAGTCGCCGCTTTCAAACTCTTTTTGGCGCCCCCTAGCGACCTGCTGGCGGCGATGTCCTGGTCTGCAACGGCCGCCAAGATCACCGATCCGGCCCGGTACGCGGCCATCGCCGCTGCCCTTTTCGACGAGATCGTCCACCTTGGCGCGGGCGTTGCGCACCCCCTATTGCTGCTGGTGGTCCTGCTGGCCGTGTTTCGCGTCCGGCGCGATGTGCCGGAACCGTCACTTCTGTTTTGGGGCGTGGCAACGCTGACGATCCAGTTTCTCGCGTATATGAGTGTATATATGCTGACACCCGACGACCTCAATTGGCAGCTGGGCACTTCGCTCGCACGCGTCCTCTCGCAACTCTGGCCCAGTTCGGTCCTGCTCATATTTTTATTGATCCGCTGGCCCGACAGAGCGCTTCTAACTCCCGTGGCTTCCTCTGAGAAAACCAGGATTCAAGCCCGTCGCCGCAAGCATCCCACTTTGCCCGGGCCGGGTCGGCCGATGCGCGTCGAGCACGAATACGAGCGCTGTGGTGCGTT
>CAYPUQ010000596.1:0-3345 GCA_964413655.1 uncultured Solibacteraceae bacterium | reverse complement strand
CCGAAAATTTTTTGGCTGGAGAAGTGGGGTACCATTTCTCCTTGCAGCCGATGACTGAACCCGCCATTGTGGTCCAAAAAGCATACGATTGGGCGCTGTGGATTGTGCCCAAAGTCGAGAAGTTTCCGAGGTCGTACCGGTTTTCGCTTGGCCAGAGCCTGGTGAGCGCATCGCTTGAACTGCTGATGAACCTGGGGCAGCCACGAGCACGCCGCGAAAGCGATCGACGAAGTAGGCCGGATGACGGGTGGCTGGCTGAGAAGCATCCGGCAAAAGCATAAAGCGGGCGGGCAATCTTTGGCCGCGGCGGCCGGACGTGGCGCGATTCCTTCACGATTTGGAGCCGAAGCTTTGCCTGCTTCAGCGCGAACTCGAGGACCGGACGTACCGCCAACTCCGCTTCCGGGCCGTGGTTCCCGCGCGGGTGATCGAGGCCGGCGCCAAACAGCAAACCGCCCGGGCTTTCCAGTAGCCGCGAGGCGAAGGTCAGCCTGGGAGACTTGGATGCAGGCTCGCAAGCGTGGACGCTTGCCTCACGTCAGCTCACTATGGCTTGCACGGCGAGGATGATTACGATCCCGGCGGCCGACGTGATCACCTTCATCACCGTCCAACTCTTCAGAGTGTCGGGCACCGACATGCCAAAGTACTGGTTGACGATCCAGAATCCGGAGTCGTTCACGTGCGACAGGCTGGTGCCGCCGGCGCAGATGGCGAGCACGATCATCTCGGGGCTATAGCCCGGCAGCGACTCCACCATCGGCGCCACGATGCCCGCCGCGGTGATGATGGCCACCGTGGCGGAACCTTGCATCGCGCGGATAGCGGCGGCGATGAAGTAGCAGACCAGGAGCGGCGAGAGGGTGGAAGTGGCCAGCAGCGACCCGGCGTACGGTCCGACGCCCGCATCCACCATCACCTGTTTCAGCGCGCCCCCGCCGCCGGTGATCAGCAGCAGCGAAGCCAGCGGCGAGAGCGAAACCGTCGAAAGCTTCGAGGCCTGGTCGCGATCGAGGCCGCGGCGGAATCCCATCATCCACATGGCCAGCAGCGCGGCAATGGTCAGCGCCGTGAACGGGTGGCCCACGAACGCCAGGAATGGTTTGCCGGGCATATCGGTCATGTCCGCAATGGTGGCGAGGAAGATGAGGACGACCGGAAGCAGCAGAACGAACAGCACCGAGGCGGGCGAGGGTGGCCGCCGCTCTGGCGTCTCCGGGACCGCGTGCTCGGCCTGCGTGGCCATCGCCGGAACGGGCACGAAGATGCGCTTCGCGATCCATCCGCCGTAGAGAATGCCGCCGATGAGAACCAGCGGGATCGAGAGCGCGATGCCGTACAGGATGGTCAGCCCGAGATCGGCTCCGAGCAGTTGGGCGGCGGCGGCCGGCGCGGGATGCGGAGGCACGAGCGCGTGAGTCAAGGTGAGCGCGCTGGCCAGCGGCATGCCGTACAGCAGGAGCGACCGCTTCGATTCGCGCGCGAGGTTCCAGGCGACCGGCGCCAGGATGATGAAGCCAACGTCGAAGAAGATGGGCAGGCCGACCAGGAATGCCCCGGTCAGCATCGCCCACCGCGCGCGCTCTTGTCCGAACTTGCCGAGAAGCCAGGCCGCCAGCGATCCGCCCCCGCCCGAATGTTGGATGAACTGCCCGAGGATCGCCCCCAGTGCGATCACCACCGCGATGAATCCCAGTGTCTCGCCCAGGCCGTTGCGAATGGAGGTGAGGACTTTCACCGGCTCCATGCCAGAAGCCAGGCCGAGCGCCATGCTCGACAGCAGCAGCGCGAGGAACGCGTGCAGCCGGAAACCGAGCACGAGAACCAGCAGAAACACCACCGCGCCCAGCGTGAGGGTCAACAGATACGGGCCGCTCGCCTGCACTCGCGCCATTATAGTCGCGCGGCGGTGGGCCATGCTTTTCAGCCGGGACCTTGCTCGGTCCGTCGAATTTCGTTGACGGCGGCCCGCGGCCGGTGTATAAGTGCCATTACCGGATAATTCGCAACTGACTTTCAGGAGGTCATACGGTAATGAGCTTCCGTCCGCTTTACATCGCTGCCGCTCTTTCCCTCTCCCTCTGGACCGGCCCGTCGTTTGCTCAGATGGCCGGTATCCAGGGGGTGATCACCGACCCGGCCCAAGCATCCGTGCCCGGAGTGGCGGTGCGAGTCACCAACATTGCCACCGGCGTCCAGACCACGGCGCGCACCAACGAGCAAGGCTTCTACACGCTGCCGTTCCTCCAGCCGGGAACCTATCGCATCGAAGCCGAACAGGCGGGCTTCAGTCCCGTGACCCGCGACAACCTGGTGCTCAATGTGGACCAGGTCGCGCGCGTGGATTTCTCCCTCCGTGTCGGGACGGTGGCCGAAACCATCGAGGTGACGGCGGCGGCCGCGCTGCTCGAATCCGAGACCACGGTGATGGGCCAGGTGATCGACAACAAACGGATCGTCGAAATGCCGCTGAACCTGCGCAACTATCTCCAACTCGCGCAGTTCTCGGCCGGGGTGCTGCCGGCCCGCGCCCTCGGCCGGGGCTCGCGGACCGCCGGTGAGGATGGCGCCGAGGGCGGTTTCATCGCCCTGGGCCAACGCGGCTACCAGACCAACGTGCTGCTGGACGGGGTCGACAACAGCTCGCGCGCCTCCGGCGGACCACTTGGCTTCCAGTCGCAAGCCGTCAAGCCGCCGGTGGACGCTGTCGGCGAGTTCAAGGTGGTGACCAACAACAACTCGGCCGAATTCGGTTACCGGATGGGCGGCAAGGTGATCGTGTCCACCAAGAGCGGCACCAACCGGCTGCACGGGACCATCTACGAATTCCTGCGGAACGACAAGCTCGATGGAACGAACTTTTTCGCCAATCGCGCGGGCTCCACGAAACCAACCCTGCGGCAGAACCAGTTCGGCGGAACTATCGGCGGACCGGTCATCAAGAACCGCACCTTCTACTTCTTCAGCTATCAGGGCACGCGCATCCGCCGCGGCCAGAGCTTCACGTCGACAGTGCCGAGCGAACTGGCGCGCAACGGCGATGTCTCGCAAGAGGGGCTGAACCGCAACCGCCTTTACGACCCGCTCACAACCACCGGAACGGGCGCCGCCGCCCGCCGCGACCCGTTTCCGAACAACGTGATTCCCCGCAGCCGGTGGGATCCCATCACGCCGGCCATCGTCGCGCTGTACCCGCTGCCGAATATACCCGGCCGGGAGTTTCAACCCAACAACTTCTTCTTCTCACCGTCCGACAGCGACGATTCCAACCAGTACGACCTGAAGATCGACCACAACTTCTCGGACAGCGACCGCACCTTCTACCGCTGGAGCCGCCGCCGCGAC
>CAYPUQ010000595.1:0-3363 GCA_964413655.1 uncultured Solibacteraceae bacterium | reverse complement strand
AGACAGGGCGGTTCGACACACGCCGCCCCTCGGACGTAGTCGGGACTGGGGAGGATCGAGCGGAGAAAATGCGCGGGTGACGCCTGAGGAGGCGTCACCCGCGCAACGCAGACGAGGCCGCTTAGAAGTGAATGCGGCCGGTGTACTGGACTTCGCGGCCGTAGTTGCCGCCCGCGATGTTGGTGCTCCTGCCGAATGTCGAGCTGACCGGATTCAGGTCAGGCTGGCTGGGCATGAAGACGTTGGGCATGTTGTAGAACTCCATGCGGAGTTCAAACTTGACGCGTTCAGTAATCCGGAAGTACTTGACCAAAGTGCTATCGAGACTCCAGAAGCCGAAGCCGCGCAGGTTGCCGTAATAAATCGGGTTGGTGCGCGCCGTATAGGCCGGATTCTGCGCGAACTTGGACGTATCGAAATACTTTTCGCGCGTGGGGTTGTCGATCTTCGGGCTCTCGGTTGGGGCGATAGCCGCCCCGAAGGTGAGCCGCGGGCCATTGTTCCACATCAGGAAGTGGCTGGTAGCCCAGCCGCCGATGACGGCGTCGAGCACAGGGTTGATGTTGGCCAGGTACTTCTTGCCTTTACCGAACGGCAGTTCGTAAGTGCCGGCAATGCGCAGGTTGTGGCGCGGATCCCGGGTGTCGGTTCGGGTGAGCCGGTCGGCGTATTGGTCGATGTCATTGAACCAGAGGTCACGCGCCTCGCGGTTATAGTTGTAGCCAACGGTGCCGCTGAGGCCGTTGGCGAACCGGCGGTCGAGCTTGATCTGGAGGGCGTAGTAGCGCGAGCCCCAACCTTCGGCCAGACGCTCGTTGAGGTCGCCATATTGCGGGAAGGGGCGCAGCAGGTCCCGAACGGCGACAGTCTGGCGGGTGCGGAGGTTGCCGGGCATCTGGTCGATGGACAGTTTGTTGAAGAAGGGGTTGGGAACGGCGACGTCCACGGCGCCCTTGTGCTGGTAGACTAGGTTTGGATCGACCATATTGCGGTTGATCTGTTCCTGGCCGCCCCACATGCTGGTGCCGAGCACATTGTGGCCGAGGTTCATAAAGAAGGTGGTGTCGATGAGGAACTCGCCGGGCAACTGGCGCTGGTAGGAGATATTGAAGCGGTCGTTGATGGAGCGCTTCAGGTCTTGATTGAACCACCAGGCAGGGTTGCCGAGGTTGGTGTAGCGGCCGCGGCCTTTGCCGGCTGGTTCGATCAACGGGTTGGTGGCCGAGAACGGGTTGCTGATGATGGTCTTGGGCACGCCCTGGACGGGGCTCTCAACGAGAGTCTGTTGGGAGAAACCGTCGAGGGGAAGGGAGCCGAGACCTTCGGTCCAGGCGCCTTTGAACGGCACCGCGTAACGCGCCCAGCCGGCGCGGAATGCGCTGGCGTCGCTAAGGCGATAGGCCATGCCGACGCGAGGCAGCATATTCCACTTGGCCGGATAGACGCGTGGGTTCTGGTCGTCGGTGAAGGTCCAGGCTCCGTTGTACTGGTAATTCACCCGCGATATGGCCGTCACCTCCGCCGGCATCTGCGGTGCGCCGGTGCCCTGAAGTTCCGGAATCGCATTCGTCAGGTCGAGGAAACGCGAGAACCGGAGGCTGTCCTCCTTGGGACCGTTCTCATACTCGTAGCGAAGCCCGAGGTTGAGAGTGAGGTTCCGTGTCATCTTGATGTCGTCCTGGAAGAACATGCCCCACTGATCGTACGAGTTGTAGAACATCGGGCTGATGGAGGCGTTGCCGGTGTTGATGACGCCCAGCAGGGCCGAAGCAAACTGGCTCCCGCTATTGCGGGCATCGTGGTTGACAAACGTGTTGCCGGTATCGACGGCGTTGAAGGTGAAGTTGCCCACCGAAGGCAAGCCATTGTAGTCGTAGGTGTGGCGCAACTGGTAACCCGCCTTCATATTGTGCTTGCCGCGCGCATGCGTGACCGTCGCATTGCCGCTGTGGACGCGGCCGCGCACCTGCCACCAACTGCCGAGCCCGGCGCCGACGGTGCCGTTGCCGTTGAAACTGAAGCTCGGATAGTAGATGCCAGGTAGATCCTTGAGAACCGGCTTATACCAGCCGGTCGGGAACAAGCCCGCCCACACCGATTCGGGCACCTTCGCCCACTCGGAGTCGTACTCGTCTTCCATGTAGGTGGCGCCGTAGCGGAAGTTGAGTGTCGTGCGCGGAGATAGCATGTACAGCACGTCCGCCGCTGCGTTCAACGCATCCATTAAGCCGCCGTTGTCGGAACGGACGGCGATCGTACCGCCATGGTTGGGGTTGTCCAAACGCGTCTCATACTTGGAAAAGCGGGCGTACATGCGCCATTTTTCGTTGATGTTGTAGTCGACGCGCTCGCTCAGGTTCCAATATTTCAGCCACCAGTAATAGGCTTGGCGGTAATTGTTGATGCCGGTGATATCATTGCCCGGGTTATTCGGCTTCCACAAGTCATTGATAATTTTCTGGCCCGTGGGGTCGATGCGGTCGGCCGGGATACTGTTGCCCGGGAACGGCGTGCGCGTCGCCGTGTTGGTGGCCGCGTTGAATGTCGTTGTGTAGGGATCGAAGATTGTGCGCAGCGCGCCCGAGGGAGCGAAGGTCTGCGAGAAGTTGCCCGTGCGCTCGAGGTCGGTGGGGAGAGTGCTGGTGGCGTTCTGCGGCTGGGTGGACTTCCACTGCTCGTAGCTGAAAAAGCTGAAGATCTTGTTCTTGATGATGGGGTTGCCGAGCGTGCCGCCACCGATGTGGTTGCGGACGACGCTCTTGGTCCCGGCCAGCCGGTTGCTGATCGCGTTCATCCGCGGGTTGCGTCCAAAGTAGTATAGAGAACCGTGAAAATCGTTGGTGCCGGACTTCATCGACAGGTTCAGTACGCCGCCCGCCGAAAATCCGAATTCCGAATCAACGGCGTTCTGCTGCACGGCCACTTCCTGGACGGAGTCCATTGAGGCGTTGTAGGAACCGCGCGCCGCATAACCGAGTGGCACGCCGTCCAGCAACTGGTCGTTCTTGCCGCCGGTTTGCCCGCCGACGTCCATGCCGGAGTTCGACCACATATAGAAAGGATTCCTGTGTGCGACGTCCCAATAGCGGTTGATAACAGCCGGGTTGAGGAGCGCCAGGGTGAACGGGTTGCGTGCCAGGACCGGTACGTCTTTCAGTAACTGCCCGGTAACCATCGTGGTCATTGTGCTGGTGGTGAACTGCACGGTGGCCACCGCCTCGGAAACCGTCACCGTCTCGGCAACGCCTCCCAAGGTCAACTGGGCGTTGGCAGTCACGTCACCGCGGGTGAGAACGGCGACATTGTCCTGAACGAACTTCTGGAACCCCGGGGATTCGACCGAAATCGAATAGGTTCCTGGGG
>CAYPUQ010000594.1:0-3365 GCA_964413655.1 uncultured Solibacteraceae bacterium | reverse complement strand
CCGCCGCGCTCCAGCCCAACGGTGCTGCCCATGCGGCTTCCGCCTGAGTCCCCTGCTGAACCTGAACGCACAGATTCGCGATGTCGCTCAATTCACCCCGTAAACGCTTCTCCCTTGCCCCACGTACGACTCATAGAAATGCTGGAACACCGCCTCGCATTTCTGATCGTAGAGTTCCTTCGAGTAGACCCTTGGCAGCTCGTCCAGGATTTCCTTGATTGTGGTGTACACCATCGCCCGCGTCGTCTGCTGCTTCCGCCAGTCGAGCACCAGCTTCTCCTGCTTCAGCTTCGCCAGCAGCGACCGCGCCACTTTCTTCACCTCCGCCGTCTCCTGCTTCGTCAGCGCAATCTGGGGCCTGGTCAGCAGGTCGAAAACCGCCAGTTCCTCTTCCGACAACTGCTCGGCCAGACCGCGCTTCTCCTCCTCGTTCAGTCTCTTCGTAAACGCCATCAGCCTCGCGAAGAACGTCTCCACGTTGGCCGACCCCGCGTTGTATTCGTCGATCATCCGCTGAAACTCCTCCAGAAAATCGATCCGCGTCCGGTTCAGCTTTACCATTCGCGCCAGTTTCACCGTGATCGCCGCCCGCAGCTTCTGCGCCTCGATCGTCTTCCGCCCCTTCTCAAACTGCTCGCGGAGCGCCTCGAAGTCGATCTGGCTCAGGTCGATATAGCGGCTCGGATCGCTCGACACCGGCGGCATCACGTACCCGTCCGCCGCAATGGATCGGTTCAACAGCGCCTCCACGTCCGCCATCACCGCCGAAATGTCCACCACCGGCAGCTCCGCCCGGATCTTTTCCGCTACAACCTTGAACACACTGCAAATCGGGGCGAACTCGAAGGAATTCCGGTCGGGCAGAAGCGACTTGTATAGCGCTTCTACCCCGGTCGCCAGGTTCAAATATTGACGCCGCGTCTCGTCATCGCGCACCAGCGCCGCCACCGCGTCCTCCTTCAGCCTCTCCCGCTCGAAGCCTCTGGCTTCGCCGATCCGGACGGGGTCGACGCCGCGCTCCAGGCAAAACACCGTCGCGTTCGAGATCGCCTCCCGAACCTGCCGCACCAGTTCGCTCTTATCGTGAATCGGCGTGTCGTCCCTGCCCGCCGCCCGGCCCTGCGGAGCGCCATAAATCGCCAGGGCCTTCTGGAGGTTCCGGAACACCCCCACGTAATCGACGATCAGGCCGTTCTGCTTGTCCCGGAACACCCGGTTTGCCCGCGCGATCGTCTGCATCAACGTGTGGTTCTTCATCGGCTTGTCGAGGTAGATCGTCGAACACGACGGCACGTCGAACCCCGTAATCCACATCGCGCACACGAACACGATCCGTAGCGGATCGTCGTCCTTTTTGAACCGGGTTTCCAGATCCTCCTTCACGATGCGCTTGCGGTGAAACTCGATGTCCAGCAGCCCACAGCCATCCGGATCGGCGGCCTTCATCGCTTTGTGTTCGGCCTCCAATCCCAAGCCCCGCCGCCGCTCCCGGAAATCCTCGATCTCCCCCTGCGACGGCGAGACTACCACCGCCATCTCCGTCTCCTCGAAAAATCGCAGCCGGCGTTGCAGCTCCGGCTTGTCCATCGGATCGGCCGCTGCCAGTTCCTGCCCCAGCCCAGCGAGCGCCCGTTTCCAGTGCTTCCACACTCTGTCGAACGTCCGGACCGCTGTCGCTTTGTCGATCGAGACCACCATCGCCTTGGCGAGAACGCCGCGGCCCATGTAGTGCGCCACGATGTCTTCCCCGATCCGCTCCAACCGGTCCTCGCGCGTGATGAGCTGGTATTCCCGCTTGAACTCCCGCTCCAGCTTCGCT
Organism: uncultured Solibacteraceae bacterium; assembly: GCA_964413655.1. Taxonomy (GTDB): domain Bacteria; phylum Acidobacteriota; class Terriglobia; order Bryobacterales; family Bryobacteraceae; genus CAYPUQ01. Next base: position 1,546 of record CAYPUQ010000594.1, on the reverse strand, counting down.
TCCTGGTCTTCGTCCAACTCAGCGGCTTCGATAATCGCCGCCATCTCCTCGTTCAGTTTGTCATTGACAAGCTGGACCTCCGGGATCCGGTTCTCGTAATACAGCGGAACCGTATTCGCGTCGTCCACCGACTCCTTGAAGTTGTAGACCGACACGTAATCGCCGAAAACCTCCCGGGTCAGCTCTTCGCCCGCCATCAGCGGGGTGCCGGTGAAGCCGATGAACGCGGCGTTCGGCAGCGCCGCGCGCATGTTCGCCGCAAATACGTCGTACTGGCTCCGGTGCGCTTCGTCCGTCATGACGATGATGTCGCGCCGCGCCGACAATTCCGGGTAGCGTTCGCCGCGATCCGTCCGGAATTTCTGGATCAGCGTGAAGACATACCGGTGATCCTCCTGGTTCAGCATCCGCTTCAGGCTCTCGCTGCTGTCCGCCCGCACGCGCTTCTCGTCTTCCAGCACCGCGCCCGCATTGGCGAAGGTCCGGTAAATCTGGCCGTCCAGGTCCTCCCGGTCCGTCACGACCACGAAGGTCCAGTTGCCGGGGATCTTCCGCAGGACCTTCCGCGAGAAGAAGACCATCGAATAGCTCTTGCCCGAACCTTGCGTGTGCCAGAACACGCCCAGCTTGCCCTGGTTCTCCTGGATGCGCTCGACGGCCTTGATGGCGTTGTTCACGCCGAGAAACTGGTGGTTCTTGGCGGCCAGCTTCGTCAGCTCTCCACGCGCCTCGCTGAAGAGAGTGAAATTCTCCACCAGGTCCAGCAGCCTGTTCTTTTCGCAGACGCCCCGGATCATCGTCTCCAGGCTGATCCGCCCCGGCTCGCTTTCGTCGTCGATCTTCTTCCACTCGGCGAAGTGCTCGAAGCCCGCCGTCATGCTCCCAACCCTCGCCTTGGCCCCATTGGACAGGATGATGAGGCCGTTGTACCAGAACAACTGTGGGATGGTGTCCCGGTAGTCGGCGAGATTCTTTTCGTATGCGAGTTCCAGCTTCTTGTGTGACGCTTTCAATTCGACGAGAACCAGCGGAATGCCGTTGACGAAGCCCAACAAATCCGCGCGTTTCCTGCCGTATTCGCCGCTGATCCAGAATTGCGAGGCGAGCAGAAAATCGTTGTTGCCGGGGTGGCTCCAGTCGATGAGGTGAACTGTCTCGACGGCCTCCTCTTCGTCCTCACCGCCGCCGCGCTTGTAGGCCACCTTCACGCCGTCGCGAAGCAGTTGGTAGACCTCCTGGTTGGCCCGCGCCGGGCTCATCGCGCTTCGTTCCCTGGTCAACTCCTCGACCGCGATCTCCACCGCGTTCGGCGAGATGCCGGAGTTGTGCTTCTCGATCGCGGCCCGAAGGCGGTGCGGCAGGATGACGTCGGCCATCGTCTCGCGGCCAAGCGGCGACGAAGGACCGAAGGTCTCGTGGTAACAGTTCAGCGTCTCCCACCCCAACTCCCCGAACAGCGCGATCGTCGGCTGTTCGATCGCGGCATTCTCGGAGTCGAGGTGGAGATAACTCATGCCGTCAATTCGACGAGTTCGGCGGCCGCTTC
>CAYPUQ010000593.1:0-3410 GCA_964413655.1 uncultured Solibacteraceae bacterium | reverse complement strand
CAATATTCGGGTGAAGCGTCGCGTTGCTATGGAACGGAACCACCACCCTGCGTTCGCCGTTCGCGTAGATCCGATGACTGCCCTTGGACCACAACCAAACGAAGCTAGCTTTCAACAGCATCCATCCGCCGCAGTTAAGCGCGGCAGCTTAGCCATGAACTTCGACCGCGGTGGTCAGAATCTCCGGGCTCAGCGCCGCCGAGCGCTCTTCATCGGTCAGGGTCTCCAGGAAGAGTTCAATTGCCTCGCAACACCAGGAAACGCTGCGCCGTCAGGCAGGACTGGCAAATTTGACGGTACTGCGAGCGAGAGTTGTGACCTCGTGTTGCACTGCCACAGGAGATTGTGGCATGCTTATGTGGTGAAGCCACAGGAGATCGTTCATGCCTGATAAGAAACTTGATCTACTACCAGGAACGCTGGATGTGATGGTTCTCCAGACGCTCTCTTTCATGGGACCGCTGCACGGCTATGGAATCGCGCGGCGCATCGAACAGACGAGCGGGAACCAGGTGTTGCTGAACCAAGGGACCATCTATGCATCGCTGGTACGGCTACAACAACGCGGTTGGATCGCCGCGGGGTGGGGCACTTCCGACAACAACCGGAAGGCGAAGTATTACTCAATCACGAAGCGTGGCACGAAGCAACTGGCCGCCGATACGGCTCAGTGGCTGCGTCTGGCGGATGTTATGACCCGCGTGCTGGCTCCGGGCGCGGAGGACGCGAAATGATCGACCAGTTGCGGGAACTGCTGGCTCGATTGCAGTTCTTCTTCCGGAAACGGGAGAGAGACGAGGATTTCGACGCCGAGATCGCGACCCATCTGGAGATGCTGATCGAGGAGAATCTGCAGCGAGGCATGTCCGCGGAAGTAGCGCGGCGCGAGGCATTGATCAGCATTGGCGGTATGGAGCAGGCGAAGGAATTGCATCGGGACAACCGCGGCCTGCCGCTGCTGGAGACACTGGTGCAGGACATCCGGTACAGTTTCCGCACGCTACGGCGCGATTCCGGGATGGCGATCTTTGCAATTCTGATCGTGGGACTCGGCGCCGGCGCGAGTTCCACTGTATTCAGCGTGGTAAACGCGATGCTGCTGCGCCCGCTCCCGTTCACCGAACCAGAAAGCCTGATCTGGATCGAGAACAACCTGGGGAGTCCGACGCGTTCCGCGAGAACGATACAAGTTGGACATCTGCTCGCCTTGCGCAGTGAAAGCCGGCTGCTTTCCGATGTAGCGGGGTACTTTTCTTTCGCACCGGAGGGCGGCTATCTTCTCGGCGGCACACGGGAGCCGGAGCGTCTGACCGGACTCAGTGTGACCGAGGGGTTTTTCCCCCTGCTCGGTGTACACCCGCACGTGGGACGGCACTTCAGCGCCGAAGAGTGCCAGCAGGATGGACCGAAGGCAGTCCTGCTCAGCCACAGGATTTGGAAAAGCAGTTTCGCCGCGGATCCCGGCGTCGTGGGACGCGCGCTCATCATAAATCAAGAGCCGGTGACTGTGGTGGGCATTCTGCCTGCATCCTTCGATTTCGCGTCGGTCTTTCAGCCGGGTACTCGCGTCGATTTGTTCATACCGTTTCCGTTGAGCCCGGAGAGCAACCGTCGGGGCAACACACTGTTCCTGGTAGGCCGATTGAAGGCAGGTACCACTGTGGCAGCTTCGGCTGCGGAAATGAATGTATTGGGAGAGCGATCCCGAAGCGATACGACTCGGAACAAGTTTGTCCCAAAGGTGATGACATTGAGGGAGCACGTGAGCGGACAGTACCGGCTTGCAATGGTAGTCCTGGCTTGCGCTGTGGGGCTCGTCATGCTGATCGTTTGCGCGAACCTGTCTAACCTTCTGCTTTCGCGCGCCGCCACTCGCGAAAAGGAGATCGCGGTAAGAGCGGCGCTCGGCGCTGATCGCGGCAGGCTGATCCGCCAAATGCTGACGGAGAGCCTGGTGCTGTCATGCGGAGGCGCAGCGTTGGGCCTTGTCCTCGCGATCGGTGGAACGCGATTTCTGGCAGGTCTTGAAACCGTCAGTCTTCCTCTGCGGGAATTGGTGCAAGTGGACGCGGCGGTACTGGGATTTACGCTGTTTGCAGCGATTGGGACTGGCATTTTGTTCGGAGTAGCGCCGGCGATGCGCGCCTCCGCGCTGGCATCAGGCCAACCACTTCACGAAAGCGGTCGTGGATCGACGGAAGGTAGACGCCGTGGCTGGATTCGGGCCGCATTAGTGGTATCGGAAGTCGCACTGGCATCGGTGTTGTTGGTGGGCTCGGGCCTCCTGCTACGGAGTTTCATGAGCTTGATAGAACTCGATCCGGGGTTTCAACCACGCAGCACAGTTGCTGTGCGGATCGATCCGAACACACAGTATTCCGAGGCATCGCGGGAACGCAACCTGTCGTATTTCGGCGAAGCCTTGCGGCGTGTGAGATCGGCGCCTGGAGTTGATGCCGCAGGCGTGATCGACTCTCTGCCGCTGGGGCGCAACCGCATCTGGATGGTGCAGGCGAAAGGGAGCGTGCATGCCCGCGGCGAAAAGCCGTCCGCCTACCTTCACGTCGTGAGTGAAGGGTATCTTGCCGCGATGAGGATTCCACTGCTGGCGGGACGAGATTTCGCGGAGAGCGACGACAACTCCAGTGCATCCGTGGTCCTCGTCAACCAGACGCTGGCCCGGACACTGTGGCCGGGCCAAGATCCGGTCGGCCGTGTTCTGGTGGCCTCCGGTGTGGAACGGCGGGTGATCGGAGTGGTACAAGATGTGCGGCATCTGGATCTGGAGAAAGTTGGAGGGCCGGAGATGTATTTCACGGTGCGGCAGACGGGAGACTACGCATCGATGCATCTGGTGGCGCGCGGCGCACACTCGCTTACGGATTTGACGGCGGCGACGCGGGAAGCCATCCAGCCGATCGACCCGAGTCTGCCCCTGAAAGAGATTCACTCCGTCCAGGGGATCGTCGACAGGTCGGTTTCGCCGCGCCGGTTTATTGTGCAACTGCTGGTCGGATTCGCCGGTTTCGCGCTGATTCTTGCGTCGCTCGGGATCTACGCGGTCATCTCATATACGGTGAGCCAGAGAAAACGCGAGATCGGAATCCGTGTTGCGCTGGGTGCGCAGCGTCGGGATCTGGAAAGGCAGATCGTGATACAGACGATGAAGCTGGCTGCGACGGGCATGGCGCTGGGCTGCGTGGCTTCGCTTGGTGCGGGACGCGTGATGCAGACCCTGTTATTCGGTGTCACGCCTTCCGATCCGGTGACCTTCGCAGGTGCACTGGCCGGGCTTACGGCGGTGGCTATGTTAGCCGGGTATATTCCGGCGAGGCGGGCGTCGAGGATGGATCCGGTGGAGGCGTTGCGGGCGGAATAGGATGTCGGGCGTGCTGACAAGCGATGACCAG
>CAYPUQ010000592.1:0-3418 GCA_964413655.1 uncultured Solibacteraceae bacterium | reverse complement strand
GCGGAACTCACTCTACCGACCCGGCATCGCCGGCATCATCCACCAGTACTCCTCCGGTTTCTGCGTGCCCAGGTCGGCGGCCGCCCGAGCCAGGCGGCTCACGACGCAGGTGCTTACCAAACCGGTATTCAGTCGTCTCTCCCCGCCTTGACGGAGCCGGGCAGGGTCCCCAGGGGCTGCCAGGTGGCGTTACTCATGCACCTCGATGCGAAGGGTCCGCGAACCCGATACCACCGTACCGGGAAACGGGAAGCCCTTCTCGACGAGGCGCGACTGTGGACCGGTAGTCGTGGCGAATGGCGAGGAGGCGGTCTGCTCCCGGCGGAGAATCAGTGCCACTGACGGTGGCGGTGCGGGAAGATTCACTCCGCCAGCCGGATAGCTCTGTTCCTGGCGCGAGATGGTGAGCCAAGCGCGGTCGTTCGGACGCAGCCGGTTGATCGACTCGATCACTTGCCGGGCGTCGCGGGCTGGCTGTGCCAGCACGGCCTGGAGATCGGAAAGGTTGAGGGGCATGGAGTCGCTCACGGCAACATAGAGCGTGCCCGTACGCGCGCCAATGGGGACTTGATAAGAATGGCGGACAGCTTCCAGCGCGCCGTCGCGGCCGCGCAGCGTCGCGTGGATCTCCACCGTCTCGCCGGGCCGGGCCGTGGCGCGTGAGGCCCAGAGGCGCTCGACCGCGAGTTCCCGCGTCTCCCCGCGCACGTCCAGTTCGATCCGCGCGCCGCGCGGCATTAACTCGTCATGCCCGCTGTGCAAAACGTACGCGAGCGAAGCCGCCACCGACAGGGAGGCAGGCACGGCGGTATTGACGGCGGAGGAATAGACGTTGTCGATCTTGAGCTCGGGCAGGCCGGAGCCGAAGTCCACCGTTCCGCGCACCGAGATAGTGGACGGCCCCAAGAGACTCGCGGCCGCGTCGATCGCCGAGAACAGCGAGGCCTGGAGCAGAAACGGCGTCAGGAAGCGGTCCCGGACCATTTCGAGCCGGTAAGTGGCGGGTCCGGACGGTGCGCCGACGCCGATGAACACGGGCACGAGCGTCGCGTGGCGGCCGAGTTCGCCGGCGATGGCGGCGTTGCGGTCCGCCGTGATGGTTCCCATCAGTTCGTGCGACGAAGCGATCTTAAACGACGTCGCCAGGTTGGGCAACAACGTCATCACCTCGGCGCGCGCGAACGGCAACTCCGCGGCGCCGATAGAAAGGAACCGGTGGCCGAACGCGTACACCCGGTTGCCGTCCACGTGCGTTACAGTCCCATCGGCGCCGAGCGAGAGATCCCCGGCAATGAGTTGAACGCTGATCATCGAGCCGGGCTGGACCTGGGACGGGTCGCCGTAGCGAAGCTCGGAGGACCCGCCTCCGCCGGCGCCCTGGCGCGGCTCCAAGCCGAGCGCGCGAAGCTGCGGCGCGAATGTCTCCACCGTACGCGCGGTGAATCCGCCGAAGCGGACCGGAGTGGCGATCTCGGTGAGCCGCGATTCGCCGGCGAGGTTCAGTGCACGATCGGTCTGCAATTGGGCCAGCAGGTTTCCTTCGGCCTCCAGCAGGGCGCGCGGGTCAGCCCGTGGCGTCGAGGCCGGCGCCGTGCGCAGCATCTCCTCGATGGGGCGAATCCCGGCGATCGGTTCGGTCGCGAACGGAAAAGCTAGCGCCACGGCGCCGGCCAGCCGGCCATCAATGTACACCGGACTGCCGCTCATACCCTGCATGACGCCGGTGCGGTCCATCGGACCGCCCGACAGGCGCGCGAGGATGATGGACTGCTTCGGACCGATGTTTTCGAGAACTCCAAGGATCTCGACCTGGAACTCCTCGACCGTGCCGCCGGCGAACACCGTCTTGCCGACGCCGCGCTGCCCGGCCCTCACTTCGCTCAGCGGGAATACGCGGACCTGGGTCTGCCCGATCACCAGGGTGGCCAAGACAAGGGGGATGAGGCGGCAGAGCACCTTCTCCATTGTATCGGCGGTCACTCGGCCTTGAGTGAACTCAGCAGCGGAAGCCGCGTCGCAATACGAGTGGCGATCCCACAGGCCAGGACGCCAGCGACGGCCACGGCAAGGAGCAGCCCGGCCAGCGAAAGAACGCCCGACGAGAAGCCGCGATTCGCCAGCACCGGCGCAATGGCGATGAAGGCGCACAGCGCGCCCGCCACCAGGCCCGACAAAAGCAGCACCAGGTTCTCGCGCAGAATCAGCCGTTGAACGCTGCCCCGCGGCCAGCCGATGGCTTCGAGCAGCGCCAGTTCACGCCGCCGCTCGAGCACATTCCGGAACAGGACGGCGGCCAACCCCACCGTGCCCAGCAGCAGTCCGAGCGCGCCCAGGCTCTGGAACGTGGACAGGTACGTGTTCTCGACGCGATGGAACGCCGCCAGGCGCGAGGCCGTCGTGGTGATATCGACACCATGGTCGCGCAGTGCGTCTTCCAGCGCCGCCGCCAACGGATCGAGCTGCCCGGCCGGCGCCTCGATCAAAAACACTCGCCAACCCTGCTGTTCCGGGAACACGCGCACAAACGCGGACTCGGCCACTATCAACTCGCTTTGAAAGATGCTGTCGGCGAGCGACGCCACGATGCGGAGACGCGCGGGCGCGCCGGAGTCGGAAGGAAGTTCGATATCTTCGCCGAGTTTCTTGTGCAGCACGTAGGCGAGTGAGTTCGCATCGGCGATCGCGGCGATGGCGCCGTCGTCAAACGCGCGGTTCAACAGCAGCCACGGATTCTCGCGTTCCCCGGCCGTCGCGGCTATCGACGCCGCGAACGAGAAACGGCCGGCCCGCACGAAATCGCCGGGTGCGCCGAGCACGCGCGGATTCCGCGGCTGAAAGAGATTGAGGCAACTGGCATCGTCGCCTGGCCGGAGTCGAAACTGCGTGAACGCGACTTCGGACAAGTCCACGCCCTCCAGGTTGAGATTCCGGCGACCCTCCGCGTCGTTGACGTTGTAGTACAGCGGCCGGACCGATTCGGCGATCAAGGGATACCCGCCCGAGCCGGATCTCGGGTCGAGCGTTCCGGAGCCGGAATCGCGGCGGAAGGAGTGAACCGAGACAATGAGGAACGTCGCGAAGGCGATCAGCGCTGCGGAAAGGACCGTGCGGGCCGGTCGAGCCGAAGCGTTGCGAAACGCGAATCGCCATGAAGCGGCCGATCCCGCGCCTTGCAGGGGGACTTGCAGGCTGTGGTCCAGCCACACGCGCAGTCCGGCCAGCGCGGCGATCAGCAGCAGCGCGGCGGCGCCGAAGAATCCCGCCGCGGCCGGAAGCACTCCGGCGGCCGATGCGGCCAGAACACCGGCGGCGGCCAACGCGGCCAGTAGCGCCGGCCACAGTGCGCGGGTTCGGCGGCCCGGCTCCAGGCGCATTGACGAGGGCCCGGAGCCGAGCAGGAGTGCTCGCGGCGTGATGT
>CAYPUQ010000591.1:0-3423 GCA_964413655.1 uncultured Solibacteraceae bacterium | reverse complement strand
CGGGATCGCGTGCCGATCGGCCGCGGGCGCTTCATGCCGCCCATCGTGATGGGGGCGACGACGATTCAGCGAATCCGCCAGAACTGGACGTAGCCACGCCGGACCAAGTCTCCGTCTCTCTAACTGCGAGTCGATCGCAGCCCAATCGCTTTCGTCCCTGCCGGAGTATAATCAGTGCAATCGTCAGGATTAGGATTAGGAGAGGGTGCTTGAGCAGAAAGGGATGCAAATATGCCGAAATTCATCATCGAACGCGAAATCCCGGGAGCGTCGAACTTGACTGAAGCCGAACTCCGGGAATCGGCGCTCAAGTCGCTTGAGATTTTGAGGCAGATCGGGCCGGAGATTCAATGGATCCAGAGTTACGTCACCGACGATAAGGTCTACTGCGTCTTCTTCGCGCCCGATGACTCTCTAATATTCGAGCATGCCCGCAGAGGCGGCTTCCCAGCCGACCGTGTATCCGCGGTGCGCAGGTTAGTGGATCCGGCTAACTACCAGTAGCAGAGGTCGCCTTGGCTGACGGCGGCCGCTCGATGGCGTATCGGATCGACTCATCGAGTGGCATTCTCCGCGCCGCTAGCCACACGGCTTGAGCCGCCGCCGGATCGATACCCTTCCAGGCAGGATCGAGGGCACCATCGAACCTGGCTCGCTCATTGGGTCGCAGGGGTACTCCGACCCTGAGTCGAAGACCTTCCGCGGCGCCGCCGAGCCTGAGCGCCCGCTGAAGGTCGCCTTCGCGGACGGCCAGGCAGGCCAACTCCTCCAGCACCTTGGCGATACCTCTTTTGAAACCGAGGCCCGCAAATATCTCCACCGCGTTCGCAAAGAGCGAATACGCGGCACCGTAATCGCGCTCATCAGACGCAAGGCAGCCGAGATCTACGAACGACCGGCCCTGACCCCATCGGTCTCCGCTACTCAGGAATGCCTCCATGCCTTGCTGATAGAGCTCTCGGGCACCGGCAAACTGACCCTGTAGCCGGGCCACGTCGCCGAGGTGATTGAGCGACCAGCCAATGCCCCTGGTGTCTCCGAGTTCACGAAATATGGACAAGGCTTCCTCAAACTTGGCGCGTGCTAACGCATAATCACCTTGCTCGGCCACGAGCACACCGAGATTGCTCAGCCCGGCGGCGGTTTCCGCCCGGCTCCCAGTCTCCTTTGCGGCTTCAACGTACTGCTCAAGCCATGGCCGGGCGCCCGCCAGATCGCCCAGCAATTGGATACTCCCCCCAATTCCGATAAGGTGAGCTGTGGCTGCCTTTCGGTCTCCCAGTTCCGAGCAGATGGCTAAACCTTCCTTATGAATCCGGACAGCGGCCGCGAAGTCGCCCTGCTGATTCGCCAGGTTACCCGTGTACAGGAGCGCCCTGGCTCGCTGTTTGGTACGCGGCGCCGCACCCGGCAGTTTCAGGACAGCTTCCAACCAAGCGCGGCCCTCCGCCAGGTGCTCTCGCCGCTCCCAATAAGCGTACAGTGCCGTGCTTAGGCGCAGGGCCCACTCCGCGCTACCCGCCTCAATCAGCGAATCGAGGGCAGCGCGTAAGTTGTCCTGTTCGAGGTCGCATTGGGTCAGACAGCGCTGCCTGTCAGCTTCACTGGCTGACGCGGCGGTTTCTTCGGCGAGGACGATGCAATAAGCGGCGTGTGCGCGACTGGTAGAATCCACTTCTCCAGCCTCCTCCAGCCGTTCCAGACCATACTCGCGGAGTGTCTCCAGCATCACAAAACGCACGTCGTCGCCTTCAGGCTCCAGGCGCTGGAGAAGGCTTTTGTCCACCACGGACGAGATAACCTCCAACAGACCGGCCTCCAAGTCTTGCCGCGTATTGCAAACGGCTTCGGCGCTCTCCAGGGAACAACCACCCGCAAAGACAGCCAGCCGCCGAAACAGCTTCCGCTCGGCGGCATTCAGCAAACTGTGACTCCAATCGATGGTGCTCCGTAGTGTCTGCTGCCTCACGGGCCAATCGCGAGGCCCGCCCGTGAGAAAACCAAGGGAACTGTGCAGCCGCTCCAGCATCGCCGCCATCGAGAGTATCTTGACCCGAGCCGCGGCCAGTTCGATCGCTAACGGCAAGCCGTCGAGCCGCGCGCAGATTTCCACAACCGTTTGTGCGTTATCCTCGCGCACAGCGAACTCGGGATTGACGGCCGCGGCCCGTTGTGCGAACAACGCTACGGCCGGATTCCGCAACAACTCCTCCATCGGTGGAAGCCGTTTGGGATCCGGCACCGGCAGGGGCGGCACCGTATACTCATGCTCTCCGGAAACATGGAGGACCGCCCGGCTCGTCACAAATACCTTAAGAGGCGGACAACTTTCCAACAGCGCTACCAGAAGCGGGCCCGCCGGCAGCAGGTGCTCGAAGTTATCCAGGAAGAGCAGCGTCGGAGCATATACCGACAAACTCACGAATTCCTTCAACACCACGTCAAGGGGGCGCCCTCCCGTGTACCGGACGCGGAGTATCTGCGCAATTGAGGAAGCGACCATGGCCGGATCAGTGATGGCGGCAAGGGCGGCGAAGTACACTCCGCCGGGAAACTCATCACGGATTTCGGCCGCCACCTGCACAGCAAGCCGGGTCTTGCCACTCCCACCAGCGCCCGTGAGAGTTAACAGCCGCACGTGTTTGCTGCACAGCATCTGCTTGACTGCCGCCAGCTCTGTTTCGCGTCCAAGCAAGGGCGTATACGGAACTGGCAGAGGAGGGCACACCGGGGCGGCTTCGTGGACCAGATAGGGCAGTGTGCGGTGCTCTGCGACAGGAACCGGCCGGAACTCGGCGAGATATCGCCCCTTCGGCAGTTCAATCACAATGGGGTCGCCGCGGCCCTCGGATTTGTAATACTCGGCGAGTTTCGACCGGAGCCGCCGGGCCTGGACACGGACAATGGTATCCGTAGCTGGATCGAACGAATCCCCTCGCCCGAAAACATCAACGCCCAGCAAGTATTCCTTCAACGGGGCCGCATTTTCCCGCAAACTGTGCTCGACGATAAAGCTGAGAAATCTGCAAAGGCTGGGCGCATTGGCCAAGGCATTGCTTCGCAGGATGCGAGCTAATTGTTCCCGGACTGCTTCGGACGAGAGTGGCTGCTCCTCGGGCGCCTTGCCGTGTGGGACCGTTCCATGCCCAGGCACAAGGGCCTCCCTTCAAGATGACGGAAAGTATAGCACGTGACTCCATGCGCATTAACAGTGCGGTCACGTCCATTCACTTGTCCAATCGCCCCCAGGGAGCGCAACATTCATCCAGGAGGAATCCCAGTGAAACGCCCGGGTCCGATGTTGTTGCTGACCAGCGTACTGCGAGGTCCGATTTTGGCGCAACGCGCGGATCCGCGGCTGGTGGTGAGCCTGCGAGTCATGCGAGCCCCCTGCCTGATCCTTGCCGCCGCCGCACTGTGCGG
>CAYPUQ010000590.1:0-3435 GCA_964413655.1 uncultured Solibacteraceae bacterium | reverse complement strand
TACGCCCACGTTTGTAAGCGGTGGGACCCCAGATTGGGATCGATGCGCAGCGAATGATTTTCGCCGTCGCAGACCTGAGGTTGGGTGAACAAGTCGCCCGCTGAGGTCGGGGCAGGGAAGCCGTGCCCCCTTTTCCAGCGCGCGGACCGGTGATAGACTGCACCCATTATGATCAGAAGAGTCTGGGTTTGCCTCTTTTCGTTCGCAGTTCTCACGTTGACCGCGCAGGTGCAGCCGGTAGGCACGGTCGACGGAACTGTGAACGACACATCCGGTGGCGTCCTTCCCGGCACCGTGATAGTTCTCACGAACCTGGAAACCAACCAAGTTCGAAACGCAACCACGAACGATATCGGGTACGTCTTCTTCCCGCTCGTGAATCCCGGCCGCTACGAGGTAACGGCTGAAAAGCCCGGATTTAAGAAGGGCACGCAACAGATCGTGGTCCGGACCGGCATTCGATCCACGGCCGACTTCACCCTGGAGGTGGGCCAGGTAACCGAACAAGTGCAGGTCACGGCGCAGGCGGCGCTGCTGGAGACGTCCACAGCCGCCGTGAGCCGTAACGTACAGCAGCGCACGATCACGGACATGCCGCTGCTGGCCCGCAATGTTCTAATGCTGGTCAATCTGGCTCCTGGGGTCACAAACAACCGGGCCACCAATGTCACCACCGGTCTGATCGACGTTGACGCCGTATCCTACACCTCCGCGTCGGGCGCCAACAACCGGACGAACGAGTTTCTTCTGGACGGCATCCCGAACAACATCTCAGACCGCGTCGCCTATATTCCCGGCGTCGATGCGGTGGAAGAATTCACCGTACAGACGAACGCGCTGGACGCCGAATACGGGCACGGCGGCGGCATGTACGTCAACGTCACCACCAAGGGCGGCACCAACGAATTCCACGGGAACCTGTATAATTTCTTCCGCAACGACAAGCTGAACGCCAACTCGTTCTTCGGGAACAGGAATGGAAACCCGCGCCCCGTGTTCCGGTTCAACCAGTTTGGTCTCACGGCGGGCGGTCCGGTAGTGGTTCCCAAGCTGTTTAACGGCAAGAACAAGCTTTTCTGGTTCTTCAACTTCGAAGGTCTCCGCCAGCGCACCCCTATCGCCTACCGGTTCACGACGCCCACCGAACTGCAAAGGCAGGGGGACTTCTCGGAGACCCTCAATGCGGCGGGCGCACCATTCCAGATTGCGGATCCGCTTACGACAACGGCGGCCGGGGTCCGCATGCTGTTCCCGCAGGGCCGTATTCCGGCCAGCCGGTTGAATCCCATCGCCCGGAACGTGTTGGCCCGTTATCCATCCCCGACCTCCCTGGGCGACCCGTTGACCCAGGCAAACAATTTCTACAGTGAGGTGCCTCAGGTCTACGATGGCGAAAACTACTCGCTGCGCATCGATCCCAATCTCGGGTCCCACCGTCTGTTTGTTCGCTGGTCTCAGAACCAGGGCTTTCCGGGCAATCCAACGCCGTGGGACATCGGCGGCAGGGGAGTCGGCGAACTGACGGGCAATAACCGGGCGCAGACCTCCATCGGGATCAGCGATGCTTACCTGGTCAGCCCAACGATGGTCATCACCGGCCAGGCGGGCTTCACCCGCTGGACCCAACAGGGCAATTATCCGGATTTCGACCAGACCCAGCTCGGGTGGTCCCGGGACTTTGTCAGCCAATTCCAGCAGAGCATCTTCCCCCGCTTCGACAACTCCGACATCTTTTTCATCGGCGCTGCGGAAGGGCGATGGTTCGAGCACACGAACACATTCTCCTACAACGTGGGCGTCACCAAAATCGCCGGCAGCCACAACATGAAGTGGGGCTTCCAGGGTCAGATCAAACAGAACAACTCCCAGGGCGCGAACCGCCCCGGCGGCCAGTACACCTTCAATCGCGAATTCACCCAGCCCAACCGGTTCCAGCCTGGCAACAACCTCGGCCATGGCGTCGCGAGCTTGCTGCTCGGCACCCCGGGCGGCGGATTCAACAGCCTCAACGCCGCCACGGCGACTCAGTCCCCCTTCTACGGGTGGTACTTCCAGGATGACTTCAAGGTCACCTCCAAGCTGACCTTGAATCTCGGCCTGCGCTACGACCTGATGTTGGGCACCACCGAGCGCTTCAACAAGAACACGTTCGGGCTCGATTTCAACGTGGCGAATCCGATTGAGGAAGCCGCCAGAACCGCATACGCAGGCAACCCGATTCCGGAACTGTCCGCCGCGGACTTCCGCGTGCCGGGTGGCCTGATCTTCGCCACCCCGGAGAACCGGCGCAACGTTGTGGCCGATAAGAAGAATATACAGCCTCGCATCGGCCTCGCGTACCGCATCGCCCCGCGCACCGTGCTCCGCGCCGGCGCCGGCATTTTCTATTCGGTCTGGTGGCAACCGTTCGTGAGTCTCACTGGCTTCCTGTCGCAGACGGACATCGTTACCACCCTCGATGGCGGACTCACGCCCCAAGATACCCTTACCAATCCCTTCCCGAACGGTATGACGCCGCCCACCGGCTCTAGCCTGGGGCTCCGGACGTTCCTCGGCCAGTCGCTCTCGCTCTATCGGTATGATCGCAACAACATTCGCAACAATCGGTGGAGCGTTGGCGTCCAGCATATGCTCACCAGCGACTTGCAGGTGGAGGTGAACTACGTCGGCCAGAGCGCCAGCAACCTGGTGGTGAGTTCCGCGGCGGGAGATAGCGGGCGCCAAATCAACAACGTCTCCAACGGCACCGGGGGCGCATTCGATCAGCGGTACTTCTCGTTGGGCGCGCGATTGACCCAGAGGATTCCCAATCCTTTCCAGGGCCTTATCCCGCAACCCAGCCCCTTGGCCGGCGCCACCATTACCGTGGCGCAGTTGCTGAACCCGCACCCCCACTTCCTAAACATCAACCACGTCCGGGAAATGGGCGGGTCCAGCAACTACCATTCGCTCCAGCTTGGCGCAAACCATCGCCTGACGCGGGGACTGAGCGTGCAACTGGCGTACACCTTCTCCAAGCAACTGGAAAGCCTGCGCTTTGTGGAGACCAGCGACAATTTCATGCCGCAGATGACCGGCCAGTTCGACAATCCGCATCGCCTCTCCACAGCCATCATCTACGAATTGCCCTTCGGCGAAGGACGCTCGATGAAGTCCAATATCGCCGCGGTGGATAAGCTCATCGGCGGCTGGCAATGGAGCGCTATGTACATCTACCAGACCGGGCAAGCCGTTGGATTGCCCGCGGCGGTGGCCACCGGCGTCAGCCCTGAGATTGCTGACGCGACGATCGACCGCTGGTTCAACGGAGCGTCGATGGCGGTGATGCCTCCGTTTACCGCCCGGCGTATTCCATTCTACTGGGGCGGTCTGCGCGTTCCGGCCATGAATAACTGGGACATGGCGTTCCTCAAGAACACCAATGTCTACCAGGAA
>CAYPUQ010000589.1:0-3446 GCA_964413655.1 uncultured Solibacteraceae bacterium | reverse complement strand
AGCTTTTTCCGTCGCGCTTCATGCAGTCCAGCAGTTCCATCGCGCGGCGGCGGTATGTCGATGGCGCGGTGCTGGATCATCCAGCGGTAGCCCCAGAGGCGGTGGTCGCACTCGCCGCCGGCGATGGGAATTTCCAGTGCGTCGGCGACGCGCTTGGTTTCCTCGTAGTCCTCCCAGGGGCAGGGCTCTTCGTAGAAGGCGTACTTCAACTGCTCCATCAGCCGGCCGATGCGGATGGCTTCCGCCGCGTCGTAGGAGCCGTTGGCGTCCGCATACAGCGCCACGCCGTCGCCCGAGCGTTTGCGCGCCAGTTCGAGCATCTGCTCGGTGCGGCCGGGATAGACGTCGGCGTTGCGGCTCATGCGCGCGCCGATCTTCAGCTTGAAGGATTTCGCGCCGCTGATCTCCATCGCGCGAATGTAGACGTCCACCTCTTCTTCGCCGGTTGTCTCGCGGCCCGAACCGGACAGGTACACGGGGACTTCTTTGCGGATCACCTTACCCAGCAGCGCGCCCACGGGCTTCTTCGCGGTCTTGCCCAACAGGTCGAGCGCACTCTGTTCGGCGTAGGCGACCGGGCGGACCGCCGCGCCTTCGATGTTCTTCGCCTTCTCTCCGTTGGCGGCCGGACAGTAGGCCGCGAGGACACTTAGGTCGATAATGGCCGACCCCTCGATACTCGGGCAATCGCGAAGGATTACGGGAGGCCACGGCATCGCAAGGCGCCCACCCGACTTCCGAATAGCGTGATCCAGGAGCGATCCGGATAGAGCACATCTACGACACGACGATACGGCCAAATTGGTTCGCGGTGAGCATCGCAAAGCGTTCGCCCGCAGCTTCTCGTCGTAGGCCCGAGGCAGACGCTAACAGACGATATCTGACGTGCAGTAGCAACGGCCAAGGACCGTATGCATCAGACCTCAAGATCGCAGCCACTGTTCGAAAAGTTCTGAGCTGAAGGTCGGTCCGGGCATTTCGTTATTCATTCCAACGCCTCGATCTGCGAGGAATACGGATAGCTGGCTGCCGTTCCGGGCTATCACCCCAGCTTGAGCAGCGAGTTGAACAGCACCAGACGAGAGTTCGCCTGTCGTAAACAACATTGCGAGCACCGGCGAGAGCGGTCTAATCTGGACGTCCTCAAATAGATCCAGCCGCTCCTTTGAGAACGTCTTGGTTCGCACGAGGGAAAGCGCACCCACCAGTTCCCGAACGACATCCGGCCCTATCGTCCGCGACGGATAGTGCTTAGCTTGTCCCACAATCGCGACTCTTACATCATGCGCTAGCCTCAAGAACGGCGGTGGCGATCCCTGCAAATCCCCAACGCTGAGCTGACCATAAAAGTCAATGCCTTGATCACCCGCATGTGGCGTGATCCTTGCATTCTTGGCACCTAATTCATGAAGTATTCGGGCACCGAATCGCTCAAAATCCGCAAAGTTCAACGATCGCAAGACCTCGTGCAATTTGGTCGTGTGAAGCCGTTGCCTTTTCATAGCTTTGATGGCGTCCCCATCTCCCGGCAGCACATAGCAGGCACCGCAAACTTGATCTAGTGCCATACCTACCAGTGTTAACGGGTACACCAGTCCGCGGCTTTCAAAGTCGGACGATCGCTTACGAATGAGATGGGCTACTGACGAAGCCTGTCGCTCGGCGAGTTCCGCGGCCTTGATGGCCGGCAGGCCGAAGGCCGCTGCCATCTCTTGCTCGATGATGTTCTTCAGCGATCGCGGTGCTCCATCGAGTCCAATGGTTTGTTCCAGATGCTCCGAAACCTGCGTCGCCCTAAGCATTAGTTCATGAACTTTCCTGCGCTATTCACGATCTTCATGATCTCCTTCCAGAGATCCTTCGCGCGATCCGTCGGCTCAACCCAGGCGTCGATACTCGGGCGCCGGAGCGCTTGAAGGGCCACTCCGAAAGAATTTTCCAGCACGCCGGTCTCATCCTGCACTGTTTCGGTTTCCGCAGCTTTGACTGCGTCCTCGAAAGGTTGCTCGGGATCAGCAAGAATTTTGAGCGGAACCTCCTTATCGACGATGTCTTTGAGCTGTCGCACCTGTCGGTTTGCATTCTGTAGTTTGGGGGGCTGCGCTGTTCCTTCGACCTCTCGCGGGCTCAGCAACTCATAAAACAACCGCTTCGCTTCTCCGTCTTCTGCCCGGTAGGTCTCATCGCTAAACTTCAGCCACTCTCTGACCTTCGGTTGCGACACAGCTTCGTGGAAGAAGGAATAGAGTCGGGGCAACGCATGCTCGCTAAACTCGTCGTCGTCCTCCATCTGCTGCAGCGCCTTTGACGCGCGATATCGTCGCGCCACTTCGGGCGCAGAGATGCCGATGCGCTGCGCAACGACGCCAAATGCGTGTTCCTCTCGCTCGAAAAGCTCGACCACCAATTTGGCCTGTTGATATGGCCCCCACTCGCGTATTCCAGCGACGTGGCGGATAGCCATGAGCGTCTTCTGATAGTGCAGACGCTCGTCATGGGTGCCGGTGATCTCCACGACAGGAAGCTTCACAACAGATTGGTATACCTCCGCGGGTATATCCGCTGCACCGGCATTATGGTCTCTAATCAGCGTCTTGACAGCAGCTACGCGCCGATTGCCCTCAATGACGAGATATCGCGGCGAACCTCCGTCATCATCAAAATGCTCCGCGACAATCTGCTCGATCGGAACATACCCATTCGAGAGAATTGAATCTCGTAAGGCGCCGAGTTCGAATGACTCGGTCTCCTGTAGAAGTTGTATGGCACGATCTTGCACGCCCGGTTCATGATAGCGGGATCTCTGTGCTACTTGCTTGTAACCCTGGATATCATGGAAGCGGTAATTGTTTGGGTCTAGCAAAAGTCGATCTGGCGGTACGTTTCGGTTTGCCGTTTGCATGAGGAGCCTTCGTTCAGTGTTTTGGAGTCGTAACGATTCATCATCATGATACCGAAACTCCTAGTCGCAACTGACCCCGGGTTCGGGCGCAGCCGTGCCCGTCGCGAGAGGCACGCGTTGTTTGCCAACGTTTCACGCTGCGCATTCGACCACGGATGCAATGACCGCTCCACGCGGCTATTCTATTCTACTGTGGAGTGCCCCGCTGGGCGCAGTCGGCATAAAACTGGTCTATTCGCGATTGGATCGCAACACTTGCCGAATAACGCCCTACTCGCGGATGTGCGTCATCGGTTCCGGGCAGAATGTCGGCCACTCGGAACCCATCTGCTCGTGACCGGCGCCGCGGGACGCGAGTATCCTCAAGGACCAGGGAGTTTTGGAACTGGAACCTTGCTCAATCTGCCGAGGATCGCTGCTTGGCGTGAGGCATAAGGGGCGCGGCGAGGTTGCCGCGCCGAACCTTAGCCTTCCACTCGCCGCGCCTTAGCGATGAATGCCGGATCGAAAGTGACGCCCATGCCCGGTCCATCGGGCACCGGGA
>CAYPUQ010000588.1:0-3451 GCA_964413655.1 uncultured Solibacteraceae bacterium | reverse complement strand
CGCCGGAGCCATTTCGGGCTTGGTGACCGATTCGTCGGGAAGCGCCGTTTCCGAGGCTGTGATACGCGTCACGGACCTCGACCGGAATGTGAGCCTCGAGACCGTATCCAACGAGGCCGGGTTCTATGTGGTCACGCCGGTGCCGCCGGGCCGCTATCGCATCACGGTGGAGCGGTCCGGATTCCGCCGCTATGTGCTCGAGCCGTTGCCGATTTCCACGCAGCAAAAGGCTTCGGTGAATATCTCGCTGGAAGTGGGCATGGTTACGGAATCGGTCACCGTTACCGGCAGCGCGCAATTGATCGAAACCGCCACGGCGGCCTTGAGCGGCGTGGTCGAGAACAAGCGCATCATCGACCTCCCGCTGAACGGACGCAATGTCTACTCGCTCGCGGCGCTGACGCCGGGCGTATTCGGCTGGCGTCCCGCCAGCGGCACGGGCGGCGTTGGTGAGGGCTTCGAATCCATCGGCCGGTTTACGGTGAACGGCGGGCGCGATTCGAGCAACGCCATCATGATGGACGGCGTGCCCGTCACGATGAACGCCAACACCAACAACATGAACGCCAACAGCGCCGTGCCTTCGGTGGAAGGCGTCGAGGAGTTCCGCATCCAGACCAACTCCTATACCGCCGAGTATGGGCGCAGCGGCGGCGGCGTGCTGACCATCGCCACCAAGTCGGGAACCAACGAGCTGCACGGCAGCATGTTCGAGTTTCTGCGGAACAGCCGGATGGACGCGAACAACTGGTTCAACAATGCGGCCGGCCGCCGTCTGGGAAGCTTCAAGCGTAACGAGTTCGGCGCCAGCGCGGGCGGTCCGATCTACATCCCGAAGCTCTACGACGGCCGCAACGAAACGTTCTTCTTCTACGCTTATGAAGGACGCCGCCAGCGGGCGGCGTCGGTCGCACAGTTCACCTTACCGACTGACGAACACATGGCGGGAGACTTCTCACGCACGCTCAACGCCCAGGGCGCCCTTCGCGTGATCTACGACCCGTTGACGACGCGTCCCGATCCCTCGCGCCCCGGTGAGTTTCTACGGACCCCCTTTGCCGACAATCGCATCCCCGTCCCGCGCATGGATCCCGTGGCGGTCGCCACGCAGCAGTACTACACGGCGCGGCCAAACGCGCCCGGACAGCCGTTCACCGGCTTGCAGAACTTCGTCTTTCAGGGAACGAGCCAGGGGAGCAACGATCGCGGCACGATGAAAATCGACCATCAGATCACGGACAAACAGCGCATGTTCGTGCGCTACAACATCTTCGATGTCCGCAGTTCCCAGCCGGAACACTGGCCGGGTCCGGGCTGTCCCGACGGTGGCTGCTTTTCCAACGCCGAGCGGCAGCAGAACGGCGCATTCGACTACAGCAACACCTTGAGCCCGACATCGCTTCTGAACTTCCGCTGGGGCTTTGCGCGGTCGATCCTGAACCGCGGCTCGTGGCATCAGGGATTCCGGCCGTCGAGCCTTGGCATGGCTCCCAACGTGGAGGAAGGAGCGGACCTGCTGGTGTTCCCGCAGTACGGGATCGAAGACGTGACTCCTCCGGGCTTGCAACACCACTGGAACTTCCGCTCCGCCAATATGTCGCACACCTTCATCGGCACGTACTCGAAAGTGTTCAGCAGCCATAACATCAAGACCGGCACGGAGATCCGCTCGAACCTGATCAATCACATGCAGGCGCCCTGGCAGCTCATCTTCAACTTTAACCGGGGAATGACGGCTGGACCCGATCCCCGCGTGGTGAGTACTGTCGGCGGGTTCGGATATGCCTCGTTCCTGCTTGGGACCGGCGCGAGCGGCAACGTCGTCAACGGCATTCGGCCGGCGCTGGAAAACAAGTCCTACGGCGTCTATTTGCAGGACGATTGGAAGGTCAGCCATAAGCTCACCATCAATCTTGGCCTGCGCTGGGATTGGGAGACCGGCGTGACCGAGCGCTACGACCGTTTCGGCGTCTTCGATCCGCATGTCTCAAGCCCGCTCAACGAGGTGGTGCCGGGGTTCGATCTCAAGGGAGGGTGGCTGTTCCCCACTCACGGACTAGGACGGCGGTCGCTGAAGAACACCGAATGGAATAAAATCGCGCCACGCGTCGGCATTGCGTATCAGATTCTGCCGCAGACCGTCATTCGCACCGGCTATGGCATCTTTTACACCATGGCTCCCTACGGCGCCAACCACTACGGCACGGCGCCATTTACAGCGAGTACCCCATGGTTGACTTCACTAGATGGCGTGACGCCGCACCACACGTTGACCAACCCGTACCCGGACGGCGTGCAACAGCCCGTTGGCGCCAGCGGCGGTCTGCTTGCGGCGAATGGGCTCGGTGTAAGCTCGCCCATTCCGGACACGATGACCACGCCTTACAACCAGCAGTGGAACTTCACAATTTCTCAGGAAGTGGGGCGGTCGATCGCAATGGAAATCGGCTATGCGGGCAACAAGGGGACAAAACTCCCGCTCGCCTGGCAGATGAACCAACTCCGGCCCGAGCTGATTCAACCCGGAGTGCTGGACCTGGTGGACAATCCGTTCTTCGGCTTCGTCCCGGTCGGCGCGCTTTCGCAGCCTCGCGTGCAGCGCGGGCAATTGATGCGGCCGTTCCCGCAGTATCCGGGCGTCAACTTCGCAGGCACATCGTGGGGGAACTCCAATTTCCACGCCCTGCAAGCGCGATTTGAGAAGCGATTCTCCAACCAGAGCAGCGCGATCGTCGCTTATACGTTCTCCAAGCTGATCTCGGATGGCGGCGATAACGCCTGGGCGTCGGCGGGTCCGCGCGACCTGTACTGCCGCGCGTGCGAGCGCTCGCTCTCGCCCTACGATCAGACGCACCGGCTAGTGACCAGCTTCACTTACGAACTGCCGTTCGGCCGCGGAAAATCGCTGGGCGGCAACTGGAACCGGGTGACGAACGCGATTCTCGGCCAGTGGCAGATGAACGGCATCCTGACCCTCAACAGCGGCATCACGCAGCAGTTCAACGTGCCCTCGAATACGAGTTTCTCGTTCGGCGGCGGGCAGCGCCCAGATTCAACCGGCCGCGACGCGAAGCTGGACAACCCGATAATCGCGCAGTGGTTCGACACCAGCGCCTTCACGATTCCGGCGCAATACACATTCGGCAATGTAGGCCGCATGCACCCGTCCATTCGTAGCGACCGGATCGAAAACCTGGACTTCTCGGTGTTCAAGAACTTCCGCATCCGGGAGCGCATGGCGGCCCAATTCCGCGCCGAATGGTTCAATTCAATGAACCACCCAATTTTCGGCGACCCCAACACAACAGTGGGCAACGTGAATTTCGGACGAGTCACCGCGACGGCGAACGCCCCGCGCCAGACCCAGTTGGCGCTGAAGATCTTGTTCTGAGCGGTACAACAATCTAAGCAAGGCCGCTCACGCCCTTGACGGGAGCGGCCGGGAGCGATA
>CAYPUQ010000587.1:0-3472 GCA_964413655.1 uncultured Solibacteraceae bacterium | reverse complement strand
GGAGATTGCGCACATGCAACTGCGGCAGGGTGCGACCGGTATTTGCTGCCAGAAGCTGGGAGAGGCCGAGGTGATGGTGGCCGCGGGGATCCGGGAGAACATCCTGGTTCCTTATAACCTCGTCGGAGAGCAGAAACTCATCCGCCTGGCCCGGCTCTGTAAGCGAGCCCGGATGACGGTGGCTGTCGATTCCGAGGTCACGGCAAAGGGCATTTCCGAACAACTCCAAAGGGACGGCGGATCGGTTTGGGTGCTGGTCGAGTTGGATACTGGAGGGAAGCGAACGGGTGTCCAATCGCCGCAAGCAGCCTTGGAGCTGGCGCAGAAGGTCTCCCGGATGCCCGGTCTTCAACTTCGGGGCGTGATGACGTATCCGAGCCGGCTGGAAGCAAAGCCTTTCATGGAAGAAACGGTCGAACTCTTTCGAAGGGCCGGTTTGGCGACCGACGAGATCAGCGGGGGAGGGACGGGCAGCGAGGCCGCCTCCAAGCAGATCGGGTGCAATGTTACCCGAAGCGGATCCTACGCATTCGAGGGGCTGCGGCGCATCAATAGAACCACCAATCCACCCAATCCGGTGACCTGCGCGGCGCGCATGATCGTGACGGTGGTCAGCACACCCACACCGGATCGAATCATCGTCGACGGGGGACAGAAGACGTTTGAAAGGAATCCTCCGAATCCCTATGGATATATCGTGGAGCACCCGGAGGCCCGGATATACGGGATGTCCGTGGAGCACGGCCATGTCGACGTGAGCGCCTGCTCTCACCGGTTTCGGGTCGGCGAGAGACTTGCGGTGGTCCCGCAGCATCAGGGCGTAACAATCAACCATCACGACGAGGTGTATGCGGTCCGGAAGGGCATCGTGGAGGCGGTCTGGCCGGTAGCGGGTCGAGGCAGGGTTAGATAACTGGCTTGAAGCCGGATCGAGGTTTCGGGATCGCCGGACATGGACATCCCGGGCCGGGCCGGTCTCGGACCACAAGATCCGTCCTCCTGTTGATACGGTACGATCCAGACATGGCGAAATCGATTCCCGATCCAATCAAGAAATTCGAGAAGACCTACCCAAAGGTCTGGGAGGCATTTACAGCCCTTGGCAGCGCGTGCCACGAGGAGGGGGGGCCGCTGGATGAAAGGACGCGGCGTCTCGTGAAGCTCGGGCTGGCCGTCGGCACGCGCCATGAAGGCGCAGTCCACTCGGCTGTGCGCCGGGCCAGCCAAAGCGGTGTTCCGGCCGAGGAAATTCGCCAGGTCGCCGTTCTCGCCATCACTACGGCGGGGTGGCCCGCCGCGCTGGCGGCGATGACCTGGATCGACGAGGCACTGAAACAGAAGAAGAAGAAAAAGTGACCGGCTCGACGGTCCAGCCGCCGGGTTCCAGCAGTACGCCGGCGATGAGTTCGGAGCCGAGCCGGACGCGGTCGATCTTGTGCCGGGGGCTGTGCAGACGGTAGAGCGTGTTCTCGTCCACAATGAACCACTCGGGGAATTCGTTGAGGCGAACGTAATTCCGGTCGAAGTTAAGGACGCGGCGATGGCGGGCGTAGTCGAAGAGCACCTCGACCGGCTGCGCCGCGTCGAGATGCAGGTATAGACGCTCGCCGTCGCGCACGGCGCCGGCCCGTGTGCCCGGCCACCAGTGACGGGGCCGCACGCCCTGGCTTTTCATGAGCGCGTAAAGCATCGCCGTACGATTGAAGTTCCCTTCCCCGTACCAGTTCTCGATGTGGCCGTCCGGCTGCTGCATCGCCAGCATCACCTTCATCTCGGTGTCGATCCAGTCGAGCGCCTCGGGGATGGGCTCGCGATTGACCAGGTAGATGGCACTCTCGATGGCGTCGGCGTAACCGTCGAAAGAACCGAGCGGGAGACCCGCGCCAGGTTCCCAGACATGGTTGCGGTACTTGGGCAGATTCCGGAGCACGCGGCGGACAGCGTCGCGGTACCTGGTTTCGCCGGTGCATTGATAAAAGGTGTAGACGGCTCCGTACACATAGCCCCAGTTGTCGGACAGGCCTTGGTTGACCGGCTTCAGCGTGGCCGCGTCCACTTCGTTGTAGAGCATGCCGTCGGGGTTGGCCGATTCGAGGATGCGGTTGAGCATTCGGGCGAGGACGGGCCGGTACGTTAACGCGCGGGGCGACAGTTGCCGGTGTTCGAGCGCATAAAGCAGGACAAGGCCCACGACAGCTTCATTGCCGTGGTCGCGCAGGCGGAGCCGGCCGTCGCCCCGGTGGTTCTCGAAGTCCCACTTGCCGCTTGGGACGCCGTGGTTTCCGGGGAGAACCTCTTCGATGTAGGCATCGCCGATGCGGCGCGCCCAGTCGAGAAAGCGGGGGTCGCCGGTCATCGTGGCGAGGCGGACGAGGGCTTGCAGGAAATCCCCGTTCAATTCGGCGTCGGAGGCGGGTAGGCGGCCAAAACGCGATTCGACCGGGGCGGTGTCCATTCCATCGGCGATCATGTCAACCATGCGATAGAACCACGGAGTACGGCCCAGATACTCGGTGACCGCGAGCAGGCCGTCCTTGGCATACTCGCCCGCGCCGAACAGGCTTGGCGGACCCAGTTCGCCGGTGGTGAGGTTGAGGTTGCCGGGGATGGATTTCGCGGCGTTGGTGTAGCGCACTTCGTTACGGAGCATCTCCATCATGCGGCCGTTGTAGAGGTCCGCGCCGGTCAGGTGCGCGGTAAGGATGAGATACGGGTAGAGATCCGCGCCGGAGTTGTGCGGGGTGTAGACGCGCGGGTCGCCGGGCTTGAGTCCGCGCGCCCCGCCGGGCACGCGGTCGGGGAGCAGCAGCGTTTTCGGATCGGCGTGTTGAAGCCAGGCGTGCAGGAGCTTCCGCATGGCCGATACAGATTGCTCGAAGTCGCGACCGTTGTCGCGGGCGGTACGAAAGCGAGTGTCGTCCTGAGCGGGCAGTTTCGACACGAGGATGAGGACAGTTAGTAGCGTGGTGAGTCGTCTCATACGGGTTTGAGGAAAAGGGCATCCGCGAAGGCGTCTTGAAAACCGGGTTCGGCGGCGAGGGCGACATGAGTGACCAGGGCGCGGGCGCGCGTAATGGTTTTCTCGCGGCGGGAGGGGGAAAGGAGTAGGAGTTTGAGCCCACGGAGGGCGGCGTTACCGGCCGGGTGTACGGGCGCGGCGATCGATGGCAGCAGCCCGATGCGGCGGGCACTGTGGACATCGACGTAATTGCCGAAGGCGCCGGCGAGATGAATGCGGCAAATCCCGTTGAGCGGTACTTTCAGGCGGCGGGCAAGCAACCGCAGACCGGCGGCGATAGCGCCCTTGGCAAGCTGCAGTTCGCGGATGTCGCCCTGCGCGAGCGCGACCGGTGGATCGAGAATCCACTCGCGGACGCCGTTGGCGAATCGGCCGGCCGGCAGGATACGGCCAAGTTCCAGGCCCGCGGCGGCGGCGTCCACCAAGCCGCTGCCACAAATGCCGCGCGGGGGC
>CAYPUQ010000586.1:0-3474 GCA_964413655.1 uncultured Solibacteraceae bacterium | reverse complement strand
GCGGTATCAATCACAATCTCCACGGCGCCCCCATGGCTGTCCTATTGTACAATGCTAAGGGCCCGCCACCCTGTCAATGGCGCTCTCTAAACGACCCGCGGCTGAGCTGTGGGCGCCTTCTCGCCAAGTACACCGCAGATTGGATGTTCTCGAAGTTCGCAGACGCACAATCACCCCGCCAGTCGCGCCCCCGCCAGCTCCAGCCGCTGGTTATGCAAGAGCTTGGCACTCGGTGGGTCATAGGTCCTTCTTGAAGCAGCGCACCTGGCCCACCTCGGCGAACCCGAGTGCCTGGTGCGCCAGGGCGCTGACATCATTGGTCACTGCGGCATCGGATGCAAACTCCGTGCAGCCCTTCGCCCGAGCCCACTGCTCCGCCGCTGCAATGAGCGCACGACCGAGCCCGCGCCTGCGGGCGTGGGGCTCGACGTACCATCCCTCGAGATATGCCACGCGATTCGTCCGACAGCCCTCGGCACAGGGGCGAATCGACAACTCGACGAACCCCACCGGCTCCGGCGTACCATCCTCGGCGACGAGAACGGCAAGTGGCTCCCGCGCCCGGC
This sequence comes from uncultured Solibacteraceae bacterium, assembly GCA_964413655.1. Classification (GTDB taxonomy): domain Bacteria; phylum Acidobacteriota; class Terriglobia; order Bryobacterales; family Bryobacteraceae; genus CAYPUQ01. The sequence goes on along the minus strand of CAYPUQ010000586.1, from coordinate 2,908 downwards.
CCTCCATGAACGTGGCAATCTCGCTGGCATGTTCTGCCTCCGACCCGTCGGGCCACAGGGCTCGGCGCAAGCGTAGCCAGACCGCCGCATCGGTGAATCTCACTTCACGCACGGTCATGAGTGTGCTGCTGCATGACGACCCGCAGTTGTGCTGCGGGCGCCTTCTCGCCGGGCGCACCGCAGCCCGGATGATTCCGATCTTGCCACGCGCTCGAGCATTCCGCCAGTCGCCGCGCCCGGCAGCACGAACTGCGGGTTAGACGGCTCATTTATGCTCCGCCCGAAACAAATTCCGTCTCGCCACGGCTCCGACGACCCCGCCTGCCAGTGCGGCAATAACAGCTCCAAGCAGCGGCGCCAAATCATGGCGAATAAAAGCTCCGACATTTCCCGAAAATGCAAGACTGAGCAGAAGAAGCAAACCGAGTGGCGTGATCAGCCATGCCCCCCAAGCCCAAGAAACCTTTGGCCAGACTGCCCCCAGGACGAGCCCCGCAAGGAAGTACAGCACAGCAAGTGAGAACACTGTGAACATCAAAGTCGTTCGAGGGCCTGTGATCGCGCTGCCCCAAACTACCATCGCTACGCCGATGAGAAGCGCGACTGCGCCACCCAGAACTGGTACGCGAAACCGATTCAACATCCGTTCCCCCTTTCGCTCGACTAGCGGATGGCTTCTCAAAGGATGCTGGGCGTGATTCATTTCCCGGCGCTGGACGAAAACGGTCTGGGCCGCGCGCGGCCTGGGGTGTTGGCACCGGGTCAGCGGTGTAGCGCCGGCTCTCACCGGGTTGTGGGCGACTGCATGCCCGGTGGGACCGCCATTTCGGACGGGCTCGGGTCAGCGCTTGGTGCCGAAAATGTAGCCGATAGTCGCACCAAGCCCAATTTGTCGATCGATGAAGACGTCAACCAGGTTGACCGAGATCGAGGCGCCACCGAACAGACGGCCCGTGCCATACCGTACACCCGTGATGATGTCGAACCCGGTGCCAATGCCGGTACACGACGATTCACGCTGGAGCTCGATGTCGACGGGTGCGCCCGCGCAGTTGGGCGCGAAGTCCCTTTCGAACCATTCGGTTTCACGCAAGTACCAATACTGCGGAATGGCAAAGAGCGTCAGGCCGCTCATGAACGTGTGACCGATACCGATTCCAACCGGCACCCATGTCTGCGTGAGACTGGTCTTGTTCACGGAATTGTTCTGGGATGCCCAGAGATAGCCGCCGCCGACGTGGGGACAGACCGAGAGACCCAAAAGACGCAACTCGAACCCGAGGTGCCCCCTAACGCCATGGCCGGTCTCATGGATAAAAGACAAATTGCTGAACGTGTACGCAGCTCCCGCCGTGACCGGGCCGCGCATGCCCAGGATATTCGCGCCGAGGTCGATAAACTCTACTGGGCCTCCCGCGAACGGCGATGGATTCAGGTGGATCGCAACACCGCCGTCGAGCGCAACTTGACCCTTGCCCAAGGGAACGCCCATACAGGCTTGCGCGGCCCCGATCCGGGGAACCAGGAATAGCAGCACCGCACCAACAATCCATACGCCTCTTGGGGTCGTTTGAAGTCTCAGCATTGTATCCTCCTATGGAGGGCGTCTGATCAAAGGGAGAAGCGACACCTTGACCGTTCCGGGAAAACGACAGGGCGCGTCCCTGTTCGAGCGGCACCAGTACGGATAAAGCGTGGCGCTGAAAGCTAGGAAACGGCCCCGCCCTTGATCCCCAATCTTTCGAATCGCTGAGGGTAGACTCCCTACCTCAGTGCGCCTCGTGGTCGTCGAGGGACCCGATCGCCGACCTAAGCGGTTGCCAACTCCGGCCACCGCGATCAGTACAGACCATTTCATGTACGCAGTTCGAGGCGACAAAGCATGGTGGCGACGAGTTCAGTTGGCGGTGCCGAAACGTCGAAGGGCTCACCCAAGTCACCGCCCGACCCTCCATTCAGGACCTCTCGTTCCTCCGTGAACATCCGCAGTTCGAAGTCCCGTTCGTCGATCGCACGCGCATACTGCCGACGTTCGATGCGCCGGATGTTTTCGTCGACAGGCAGGGTCAAGAGGAAGCAGCGGATGTCGGCGTCAGTCGTAGTGAGCCGGCGGCGTAGGTCGGTCAGTTCCGCTGTTGAGCGCCAGATGTGATTCACAACGAAGTGGCGATAACCGAACCGTTGATGATGCTTGATGAGCAGCACGATGGTGGAGTGTAAATGATCGAGTTCGTCAGCTGCTGGCGGATTGGCTGCGACGAGCTGGTCGCCGTCGAGCATGACACAAGACTCGATGTTCTCCATGAGCACTTCGGCGAGTGTCGACTTGCCGATCCCGAGCGGTCCATTGAGGATTATGACCACTCGTACTTCCCATCTCGGCGATCCGGCGCCAAGCCGGTAATTAACCGTGAGTGTACAGACAAGGTCTACCTCGCAGGCGCCGGGCGTGGTGTGCGCCAGAGCTGGACGCCAAGATATAGTGCAAGGCCCAGCAGAAGCGGCGCAGTTAGGACTCCCGGGGTATATCCACCCTGCCTGACACTCCACGCCGGGTGAACGATCCCGTTTATCGTCTCAATCAAAACCCACAACGATACGACCACCGGCGCGGCCGGCCAGCGTTTCCTGACGGGCCACAGCAAGCACCAGAAGCCAAATGCCACGAAGAGGCCATTGACTATCAAGAACCCCAACCGTCGATCCGATGAGATCAAGCCAGTCAGTAATATCGCTGGCGGAAACGACTCCCAGAGCCGACCGACGTATTCTTCGATCGAATGTCCTGTCTGCACGATTACGAGAGCGCCGAAGGCACGTGTGATGCGAGACATTATTCCCCTGGGAGTGTTCGCATAACGCCCGGCTTCTGCTGCGGGCGAAGCCGACAATGCGCGCGCAGCGCGCC
>CAYPUQ010000585.1:0-3482 GCA_964413655.1 uncultured Solibacteraceae bacterium | reverse complement strand
GCCATCGCGCCATTCAACTGCTTGGCCGGTTAAGACCAGTGGTGGATGATGAAGGCCCGGCGCTGGCTTTTCGGGAACTTTCGAAAGTCGCGGAACGCTTCAGCCTTTCGATCTATGATGCGGCATATCTCGAACTTGCGGTCCGTCGGAGGCTTCCTTTGGCATCGCGGGACGCGGACCTGAACAGGGCGGCCAAAGCAGCCGGTGTCGAGAGCCTCGGCTGAATGGAACTGCAAACGGGAGGGAGGTATGCGAAATCTTGCTATCTGCTTGTGACCGGTACGGCGTACTGGGCACTCGATGCTGAACTGACTAGGGCGGGCGGCTGCGCAACTCGCCGCACAGCATGAAATCCCGATCCTTGGCATCAAGCTTGATGTTGTGGGGACTCAGAAGGAAACCACCTTCCCGCGACTGCGATCCGCCAGTGCATTGTCGTAGCATCTACGTATACCTATGCGCATCTTCGATCACGTGGGGATTCCCACGACCGAGAAGCAGCCCGAGGAGATGTACGTGGCGGACACCAAGGTGTGGGTTACCGACCCGCTGCGCCACCCGTACCGCATCGAGTACCTGCGCTACGAAGCGGACACCCCGGTCTCCGGACCGGTCCGCGACTTCCCGCACATGGCCTTCCGCGTGGACAATCTCGAACGCGAGATCGAAGGAGCCGAAGTCCTGCTGGGTCCGTTCCAGCCTACCAGCACCCTCCGTGTCGTCTTTGTGCTGCGCGATGGCGCCGTTTTCGAGTTCATGGAAAACGCCGCCGATGGACACTGGTTCCGGAGATAGCGTGCGCCCAATCCCCATTGCAGCGGCAAGACGGATCACGCCCGGCGGCGGACTATAACCACGGCCTGCGCCTCCGCGGAGAGCCCCTCGCCAACGGGGCCGATGCGTTCGGCGGTCTTGAACTTCACCGAGACATGATCGAGCGGCAGGCCGGTGAGAGTGGCTACGTTGTCGCGGATGGCCTGCCGGTAGTCCTTGAGTTTGGGACGCTCGAGAATCACCGTGGAGTCCACCGAAATCATCGCATAGCCCGCGCCGGCCAGCAACTCGACAGCGTGACGCAGAAACATTCCGCTATCGGCGCCTTTCCAGCGCGGGTCCGAATCCGGGAAGTGCATGCCGATATCGCCGAGCGCGGCGGCGCCGAGAACGGCGTCGGTGACGGCGTGCAGCAGGACGTCGGCATCGGAGTGGCCGGCGAGCCCAAAATCGGATTCGATCCGGACACCGCCGAGGATCAGCGGGCGGCCCGCTTCTATTCGGTGGTTGTCCCAACCGATTCCCGTACGAAATTCCATGGAGGGTGCGACGGTCAGGACAGCGCGGCAGCCGTCTCGCGCTCCTGGGCCAGATACAAGCGGGCAAGGTCCATATCGCTCGGCTTGGTGATCTTGATATTGCGATCGCTGCCAACCACGACGCTCACCTCAACCTGCTCCAGCCGTTCGACCAGGCTGGCCTCGTCGGTTCCGGTGAAGCTGTCCTCGCGAGCCTTGGCGAAGGCGCGCTTCAACAGCGGATGGGAGAACACCTGCGGCGTCTGAGCCAGGACGAGCCGTTCGCGCGGAATCGTCGCGCGAATCTTGTTCCGGTGTACCTGCTTCACGGTGTCCACGGGAACGATTCCCACAATGGCAGCGCCCGTCTGCGCCGCCTCCTGGACTACCTTGAGAATGGTTTCGCGGTCGATGAACGGCCGGACCGCATCGTGGACGACGACCAGCTCGACGTCCGGACTGAGGGTAGCGAGCGCGTTCTCGACCGATTGCTGGCGGTTCTCGCCGCCTTCCACCATGCGCACCGGAAGCGAAACGCCTTTGCCGCGGATCAACTCATCCACCCAGACGATGTCCTCGGGCCGCAACGCAAGCACGATCTCGGTCACCCCGGCACAGGAAAGGAATTTGCGTATGGTGTGGAGGACGATCGGCGCTCCATCCAGGAGCATGAACTGTTTCCGGCTGGTGCCGGACTTCTCGGCCGAGCCGCGTCCCATTCGGGTGCCGAGACCGGCCGCGGGTAGAATGACAGCGACTTTCATGATGTAGGTTTCCGATGCCTCAGGTGGCTGCCGCGATCAGCCGGCCGGCGGCGCGGCGGCGGCCGCCTGTTCGCGCTGCGGCCGTTCGGCGTGCGCCGGCTTGTCGAAGACGCCGTGAGTCTTCTCGTCGAACCGGCCGAAGATCATCTTGCCAGCGGTGGTCTGGAGAACGCTGGTGACCGCGATGTCGATGGTCTTGGAAATCATCCGGCGCGCATTGTCCACGACCACCATCGTGCCGTCGTCCAGATAGGCCACTCCCTGGTTGTATTCCTTACCTTCCTTCAGAATGAACACGCGCATCGTTTCGCCGGGCAGCACCACGGGCTTGAGCGCGTTGGCCAGTTCGTTGATATTAAGCACCTCGACGCCGTGCAGTTGCGCCACCTTGTTCAGATTGAAGTCGTTGGTGACGATTTTGCAGGAGTACACTTTCGCTAGCTCGATCAGTTTCATATCGACTTCCCGTACCTGCGGGAAATCGTCCTCGAGAATCTCAATGTGCAGCTCGGGAATTTTCTGAATTCGCTGCAAGATATCGAGACCACGGCGGCCCCGGTTGCGTTTCATCGAATCGGCCGAATCGGCCACCAATTGCAGTTCCCGGAGAACGAATTGTGGGATCACCAGCACGCCATCGAGGAACCCCGTCTCGGCGACGTCGGCGATGCGGCCGTCGATGATCACGCTGGTGTCCAGGATCTTGAACGCCTGCTTCGGCGACTTTTCCCCGCCGAAGAGCCCGCCGAGCGCGGCGAGGTTCAGCATGTCCCCTTTGTTGGCACCGACGGCCAGTCCCACGTAGCCCATCCACAACAGGATCAACACCTGCAGGAAAGGCACGGTCTGAGTGTCGGCGGGAAAGGCGCGGTCCAGAATCAGCGCGATCAGAAATGCGCCGAAGATGCCCAGCACCGACCCCACGGCGGCGCCGATGAGCCGCTTGAGGCTGACCTCCTTGAGCCGAAACTCGAAGAAGACAATTCCTGCGCCGAACAGCGCCGCCGCCAGCGCGCCTGCCCACGGCTGCAATCGGAACGGGGCGAGAAAATATCCGGCACAGGCAAGGACCAATATAAAAAATGCCCGGATAAAGATAAGATCGCTCACGCAGAGCCTCCCGGGGGGACGGCTCTTCAACCGTTATCGCAAACCGAAAAAGGCGTCCCGCGTTACAGAGTATAACACCGACCGTAAGTCGCTGTGGAACGTGATTGTTAACCCAATGCGGGCGGGCCACGGAGAAAGCTGGAGAGATGGGTGGGCCGATGGAGAGGCCCGTACGGACTACAGGGCTTTCGCAAGTTCTTCCGCGAACGCGCTCTGCGGCGAACCCTTGCCGCCTCGGCGCGGCTTGCCGGCCGGTCCATCGGGACGCCGGCCGCGCCTCGGCCTACCTGGTCATTCGGGACATCACCGCTCGGCT
>CAYPUQ010000584.1:0-3496 GCA_964413655.1 uncultured Solibacteraceae bacterium | reverse complement strand
GATGCTCACCCAGCCTTGCGGTGTCGCTTGTGATACCTCGCCATATGCCCGCGTCCCAGCCGGCACGACCAGTTGCCCGTCGCGCTCGTAGTTGTACTCGATCAGCGCGACCACCGGCGCCTTGGCGGCGGAACTCACCGCATTCTGCAGGCGTGCCACCAGCGCGGTGCCCGGCGGAAGCAACGGCGGCGGAGTTCGATCGATTGCCGGTTGAGCGGACGGCCGCGAAACGGCCGCGGCGGCCTCGGTCCTCACGTAGACGATGGAGGACTTGCGGAGATCCTCATTCCGGTCCGCAGCCGGCGCAGGCGGCTCGGCCACTGGCCGCGGTTGAGTCCGCGATTCCCGAACCGCGACGTTCCAGTCCGTAACCTCCGTCCTCGGAGGCGGCGGCGTCAACCCCTGCCGCCGGTACGCTTCCACCAGCGCGGGATCGTCGAAATTCACGCTGCTCAGAGTCCTCCGCTCCGTGGGAGGAGGCGGAACGGGCGGCTCGTTCGGCGGCGGCTGAGCGCCACGATGCCGCATCGTTTCGAGCACCTCCTTTTCCGTCAACTCGTCGGGTTCTTCCGGCGGCGCCGGATTGGCCGAAAGCTGCGGCACGGGCGACCGGTTGGCATCTTCCGCGAACTGGGCACGCTCAGGGCGCCCCAGCGTCGGCTGCCGCTTCCGCTCCTTACGGCTCGATCCACTTTCGGTTGTGAACAGCGCGAAGAATAGCAGCACGCACACCAGCGTCCCGCCCACCAATAACACGAGGCCGCGCGTGCGTTCTCCCGCTTTCGATTCGCGGCTTCGTTCCGCGGTAGCACCCCTCAGCGCCGCGATCACCTGAGCCGCACGCCCTGGCTGAGGCTCCACTTCCTGGCCGGCTGTCGTGGCGGCAGGCTCCTCCGGGTCAGGCGTAGCGGACGGCACGCCGGACACGGCCGTGACATCTTCTTCCGGAAGCCCCGGAGGCACTCGATTGACGTTGTCGCGATTCTCATTCGCCATGACTTCCACCCTTTCCGTGAGCCGATACACCGAAGCCGATCGGCGCGAGCGCAGGCCGATCCACGGCTCCGCTCTCGGCGATTTGCAGAAACAGCGTCTCGCTCGATTTTTTGAACCCGGGCCGGTCGAAGACGACGACGCCGTCGGCACGTTCGCCGGGACCCAGCCTCCGCCGGTGCACTCGATACGCCTTCACCGGAAGTTGTTCGCTCGTTCCCCATCGGCGCCGGCGAATCGGGAACCCCTTCGACACTCTGCCCGCCAACTGAACCTGAGGCGGCAGGATCTCGATCGCATTCGACTGCGGGTTCACCACCGAGAAGAGAACGATCACTTCTCTGCCGCGATCCAGCACTTCCGAGATGCCCGTCTTGACCCGATCCCCTTTGCCCTCCGGCGCCAGAGCGCTTTCACCGTGCATCACCGGCAACGGCGCCCGCTGCTGGCGTTCCAACCATTGATCGAAGCCGTCCGGCTTAATTGGTGTGCCGGATCCTTCGACGGCTGCAACTTCGGTAGTCTCCTCGACGAGGAAAGTCGCCGTCGGCCGGAAGCTCACCAGAAAATCCACCGGTCTGGCGCCCGTGCCATTGCTCCCAAGAAGCAGACTCACCTGACGGCCCCTCACGGTTGTCACGAGCAGGTTCGACTCCGCAACCTCCTCGACAACAGGCTTCACCACCACGAGCGCCGGTTCCTTGTCGGAATGCTCCGCGAGGAACTTGCCGGGGTCGCCCACCACCACCGACCTCACCGCCTCCGGCATCCGGATCGCCGTCGAATAGCGTGGCGCCAGGCGCACCACGTTGACGTGCTCGGTGAGGTTTCGGTGGGTCACCGCCGGTCTCACCTGCGCATGCGCCGGCATTGCGACAGCGCCCAGCAATCCTGCAAACAGTAGCTTCATTCCCGTTCCATCCTTTCTGCCCGGATCAGCGTTGCCCAGCGGTTGCGCCGGTATAGATACGCCACGCGGGTCACGTAGCTGTGCACTTCCCGCGATGCGTAATTCAGCCCATTCCGCGACACGCGACCGTGACCCGCGTTGTAGGCGGCCACCATCAACCGCCGGTCTCCGCCGTACCGATCCCGCAGCCACGCGAGATACGCGACCCCGCCCCGGATGTTCTCCGCCGGGTCGAAGCGGTCGCGGACGCCGAAGGCTGCCGCCGTATCCGGCATCAACTGCATCAGCCCCGCAGCGCCCGCCGACGACACGGCGCGCGCGTTCCATCCCGACTCGGCCTCGATCACGGCGCAGACCAGCTCGCGCTCCACTCCGTATCGGTCAGCCCAATGCGCAGCCCACTGGCGCAGCTCGGGCGTCTGCCCAAACCCGCAAACCGCAACCGCCGCAAGCGCGACCAGCCGCGTCATCGCGCCTCGTCCGGCACGCCAGCCCGACCGCCTTTCATCGCGGCGAGAGCCTGGTCGCGGTACTCGAGCGCGGTCGCCACCAGACTCGCGAAGCCGTCCCGGAGCAGGAGCCGTTTCACATCCTCCTCGGTCTTGGCGAGGAACGGCATCAGCACATCGCGATCCTCCGCGACGATCTCGCTCCGCCCCAGTAGCTGCAACGCACGCACAAACTGGACGATCTCGTCGATCGACGGCGGCTTCACCAGGTTGTACCCGCGCAACGCCTGTGCCAGCCCCACCGCCTGCGCCTTCAGCTCGAGCGGCGCATCCACCGTGCGGATATCGAGGATTTCGGATTCCTTCCTCACGTCGGGGTGCTCGATCCTCTTGTAGAGACTCCGGCGCCGCAGCGGATCGCCTAACCGGCGCTCCTGATTCGAGGTCATCACCACGAAAGGGATCGACTTCGCCGTCACCGTCCCGAGCTTCGGCACTGTAATCTGCCAGTCGGAGAGAATTTCCAGCAGCAGCGCCTCGAACTTCTGGTCGACCTTATCGAGTTCGTCGATCAGCAGGACCACCGGTCGAGGCTGGAGGACCGCTTGCAGCAGCGGACCCTGGATAAAGAAGTCGAGCGTGTGAAGCTGGCCGCGAAGTGTCTCCCAGTGGCGGTCAACAGCCGCGCCCTGTGTTTCGAGGAACAGCCGTTGCAGCGCCTCATCGAACGAACCGATCGCCTCTTTGCCGGTGATCCCCTCGAAGCACTGGAGCCGGATCAGCTCCGTCTCCGCAGCCGCGGCGCACGCCTGTGCGAGGTAGGTTTTGCCTGTGCCGGGCGGACCCTCCACCAGGATCGGCTTCCGCATCTTCGAGGCGAGCCAGATCGTCTGGACCAGCACCGGATCGGTGGCGTAACCTGCCTGGCGAAGCCCGGCGGCGACCTCATCGGTTGTCTCGAACGTCATTCCACAAGAAGAATACGTGCGCCCGTCGCCCTGACCAAGGAAATGTGAGTGACCTGTCCGTGTCGGCGCAGCGTCCCGCCGGCCACCGCGGTCAATCAATGACGGGATCGACGTGTGATTCGGCGGTGAAAACAGGTCGGACATCGCCCAAATGTGGACACTCCGGACATCGCCCA
>CAYPUQ010000583.1:0-3497 GCA_964413655.1 uncultured Solibacteraceae bacterium | reverse complement strand
TCCTTGCTCGGCTTGAAGTAGGGAATCCGTTTTGCCGGAACCTCAACCCGCGCCCCAGTCCTCGGATTACGGGCGACGCGTGGCTGCCGTTGCCGCGTGCGGAAGCTTCCGAATCCGCGGATCTCAACCTTGTCACCACTCTTCAGGGCGCGGGCGACACTCGCGAAGATCGCTTCGACAACTACCTCCGACTCCTTGCGGGTCATCTCGATTACCCGCGAAACCTCTTCGATCAGATCCGCTTTCGTCATCTCAATAATCCCTCCGGGGCGGTGCGGATAAGCGGCGCCAAGTCGTTTCTTCTCCTGCGAACGAACAGCCGCTGAGCAGGTGGCGGGTTGGCTCACTTGGGCGGAAAAGCCGTGACCGTGCGGGCCCAAAGATACTCAGGCGCGCTAGCCCGACAAGGCAATCGCGCCCGAGTGTTAAGTCAGCCACCCTGCTATTGCTAACGCGAGGCTGGTCGGGAGGTGTAGCGTTTTTCAAACTCTTTGATTTGCTTTTCCGCTGCACTCTTTTCGAGTCCGTAACGTTCCTGGAGCCTTCCGACGAGCTGCTCGCGCCGTCCACTGATGATGTCGAGGTCGTCGTCGGTCAGCTTGCCCCACTCCTCCTTCACCCTGCCCTTGAATTGCTTCCAACTGCCTTCAATCGTGTCTTTGTTCATAAGCCTTCCTTTCTCCTGTTTCGTATGTTTCGCGTATAGAAGCTGATGCCCTATTGAGTCTCCGATCCCAATCGCGCCGGAAAAGGCAGAGCCATGTGCCGCTTGACTTCGGTCGAAGTCCCGGGGGGAAACGAAGGACGCCGCACTCGACGGCGTCCCGAAAGAACTAGACGCCGCGCAAATGAGGCCTGTCGGTTTTGTCGAAGTCGGCGCTGGCCTGGCCCGCCTTCGTAATATCCTCGCCCCCAGTCTTGCGGAGAATTTCCTCTGCCCTCTTGGCCCAATCGTCATTGTCGCAGTGGACCGATAACAGGCTTCCGCCGCTCCTGACTCGGCCTTCGTGTCTCTTGGCTTCGAACTCGGGCATCCCCATTCCAACCAATCCGCCGGCGAGGCCGCCCAGTGCGGCGCCCGCTCCGGCGCCCGCGAGCGCGGCCATGATCGGTCCCGCGGCAATGAACGGACCGAGACCGGGAATAGCGAGCGAACCGATGCCGACCAACCAGCCGAGCGTCCCGCCGACCACACCGCCGGTTGCACCGCCGGCCATCGCGCCTTCCGGGCTCTTCGTATTCTTCTCGGTGACGAGGTCCTTGTTGCCGAAGTTCTCAGGCATCAGCAGCGAAAGATCCTCCTGCCGGAATCCACGTTCCCACAGAGTCTTGATTGCATCCTCGATAGACGTTCGGTCACCGTACAGAGCATATACCGAGATATTCTTGCTCATCTATTTGCCTCCTTTCAGTACTTCAAGAAAACTCGTGACGTTTTGGTCATTGGCAATCTTCTTGGCGAGCGCGACGACCCGATCCCTCTCCGCTTCCGTCGGAACCGGCCCGCGCAGCCACACGTGGCCTTCATTGACGATGATCTTGACGTTTTGCGCAGTGGTGGAAAGTGTCTTGTCCTGAGTGATCGATCGGCGGATCTTGGCTACAAGGTCCATATCGGCCTTGCTGCTGCCCTGCTTCTCCGCCGTCATCGTGGTGCCGTCGCGATCACGCTTGTTTCGCTCCGTGTTGTCGGGCTGTTGGGCCGCCACGGCGGTTGCGATCAGAATTGATAAGACGATTTGCTTCATCGTTATAGGTTCTGCCTTTCTCCGGCGCATTTGTCGAGCGTCAGGCGGTTTACACGGTGTTGACCTGCGACGGGCGGGCTTTATTACGCACCGACTCGCCGCCGCTTGAATGTAACGATCAGCAAGGCTCCGACCATTCGCCGCGGAGCAACGCAGCACCAACACGTTATGGAATGGCCGCCTCGCCGTCCTGGCGCTGACTGCCGGAATTCGTGAATAAATTACCTTCCGAACTGGCAAGCGATTCAGGGTGCGTAGAACGAGGCGATCCAGGCCACACCCGACGGGATCGAATCGTCGGCGCAGCAGGCGAGCAGGAGGGCTTTCTCCTAATCTTCGCCGGCTTGTTGGCCAGACGACATCGCCGAAGGGTTTCCGGCCGTCGAGCGAGCAGTCTGCTGGCCACCGGCCTCGTGTCGGCCGACGCGAATGGCGGCGAATGCGGCGGATAGGAGCGAGGCGCGCTGCGTTCGAATCCGCCGCCAGTCCGCCTGATCGCCTCCTGCTCCGCAGCAAGACTGGAGAGCACCAGCCGCTCGGATTGCCTTGGTCCGTCTGGTCCGAGCCCAGGGACCCCGCCGCTCCGGCCAGGGAGAATGAAAGCCGCCGGCGACTGCTCCTCGCCATCCTTCTTCCGGGTGGCTGGCGTCCTTGTCTTCGGCTCCATCGCCACGGTCGGGCTTGTACGCCGCGAGACTCAAAGTCGCTCAACTCCAGTCCGACTTCGCGGCCACCGTCTCCCATGAGTTCCGCTCCCCGCTCACCGGCATCCGCCAACTGGGCGAGATGCTTCTTGCCGGACGCGCCGCCGCCGACGAGCCGCGTCGCCGGCAATACTACGAACTCATCTGCCGCGAGAGCGACCGCCTGACAAGGCTCGTCGAAAACGCCGACTTCCTGCGAGACCTCGTGCGAGCAGGAGGCGACGAGGATGAAAGATGGGCCGACTCTGGCATCCGAAAGTCGGCGAAGGTTGGGCGAAAGGCCTCCTGCTCGCCTGCTGCAACCAGCAGGTCGCGAGACTCGCGTGTGCTCGGGCAAGTCGGCCGCCGCAGTGAAGCGGAACAGATCATCACGACCATGAACGAGATTGCGCAAAGGCGGTTTGTTCCTCCTTCTGCGTTCGCGCTCGTTTATGCCGGCTTGGGGGAGCGCGATACAGCATTCCGTTGGCTGGAGAAAGCCTACGAAGTGCGCGATATGGGCCTGGTGTTACTGCCCTCATTTCCTCTTTGGGATTCACTTCGTTCCGACAAACGGTTCCAGGATCTGCTGCGACGCTGCCGTTTTCCGGCGTAGTTCATCGCGATGGCGCGTGGATCTTCATCGCGGCACGGCTTCGATGATGTCCGGTCCGCCCGTAGCAACGACTCGGGTCATTTCGAAGCCGGTCGATTTGAGGATGTCCGCATATTCCTGCTCCGTTCGGTTGCGGCCACCAAGGACCGCCAGCATCCGCACGTCAGTCATCTTTCCGCGGCACGGCTGGTTCGGCCCGCAGACGACCTGCTCAATAATCAGCAACACTCCTCTCCCATTCATCGCCTGCCGGCAGACGCGGAGAATCTCCTGCGACTGCGATTCATTCCAGTCATGAATGATGTCTTTAAGAATGTATAAATCGCCGCCAGACGGCACGGCTTTGAAGAAGTCGCCGGGAACTAGCTCGATCCGGCTTGCCTGTAGTCCGCAAAACCGAGCCGAAATCGCACACTGGAAACGTTCGTAACGTGCGATCCTGAGCGTTCA
>CAYPUQ010000582.1:0-3503 GCA_964413655.1 uncultured Solibacteraceae bacterium | reverse complement strand
GGCAAACTGATGGCTGTGTCCGTCGGGGGCGGCGCCGAGATGGAAGCCGGCCGGCCGCGGCTGCTGTTTCAGACACGCATTCGCCCGTATCACTTCGGCGTCGAGTATGGGGCTTCGCCCGACGGCCAGCGATTTCTTCTGGCCGAACCGGTCGAGGCCGCGCCCACGCCGTTCCAGGTGGTGCTGAACTGGCCCGCGCTGATGCAGCGCCGTCGCGGTGCGAAGGTTACCGGCCCTTGATGGCGTCGATGGCCCGGCGAACCTGCGGGTCGCGGCGCAGTTCCACTTCATCGCCCTTTTCAACGCCGACAGCCTGATTCAGGATCTCCTGCCAAAGGCGGCCACGGATCCACTCGCGCTCAACCGACATCTCGCTGACACTGGGCCGGATGTTGCGCTGCGACAGCCAAAACTGTAGATCGTCCATCAGCGCGCCGCTAACCTGGAAGCTGTCGTCCACGGTTCCGAGTTTCGGGATTGCCTCGGTCGCGAAGGCGACGAACGCGCCGGTGGCCTCTAGGACCGCGCGCAGGCGGGTGGTCGGTTCGGGGCCGACGGTGACGTCCGGAACAATACCGCCCTCTTCCGTGTCCCCGGCGAGATGGATGCCGTCCATTCCGGCGAGCGGCTTCTGCAGGTTGCGGCCGTTGGGCGTGAAGTAGAAAGCCGTGGTCAACGCGAGCGCCGTTCCTTCCGACAGCGGAAAAATGCTCTGCACCAAGCCCTTGCCGAAACTGCGCTCGCCGAGTATGGTCCCGCGGCGATGGTCCTGAAGGGCGCCAGCGACAATCTCGGCGGCGCTAGCTGTTTTTGCGTTGATCAGCACGCCGATCGGAAACTGGTACGGCCGCGCCGCGTTGGGCACTAAAGTGTCCTCGGCCGCGGCGGCGCGTCCGCGCACGCTCATGATCTTCTGGCCGGGGCCGAGGAACATCGCCGCGATGTCGAGCGCAGGCGGCAACAGGCCGCCGGCGTTGTCGCGTAGGTCGAGCACTAACCCGCGCAGCGACTCCCCACCCAGTTTATCGATCGCCTCCTTCGCGAGGCTTGCCGTCTGCCCCTCGAAACTGGTGATGCGCACAAAGCCGATGCCGTCTTCGAGCAGAAACGCACGGTCGACGCTCGACGACGCCATCTCTTCCGGCACCATCGTGACCGGAAGCACGCGCGCATTGCCGGGCCGCCGGACGTGGAGGTAGGCTTCCCGCCGCCGCGCCTCGGTCAGGAGGGCCATGAGTTGCTCAAGGCTCAGCCAATCCAGCCGGTAGCCGTTGATGGCGAGAATCTCATCGCCGGGCTGAATGCCGGCCCGCGAAGCGGGTGTGCCCGGCAGAGTCTGAAGCACGATCACCCGGCCCGGAATCAGCGACACCACGGTGCCAAATCCCTTCGTGGTGGAGCGCTCCAATTGCCGCAACTGCTGAAACTGGTCCGGGGAGAAGAATACCGAGAAGGGGTCCAGCCGGCGCAGCATGCCCGGCAGCGCTCCCTCGTAGAACGCCGGGCCGGGCGACACCGGGTCGGCGGCGTAGTCTTCCACCAGCGCGTACACGCCGGCGAACCGGCGCAGTTCGCGCTCCAGAACGTTCTCCTCGTCCTCGGCGGCGCACGGCAAGACGGCGGCGAACAGGAGCAGGGCGGCGATAGCGAAGCGCAACATCATTCGCGGGTGTACCGTGTCAGCCGGCGCGCCGCGTGGCGCGCCAGACCCAATTCGATCAGCCGGTCGAGTAGCCGTGGGAACGGCAACCCGCTATGCTCCCACATCTTCGGGTACATGCTGATGGACGTGAAACCGGGAATCGTGTTGATCTCGTTGATGTAGAGCCGGTCCGTGGCCGTTTCCAGCAAAAAGTCGACCCGCGCCATCCCTTCGCACTCTACCGCCCGGTAGCACTCCACCGCGAGTCTTCGCAGTTCCTCCGTCTTTGCCGCCGCCAGTTTGGCCGGCAACTCGAACTGCGCCTGGTCCAGTAGGTACTTGTCCTCGTAGTCGTAAAACTCACGTGATGGCAGGATCTCGCACGGCGCCGACGCCACCGGATCTTCGTTACCGAGCACGGAGCACTCGAACTCGCGCCCCGCGACGCCGCGTTCGACGATTACCTTGCGGTCGAACTCAGCCGCCAATTCCAAGGCGGCGCGCAGTTCCTCGCGGCTCCTCACTTTCGAGATTCCCACCGAGGAGCCAAGATTGGCGGGCTTGACGAACATCGGGAACGGTAGTGTTCGAATGCACGCCTCCGGGTCGAGCGCGCCGCGATATTGCGCAACGTAGTCCACTACCGGCAGGCCGCGTTCGCGGCACAGCCGTTTCATCATTTCCTTGTCCATGCCCACCGACGATGCCAGCACCCCGGCGCCGACGTACGGCAACTCAGCCAGTTCGAGCAGGCCTTGTAACGTACCATCCTCGCCGAACGTGCCGTGCAACACCGGAAACACGACGTCGATTCCGTCGTTGCCGCCCGGCTCCGGCAGGATCGAGCGCGGCGACCACCGCCCGTCCTTACCGATGAAATACGGAATTACCTCGTAACGCTCGCGGTCGAGTCCATCCATTACCGATTCCGCCGAGCGCAAAGATACCTCGTGTTCGCCGCTCCGGCCGCCGTGCAGGACGGCCACGCGCAGCTTCTTCATAGGATCTTCTTCCCCATCGCCGATAGCGCCAGTTCCACCGCCAGTTCGGCCGTGCGATTGGCCTCGTCGAGCACCGGATTCACTTCCACCACTTCCATTGAAATCATCCGCCGGCTGTCACCCACCATCTCCATCGCGAGGTGAGCTTCGCGATACGTGATCCCACCGCGCACGGGCGTCCCCACGCCGGGGGCCTCCCGCGGGTCCACGCCATCCATATCCAGTGAGATGTGGAACCCGGCGGTTCCGTCTCCGGCAATGCGCATGGCGTCCACCATCACGGCCTGCATGCCGCGCTCGTCGATCTCGCGCATCGTGAACGCCGTCACGCCCGACTCGCGCACATGCTGCTGCTCAAGCTGGTCGAGATCGCGAATCCCCACCAATACGACGTTGCGAGGATCCACTTTCGGCGAATAGCCGTAAATGTTGGACAGCGGTTCCGGGCCCCGGCCGATGCAGCAAGCCAGCGGCATGCCGTGGACGTTGCCGCTCGGACTCGTCTCCGGTGTGTTCATGTCGGCGTGGGCATCCATCCAGATGACACCGATCCGTTCCTTCCGCCGGCGGTGGTGGCGGGACACGCCGGCGATCGTACCCACCGCCGCCGAGTGATCGCCGCCGAGCACCAGCGGCACCGCGCCATCGGCCATCGCCTTTTCCACCATGCGCGCCAGCCGCGTACAGGTGACCGTGATCTCGGTGAGGTAGCGCGCCCGCTCGTCTCCGAAGGGACGGTTCTCCGGCTGTTCGACGGCGACGTTGCCGAGATCGTGTACATCGTAGCCGAGCGCGGCGAGACGGGCGTTCAGCCGCGCGACGCGGATCGCCGACGGCCCCATGTCCACGCCGCGGCGCCC
>CAYPUQ010000581.1:0-3511 GCA_964413655.1 uncultured Solibacteraceae bacterium | reverse complement strand
GGAGCGTGCGCGGCGCCGGGGTGCGCCTCCGCCGCCGGCGGCGTCCCAACCTGCGGGTACCCGTAATCCTTCGGCATCACGATCCACGCCACCAGGTAGGCAACCACGCCGATACCGCCCGAAAAGAGGGCGATACACAGCGTCACCAGCCGCACCAGCGTCACGTCGACATTTAAGTACTTCGCGAAACCGGAACACACGCCCGCGATACTCTTGTCGTACATCAGCCGCTTCAGCCGTTTCGGCGCATAGTAGCCCTGCGCCTGGGGCTCCTCGGGTTGCCCCACCGCTCTCCCGCATTGGGCGCAGTAGCGGTGCGATTCGTCGAGCCGAAATCCACAATTCGTGCAGTACATCGCCGTCTCCCTATTAGCTCTACGTAGGCTCGCCGCCGCTTGTTCCCTCAATCGAACCCCGATAGAATTCCAGCAATGCCGAGCTACGCCCGCGGACCCGACGCACCACTGCTCGATGCCACAATCTACGAACTTTTTCGCGACACGGCCGCCCGTTTTCCCCAACGGGAAGCCCTCGTCGCCCGCCACGAAAAACGCCGCTTCACCTTCTCCCAACTCCTCGCCGAGGTGGAGCGCACCGCGAGCGGGTTGATCGGCCTGGGCCTCCAGCCCGGCCACCGCATTGGGATTTGGGCCAGCAACTGCCCGGAGTGGATCTTCCTCCAGTTAGCCGCGGCCCGCACAGGCGTCGTTCTCGTCAACATTAACCCCGCTTACCGCTCGCACGAACTGGCCTACGTGCTCCGCAAATCCGGCATGAAGGCCCTCTTCCTGCGCGAGAGCGATCGCCGCGCCAACTACCGGAGCATTCTCGAACAGGCTGCCGGCGGCGCGGATCTGCCTCTTCGCCACGCCGTCTATCTGGGGGGCGAGACCTGGGACGGTATGATCGCCGGCGGCCGCGACGTGCCCGAGATCCCGGTCCACGCAGACGACGTCGCGAATATTCAGTTCACGTCGGGAACCACCGGTTCCCCAAAGGGTGTCCTGCTGACGCACCGCAACCTCGTCAATAACGGCGCGCTCATCGCCCGGGCCATCCATGCCACCGAAGACGACCGCCTCTGCGTTCCCGTACCCCTCTATCACTGCTTCGGCTGCGTCATTGGCGCGATGGTCGGCTATGCCTCCGGCGCCGCGCTGATCCTCCCGGCCGCTCAGTTCGACGCGCTGGCTACCCTCGAAGCCATCCACGAAGAACGTGCCACAGCCGTATATGGTGTACCGACGATGTTCATCGCCGAACTGGACCACCCGGAGTTCTCCCGCTTCGATCTCACCTCCCTCCGTACCGGCATCATGGCCGGCGCGCCGTGTCCTGTCGCGGTTATGCGCCAGGTGATCGACCGCATGCACTGCGCGCAGATCACGATCGCCTACGGGCAGACCGAAAGTTCACCCGTGATCACGATGTCCTCGGTCGACGATTCCATCGAGATCCGCGTTTCCACCGTCGGCCGCGCGATGCCCAGCACGGAAGTCAAGATCGTCTCGCCCACGACGGGCGCGACGCTACCCGCCGGCGAGCAGGGGGAACTCTGCACCCGCGGCTACCTCGTCATGAAGGGCTACGACGACGATCCCGAGGCCACTGCCCGCGCCATCGACGCCGAGGGCTGGCTCCACACGAGCGACCTCGCCGTGATGCGTCCCGACGGCTGCTTCCGCATCACCGGCCGCGCCAAGGACATGATTATCCGCGGCGGCGAGAACATCTACCCGCGCGAAGTCGAAGAGTTTCTGTACACCCACCCCAAGGTCGCCGACGTTCAAGTTTTCGGCCTTCCCGACGACCGCCTCGGTGAGACTGTCGCGGCGTGGATTCGGCTCAAGCCGGGCCATTCGGCGACCGAGGACGAGATCCGCGACTTCTGCCGCGACCGCATCGCCCACTTCAAAATTCCGCAGCACCTGCGCTTCGTCGACGCTTTTCCCATGACCGTCACCGGAAAGGTCCAGAAGTTCCAGATGCGGGAGCGCGAAATACGGGAGCGCAAGAGTGACTTACAATGAATTCTATGCATCGCCGGTCGTTCTTTCTCTTACCCTTGGCCGCGCTGGGCCAGACGACGCAGCCTCCGCGCAAGTCGCCCGACATTGCGGTGACGCTGCCGAGCGGAAAGCAGATCAAGGTGAGCGAGTACGCGGGCAAAGTGCTCGCCGTATCGTTCATCGTCACCACTTGAAAGCACTGCCAAGAGCACGCTCAGGTCATGAGCGGAATCCATTCCGAGATGAAGGATCAGGGCTTCGAGGTCCTGATGGCGGCCATTAATCCGGGCGCCGACCCGCTGTTCTTCAGCCGCTTGTATAAGGTGACGTTTCCGGTTGGGGTATACGACGGCCACCAGGCCACCGAGTACATGCAGGTGAAGCCCGGCGCCACGCCCTACGTTCCGATGCTTAGCTTTCTCAACCGTCGAGGCATGATCCGGGCGCAGTTCCTGGGGAACGCACCATTGTTCAACAACCAGGAGGCGGGCGTTCGAGCGCTGGTCAAGCAGTTGCTCGCCGAACGGCCGGCTGGCGCGCCGCCGCCGAAAAAGCGATAGCGCGCGGAGCTATTCTCCGCCCTTTTCGATCCGCCCGATCATCTGGCCGCCGTGCCGGCTCGAACTCCATGTGCCGGCGTACTGGCCCCGATAGAAGAGAACCCGTGCGCTGAACGTTCCGACCCCCGGTATCGCGGCGTCGGTCAGGGAGATCACCGGCGTATCCCCGGCCCAGAGGACCCGAACGGGAACGGGCGCCGTGACGTCCCGCTCACCGTACTGGATGCGCGTGTTGATGGTCCAAAGATCGCCGCCCAGTTTGGTTACCGAGGAGATCGTGTAACGGTCCTCGCTGAGTTGGTCGCGGCCTGTCGTCGAAAACCGGCCGGCCAGCGTGGCGCCGGTCAGCGTTTCGCGGAACTCGTTTTCGAGCCGCTCGCGCTCGGAGCCGCCATCGCGGCGTCCGCAGGCAGCGAGGACGGCCAGTAGGGAAAGCACCAGCAAAGTACGCATATTTCAGCAGTGTATCGCCAACTCCGACTAGACAGCCGGTGTGGATTTGGAGAGCCACGTGCTTCCTAACCGCGGTATGGCCTTCTGGGAATCGCGATTCGGGCGTTGCCCATACTGCCGCGACGCCCACATTCGTCCGTCCTCCATCCACTCCGCTACTGACGTAATCTGTCGCTTTTTCTTGATAAAGGCGTACCGCTGCCGCACCTGTTTTCACCGGTTCCGGCGCTTTCTTCCCTATCTCTGGATCGAACGGAGCTACATCGATCGCCGATCACCGCCGGGCGACGATAAGGCGAAGGGCGAGACGCATGCGGGCCAGCCCCGCGGCAAGCGGGCGGGCACCCCGGCGTAATCTTTTCCGTCAAGGCAAAGTAGAAAGTTCCGCTTCCCAGCAAAGTAGAACGTTCCGGTTTTCGGTGTGCACTGGGGAAGTTCGTGTTAATCTGTGCGTGCCGGCGAAGCGGAGACGGGCTCTGGTGGCGATCA
>CAYPUQ010000580.1:0-3513 GCA_964413655.1 uncultured Solibacteraceae bacterium | reverse complement strand
TCGCCAGACTCCCGAAGTGTATTGCGCCGCGCCGCCGAGCTAAAAATGCTCTGCATTACGCACGGATCCTTGAAGATCCCTTCGACTGGGCGTCCACCACGGCAATCGCCGCCATGTTCACGATGTCGCTCACTTCGCAGCCGCGCTGCAATACGTGGACCGGACGCGACAGCCCCATCAGAATCGGGCCGATGGCTTCGCACGCCCCGATCCGCATAAGCAGTTTGTACGCGATATTGCCCGACTCGAGATTCGGAAACACCAGAACGTTCGCGCCCTCTTTCAACTGGCTGAATGGATACGTGCCTTCGACGATCTCCGGGACAACCGCCGTGTCCGCCTGCATTTCGCCGTCGATCATCAGTCCGGGATCCTTCGCTCGCACAAGTTTCACCGCGTCCCGCACCTTCTCCGCCAACGGGTGCCGCGTCGAGCCGAAGTTCGAAAAGCTCAGCATCGCCACTCGCGGCTCAATGTCCAGATTACGCACGGTCTCGGCGGCCTCAAGTGCAATCTCCGCCAAGTCCGCCGGTGACGGCTCGATATTCACCGTCGTGTCGGCCAGGAAATAGATCTGCCCGTTAGGCGTGATCAACATGTACATCCCGGCCACTTTCTTGCGATGCGGCTCCAGCGGAATCACCTGGAGCGCGGGCCGGATAGTGTCCGGATAATGTTGGGTCAAACCCGCAATCATCGCGTCGGCGTCGCCCATCAAAAGCATCATCGCTCCGAATGTGGTCGGATCGTGCACCATGCGAACGGCTTCGTTTCGCGTGATGCCCTTCCGTTGGCGTAAGCGGTAGTACTCGTCGACGTACTCCTCGCGGCGCGGGAACTCCGCTGGGTCGACAATCGTCGTCCCATTCAAGGGGATCCGCATCTCAGCGGCCTCCGCCTCGATGCGCTCGCGAGCGCCGAGAAGAATCGGCGCCGCAATCCGCTCGTCGCAAAGTATGTGGGCCGCGCGAATGATTTTGCGCTCTTCGCCTTCCGGTAGGACCACCCGAGCCGGGTGCCGCTGAGCTTTGTGGATCACGCCGCGCATCAATTCCTGCGCCTTGCCCAACCGCCTTTCCAGTTCGTCCCGGTACTGCGCCAGATCGCGTGGCTGCTGCGCAACGCTGCTGTCCATCGCAGCCTTCGCCACTGCCGACGCCACCCAAATCAAAACCCTCGAGTCGAACGGCTTGGGAATGATGTAGTCGCGGCCGTAATGCAGGTCCTCTACGCCGTAGGCGCGTCGAACCGCGTCGGGGACGTCCTCCCGCGTGAGCGCCGCCAGGGCCCGCGTTGCCGCCAACTTCATTTCTTCGTTGATCTCTGTCGCCCGCACGTCCAGTGCGCCGCGAAAGATAAACGGAAACCCGAGAACGTTGTTCACCTGGTTCGGATAATCGGACCGGCCAGTGGCCATAATTACGTCCGCCCTTGCTCCGACAGCGTCTTCGTAGGATATCTCCGGCATCGGATTCGCCATCGCAAACACAATGGGATTCGGCGCCATCCGCTGCAGCATCGCGCCGGTCACGCAGTTGGCGGTCGACAGGCCAACCAAAACGTCGGCGCCGTCCAGTGCCTCTTCGAGCGTCCGCGCCGCCGTATCGTTCGCCAGCCGCTCTTTATACTTGTTCACGTGCTCTTTGCGGCCTTGGTAAATCACGCCTTTCGTGTCGCACAGAACAATGTGCTCCCGCCGCACGCCCAAGTGAATGTAGTGTTCGGCGCAAGAGATGGCGCTTGCCCCAGCGCCGTTAACCACCAGCCGTATCTCTTCGATCCGCTTTCCGGCGAGTTCTACCGCGTTGAGCAGTGCCGCGCCGGAAATGATCGCCGTTCCATGCTGATCGTCGTGGAATACGGGAATCTTCATCGTGCGCCGGAGTTCCTCTTCGATCTCGAAACACTCCGGTGCCTTGATGTCCTCCAGGTTGATCCCGCCAAACGTCGGCTCCAGCAACTGGCACGTGCGAATGACCTCTTGCGGGTTCTCGGTCGCCAATTCGATATCGAACACGTCGATATCGGCAAAGCGCTTGAACAGAACCGCCTTGCCCTCCATCACCGGCTTCCCTGCAGCCGGGCCGATGTTGCCGAGCCCCAGTACCGCCGTTCCATTGGTAACCACCGCCACCAGGTTCCCTTTGGCGGTGTAACTGTAAACCAGCGCCGGATCCCGCTGGATCTCCAGGCACGGCACGGCCACCCCGGGCGTGTACGCCAGACTGAGATCTCGCTGGGTCTGACACGGCTTCGTCGCAACAATCGCAAGTTTGCCCGGAGGCGATTGGCTATGATACTGGAGCGCATCGATGTCCCGAACTGACATATTCGGATTCCTTTCTGCCTTAATTGTGCCTTGATCCGCTGCTTTGCGCCAACCTGCGGCTGAGAACCCTGCCGAGCCGCCACCGCGAGCGAGCGGACCCGTTTGCCTACGCCACGGAACCGCTTCCACAAATCGTCTCCTCGGCATCGGCTGCCACGCGACTGGGCTAAGATGAAAGCGTTCCGCATCGCCGTGAGCGCTATTCCTCAATCCCTGGACGAACTGATCGGACGGCAGTTTTCTTTCTACCCGCCGATCGTCGCCGTCGACCACAACGAGTGGGTGTTCGTTCGTGGCACTTGGTCGGAAGTCCTCGTTCACAATTCCAAGACGAACATCGAGGTCTGGATCCCGCGCGCCTATCTGGGCGAACTCTCGAAGGTCGACGAGCCGGTCATGATCGTCGGCCTCAGGCGCGAACTGGAGTTCAAGGGCGGTGCCGTCTGGCCATATAGCCGCCGGATCCTGGATATGCCGCGTCCGCTGCACGCACACGCCGCGGGCGAAACCCCGGTGCGGCCGTCTCCGCCGTCAAGTCTGCGCCGCGACGGCGGCGCGGAATCTCGCGTGGGGCGCCTTGTCGCTCTCGTGCTCGCCGCTGGGATCGTCTTCACGCTGGTCGTTGCTCTTGTTCTGCGCCGCGAAACCTCCGGTCACGCTGTCGAATACAAAGCTGTCCTGCAGGCCGATCTCGGTCTCACAGCCACCGACGACTACTTCGCTGTGATTCGCAAACTCGGCCCGCCTGCTTCCGATCGGTGGCGTGAACCGGCCACGGAGCGCCAATACCGCGCCCTGGGCTACCCAAACCTGAAGTTGACCGTGATCCTCATGGGTGCCGATCGCGACCATGCCCTCTACATCGGCGCCAAGGATGTGGACTGGCGGACCGTTCACAGCGTCGAGTTGCCCGGCGGCCAGAAATCCGACTCCATTCTGCGCGCGTTGTCGCCGTTTTGAGGCAAACACCCCGCCCCCGGAGGCCTCAGTTGGCCCGGGGGCTCCGCGCCGCGGCGTACTCTACCTTGGCGATTGATCTCGGGTTTGGCCCCCTAATGAAACCGGCCGCAGTCGGCGTAGCTGGTGTGAGCCAACCAAGCTCCTTGGGTTTGCGAAAGGCGCCTATAAGTGGGCGGCATTGCGTCGAAGAGCCGCGATGGAATCCGACGCGGATCTCATTGATG
>CAYPUQ010000579.1:0-3526 GCA_964413655.1 uncultured Solibacteraceae bacterium | reverse complement strand
GCAACAACGAGAAACTGCTGCGGGAGTTTCAGGCGAAGATCCAGTCGGAGGGCGTCCAGATCGCTTGGCCACGGATCTCCCCGCGATAAAGCTGAAACTCGCTCCGCCGAGGGGCGATCCAAAGAATGTATGCGGGTGGTCGCGGCGTTGCTGGCGGGTCCGGTTCTCCTGCTCGCGCAACAGCGGGAGGAGCCGGAGATTCCGGTTGTCCGCGAGAGCATCACGGTGGAGGCGCAGGCACCCTCGGCCGAAGAGGGTGGCTCGGTTCCATCCACCATCGCCGCTGAAACCGTCCAGCAACTGCCATGGCGGCCCTCGACCGTGCGGGACGCCCTGCCCGTGATTCCCGGCGTTGTGCGGACGCCCGATGGCAAGCTGCGCATCGCGGGGAGCGCCGAGCATCGCAGTACGCTTCTCATCAACTCGCTGGACGTCACCGATCCGGCGACGGGCCAGTTCGGCGCAACGGCGCCCATCGACAGCGTCGAGTCGTTGAGTGTCTACAAGAGCCCGTTTCTGGCCGAGTACGGCCGGTTCACCGCCGGTGTGGTGGCGGTGGAGACGAAGCGCGGCGGTGACCGCTGGCGCTGGGAGTTGAACGATCCGACGCCGGAGTTCCGTATCCGCAGCGCGCGTTTGGTGGGGATCCGCGGGTTCACGCCGAGGTTGAGCTGGACCGGACCACTGCGGCCCGGGCGGCTGTATTACTCGCAAGCGGTGGAGTACCGGATGAACAAGACGCCGGTCTTCGCCCTGCCGTTCCCGCGCAACGAGGAGAAGCGCGAGTCGTGGAATTCCCTTGTTCAGCTTGACTACATCGCATCGCCGCGCCATTGGATCACGACGAGTCTGCACGGGGTTCCTCAGAAAACGAACTTCGTGGGTCTGGATTTCTACACGCCGCAGCCGGCCGCGCCGTGGCTCCGCGGGCACGAATACCGCGGCAGCGTCGGCGACAGGTACAGCCTGGGCGGCGGGCTGCTGGAAAGCAGCTTCTCGTTCGGCGAGGTTGTACGCAGGACGGGTCCGCAGGGTGCCGGGGAGTTCGTGTTTACGCCGGTGGCGCAGGCGGGCAATTACTTTCTGCGCCAGGACCGCCGCGCCGCGCGCACCGAGTGGCGGGAGTCCTACGCGACGGCGCCGGTCTCGGTCGGCGGGCTGCACCGGATCAAGTTCGGGAGTTCGGCGATGCGCACGCACGCGGCGACGGCGTTCTTCGCGCGGCCAGTCGGCGTCCATGATCTCGAAGATCGGGTTCTGCGCCAGATCACGTATGAGAACCGCGATCCGTTCCGGTTGACGGATTGGGAACTTAGCGTGTTCGGGCAGGACTCCTGGCAGGTCGTGCCTTCGCTGACCATCGATACGGGCCTGCGGATGGACTGGCAGCGTGTGACGGGACTGACGCGCATGGCTCCGCGCGCGGCGGCCGCGTGGACCCCGGCCGGCGAGAGTGGTCCGGTGTTGCGCACCGGCTTCGGATGGTTCTACGACCGCGTGCCGATCGGCATCTACTCATTCGCCGCATATCCGGCGCAGATCGTCGACGGCGTTGCGTTCGCGAACCGGGTCGAGGGCGGGGGTCCGCACGGGGCCTTCGTGTTTGGCGCGAACCGCCCGGGAAGTTTCGCGCCCCGCAGCCGGACGTGGAGCGCGCAGGTGGACCAGCGCGCAAGCAGGATCGTACGACTGCGGGCGGGATGGTTGCAGAGCGACTCGGCCGGGCTGATGACGTTGCGGCCCGATGCCGATGAACTGCTGCTCGGCGGTCGCGGACGGTCGCGCTACCGGCAGTTCGAGGGCGTTGCGCGGGTCTCATGGAAACCGGAGCAGGAGCTGTTCTTCTCTTACGTCCACAGCCGGGCGAGGGGGAACCTGAACGACTTCGCGGAATTCCTCGGCGACTTCCCGCACCCGCTCGTGCGCCCCGACGTGGTGACCGAAGCCACTGCCAACCTCCCGCACCGCTTCCTCGCCTGGGGCGTCGTTCCGGTGGGGTACGACCTCCGTGTAGCGCCGGTCGTCGAGCTTCGCAACGGCTTCCCCTACACCGCCGTCGACGCGGCCCAGGATTACGTAGGCCCGCCGAACACGCTCCGCTACCCACGCTTCTTCTCTTTCGATCTGCGCGTCTCCCGCGACATGAAAGTGGACTTCCGCGGCAACCAGCACCGCTTCCGCATTTCGGTCAGCGTGTTCAATCTCACGAATCACTGGAACCCGACCGCCGTGCGCCTGAACACCGCCGACCCGCAGTTCGGCGAGTTCCTCGCGCGCCGTCCGCGAAGATTCCGGATCGATTTCGATTTCTTGAACTGACGGCTACAGGGCAGAACCGCGCAGCCCGATACGCTTGCGCAGGAAATGAGTGCGCTCTTCGGGAGGCTTGGCAAGCAGACGGCGGATCTGGTCGCGCAGGTTGAGTTCGCTCTCCACCTTGAGGGCGGCGAGTTGCTCCCGTCTAGTCGGTTTGGCCTTCCTTTTCTTCAAGCGTCTTCTCCAGGATCGCAAGATCACGGGATACCCTCAACGACCCAGAAGGTCATTCGAGTTGCTTGCGAAGCTCGTTCAGCTGCTGCTGCAGGTGTTCGAACCCTGCCTCACTGCGATCACGAAGCTCCTGGATCACGACCTCTCGTGCCTGCCTCTCAGACCCGATGGCGTCCCAGATCCTGAAAGAGAGCCCGGCCACCACGAGAACTGCAAGAATCGACAGGGCTAAAGGGCGTGTCGTGTACCACTTCGGCCGTGCAACGCCCTCTTCTGAGGAGCAATTCGCACGCAAGGCGAAATATAGGGCAATGGCGGCAATCCACACTGTGGGATTAAGAAATGAGCGCTCCTCTCGTCCAGTTGTCGCGACGATCCCCAAGCCAGCGAACAAGACAGCGACCACAGTGAAGACAAGCGTCAGAAAGGTGTCGATTCGCGAGTTGATGTACTGCAATGACCGCTGTGTACCGTCTGCGGCCTCCGCTAGTTTTTCCTTTGTCTTGTCAGCTTCGGCGCGGATCGAATCCTCGAATTTCTTGACTTTGTGCTCGATGCCACTATTCAACGTTGGGTAATCCTGGAATATGAGCCTCTTTCGGTTCCGCCAATCATAAGGTAAGCACTTGCCCTCAACATAGGGCGTCGTCGTAACAAAGTCGATTACGGCGAGTTTGTCGCGGAAATGAAGTGTCACCTTCTTGGCGGACAAATTGTAAATCGGGCAGCAGAGGTAGCCTCGGAATCCAGGATCGACCTGAGCACCACCAACCCACAGGAGTCCATCATACGCTTTCGTAACCTGGACATTCCACCGTCCGATGAGGTACGGAGGCATATTAATCGTTTCATACGTCTGGATAATGGCGACTTGATAGGGCTCGATCGTGAGAGATTCGCCCTCGGCGAGTGATTTTCTAAGGCCGCCTATTGAGTAATAGCGCCCCACCGCCAAGGCATAGCTAGCCGATCTTAGTTGGTTCTTTTCAAACGGCGAAACCAGCTGGTACTTTCTGCAATAGGCCTCTATTCGGTC
>CAYPUQ010000578.1:0-3532 GCA_964413655.1 uncultured Solibacteraceae bacterium | reverse complement strand
GCGACCGGGTTATCCTCGTCGGCGACATCCGCCAGCACCAGGGCGTCGAAGCCGGTCGGCCCTTCGAGCAGCTTCAGGGCCGGAATGCAGACGGCGCGATTGGACGGCATCGTGCGGCAAAAAGATCCCGAACTCAGGGAGGCCGTCGAGATGCTGTCGCGGGGAGACGTGCGCCAGGCCGTGGAGCACCTGAACGAACAGGGCCAACGTACGTTCTGGCTGATCGGCGTAATCGCGGGCGATGGCGGTGATTCGTTCTTCGCGGTTCGAAATCTCCGTAATGCGTCCTGATGAGAACTTCCGACGATGCAAGTACACGCACGACTTGTTGCGGCGACGCGAGCATTTTCAGGAGGTTTAGTCGACAGCGGTACGTTGAGCATTCGGCGTTCGGGTTCTAAATTATTGCGGAACTATGCGATAGCGTCGAGAGAGACGCCATTCGCTCGACGCCCAAAGTTCGAAACGTGTCCACGATGGGGAGCCGGATTTCAACATCGGGTCGCCCTTGCCGATCTATTTTTCTATAGGTTCGGTCTCCGTAGGCGTCGACTGAGTTGGTCCCCCCGCCGCGCCGCCGCGTTGCGATTATGGGTCTCTGGCTGATGCGGTTGTCCAATTTGTCCAGATGCATCGAACCAATCCCCGGCTCAATCTCTCGTTATCCGCTTGCAAGCGTTTCGCGTGCCGGGCTGGTGCGGCCGGCTCCTCCCCAACCGTCTCGCCGAGTCAAGCTTGGATCGCGGTGGATGACCCCTTCGCGAGGCAGGCGGGTGAAACGCAGGTCCGCCGCAGTGGACGCCGCCGCGGCCCGTGGCCGACAGGTCAGGCTGATTCAGCCGGATCGCCGTGAAGCTTCCGACAGCAAGAGCATTTCATGGCAATCGCGCGCGTATTTCCACCGACAACTCCCAAACCCAGCGGGCGCCCGGCACCAGACGGATGGCACGGCCTTCGAGGTTCAGCGAGTTCTGAATCCCAACCCAGGGTTCGGGACTGAAGTGGCCGTTCTTCGCGTCACCCCAGAGGTTGAAGAGCAGAAATGGTTCTTCAGGCAGAGAAGTTGCCTTGTGGCGCAGGGTCACCGACAGGCCGGCCGGGTCGGTCATTGTCGGATATTGTCCGTTCCATTCATTTTCGTAGCCGATGCTGGATCGATTAGTCGTATAATATGAACGTTGTGGTTCACTGGCTAACGCTCGACGAGCTTTCGGACTACCTGAAGACCCCCAAGTCCACTTTGTACAAGCTCTCAAGAAAGGGCGTCATCTCAGGCCACAAGCTTGGAAAGAAGCTGCTTTTCGATAGGGACGAGGTTGATCGCCAGATCAAGCTTCCCAACAAGAAGAACCCTGGTAAAGAGGTGGCGCATGGCGTCCGGCGAAAACAAGCTTCTTGACGCTATCTTGAGCCGCGCGCCGGTAGAGGGGCTGACACACGACTATTACCGGTATCCGGCGCGGTTCTCGCCGGTCTTGGCTCGGACGATCATCGAGCTTTTCACGGAACCTGGCGACACAGTCCTCGATCCCTTCGTTGGCGGGGGCACCTCTCTGGTTGAAGCACGATCTCTGGGTCGGAACGGGATCGGCGTGGATATCAGCAGTCTGGCAATCTTCATCTCGCGCGTCAAAACGACTCCGCTCAAGGACTCGGATATCTCCGCGATCGAAGCGTGGTTGATGGACCTCCCAGAGCGGCTCAATCTCAGAAATGAACCCATTCCGGCTGACGACTGGAGGCTTCTTGGTTACCAGAAAAACATCAACGACCGGAAGACATGGCCGATCCGAAAGACGCTTGAACTGGGCCTTGACGCGATCGGTGATCTTCGTCGGTTGCGGCAACAACGGTTTGCTCGCTGTGCTCTCCTAAAGACGGCCCAGTGGGCGTTGGATTGCCGAACGGGACATAACAATGGTGTTGCTGGAACCCGTTGAATACAAATCGGTTTGCCACAGTCGCCGGTTCGTTGAATCGCCCGTTTTCTCGCGGTGGTTGTGCTTGGGGAGGCAGATTTCAACATCGGATCGCCCTTGCAGATCTATTTTTGTTTCTATAAGTTCCCTCTTCGAGTGCCGCAAAATCTCAAACGGTTCAAAAGAGCGTTGCCTGGAGACCCACCGTTCTACCCCTTGGCCTGCCGAACCTGTCGAGGCGTCGCCGCTCGGACCGGAGGTACTGCTCGAACAGTGTCGATGGTTTGAGCCGACGCGGGCTTATCCAGGTCTTGGACCCGTCGGCGTTGACCAAATTGCTCCCCCCGCCCCGCCGCCACGTTGCGATCATGGGTCTCCGGCTGATGCGGTCGTCCCGTTTGTTCCAGGTACATCAGTCCTCGGTTCAACCTCTCGTTATCCGTTCCCAACCCTTTCGCGTGCTGTGCTCGTGCGGTCGGCTCCTCCCGCGCAGTCTCGCCCGACTCAAGCGTGAATCGGGGCGATGCGTGGCCGACACAGAGCCCGAGAACAGGAGTTCTGAGCGACTGTATTTCACTGAGACGCCAGGCTTATTTCCACCCACAACTCCCAAACCCAGCGCGCGCCCGGCACCAGACGGATGGCACCGCCTTCGAGGTTCAATGAGTTCTGAATCCCGACCCAAGGCTCGGGGCTGAAGTAGCTGTTCTTCGCGTCGCCCCAGACGTTGAACAGCAGGAACGGCTCGTCCGGTAGCGAAGTGGCCTTGTGGCGGAGCGTGACCGCCAGGCCGGCCGGGTCGGTCAGGCGCGCCCAGGGTTCGCCCTCGTAGCCGCCAAGGGAGATGGCCGAGGGGAAGGCGTCGAGTGCGCCGAGAGTCACGGGTTTGGCCAGCGAACGCGCCCGTGTTTCGCCGCTGGGGACCGACCCTTCGCGCTTCAGATACTCCCGCGTCGATGGCGTCTCGAATGTCATCGCCAGTGGGTCGCCCGCGACGAACGGCACGCGGAAGGTGATGTGGTTTCCGATGGAAAACGGCATCGGGCGGGCATTGTCCGCCGCCGCCGTAATAGTGTGCGTCATCGCCAAGCCGCCGGCCGTCGCCCGGTATTCGATGTCGAACGTGAATCCAAACGGGTAAAACTCCCGCGTTCGCTCGCTGTCCTTCCAACGGAGCAGAACGCGGTCCGCCGATTGCGAGACAACCTCCCAGACATGATCGCGGGCGAAGCCGTGAATCGGCATCGGCAGCAGCTTCTCGGCCAGCTTCCACGAGGTTCCGATGGCCTCTTCATTCGCTTTCACGCCGGGCGCGAAGTTGCGGCCCACGGCCGGCCACAGCAGCGGCGCTCGTCCGGTCCAGCCCTTCACCTCGCTGAAGTCGTTCGCGCGCCAGAGCAGTTCGATCCATTCGCCGCCGAACCGGACCTTGAGGCTGGTGAGTTCCGCGCCGCGCTCGGGCGCGATGGCGGCCTCCATCAGCCCGGCTTCGTCGCGGATGGTGAGAAGGCGCACGTCCGCAGCGCACGCAACGCACGCCGCCAGCGTCAGAAAAATCGTCCGCACGAAGGACAGTCTATGTCATCCGAACAGCGTGGGCTGCGAATTGCCGC
>CAYPUQ010000577.1:1988-3533 GCA_964413655.1 uncultured Solibacteraceae bacterium | reverse complement strand
CGGCTAGCCCGTTGCTGCCAGAAGGCCTCCGAAAAGGACCACCGCCTCGCGCGGCAACGATTCCCTTGCTCGCGCAAATCGCCTGTGACCCTGGTGCTTCGGCGCATCGTCCAAGAGCGTGGAAACCGGTCACAATTTCACGATCTGGTGCTTGTTGACCCATTCCGGGTCGAAGTCGACGCCGAATCCAGGGCCGGTTGGAACCTTGATCTTCCCGTCGACCACCTTCAGCGGAGAGGTCTTACATTCGAACCGTACGTGGGTTCTCAGTCCCTTGAACTCATGGTGAGCGCCAGCATTTGGAACGCAGGAGACAAAGTGAATATTGTAGAGGTATCCTAACCCTCCGCCGGACATGTGCGGCACGATGCTCTTGCCGAACGCTGCCGCCATGCGGGCAACTTTCATCGACCGGATCAGTCCCCCGAAGTAGTAGTTATCCGGCTGAACAATGTCGATGCCGTTGTTCGCGATCAGCCAGCGGAAGCCATAGAAGCTGTTATCCTGCTCGCCGTTCGCGATGGGTATTGTGAGCGCGTCGGAGACTTGTTTGATCTCCTCGATGTGGTCAAACATCACGGGCTCCTCGAAGTATCCGAACTTATACTCTTCGAGCAACTTACCGACGCGGATGGCTTCCGGCGCCGAATAGAAGCTGTTCGCGTCGGCGTAGAGCGCCATCTTGTCGCCAAAGGTCTTGCGCACGAGCGGGACTATCTTCTCGGTCCGTCCGGGAGGGCCGACGGCATACATGTCCGTGGTCATGAACATCAGTCCGCCGACCTTGATCTTCAGCGCATGCACGTCATGGGCGGCGACGGCTTCCTGAATCAGCTTAATGGATTCCTCCACGGGCTTCTCGCGCCATTCGGTGGCCGTGTAGACGGCAACGTCCCGGTTGTGAATCTCTCCGATCAACTGGCCCACCGGCTTTTGGGCGATGCGTCCAAGCATGTCGAGAATGGCAAACTCGATCGTGGCCAGGGGCAAACCGAGAGCGATGCCGTTATAGCGGAAGTTGAAGCCGTAGATATAGACTTTCTCGAGGATCAGGTCGAGTTCGCGCGCGTCCTTGCCGAGAAAGAACGGCCGCAGGTTCCTGAGGAAAATGGGGAACAGCGTGCTCATGCCGCTGTGGGCGACCGAGATGCCCTCGGCTCCGTCACGGGAACGCACCCGGCAAAGAAAACCGTTGTCAAGACGCAGCAATTCGAGCGTCTCGATAATAACCGGTGCACCGAACAACTGCTTCTTCAGTACCGGTTGTTTCAAGATGTCGTTGAGCTTTCGATAGCGGGCAGTGAGTGCCGGGGAGGCCGAAGAGGCCCACGAGCATATGGGCAGGGAGGCCAGCCCTCCGCCGACGGCGGTTGAGAGGAACCTGCGACGATTGGCTATCACGGATTGGAACTCCTGGTTTCAATAGTCGTGCGCGGGAGGGTGCCGGGTTCGCAGGGAGCGCCACCCAGTGCCTACCGCTCGCGATCGGACCACGCCGCATTCAGACTATCATGGCTGGCAGCCGGACCCGGCCTCGCCGCACGG
>CAYPUQ010000577.1:0-1888 GCA_964413655.1 uncultured Solibacteraceae bacterium | reverse complement strand
CCACGCCGCATTCAGACTATCATGGCTGGCAGCCGGACCCGGCCTCGCCGCACGGCCGGCCGTTACAGCCGTTCAGCGGTGGGGGCGGCGGTGAGTTTCACGGTCAGGGTGCGGCGGCGGCCGTCGCGGAAGACGACGAGTTCGATGGCGTCGCCGGGCTTTTTGCGGCTGACGGCGCGGCTGATGGCGTCCGGCGCGTCGACGGTGCGGCCGTCGATGGACATGATGAGGTCGCCGCCGATGCCGATTTCGTTCATGCCGATAATGACCGAGCGGCGCGCGCCGCGGATGCCGGCGCTTTCGGCGGCCGAGCCGGGCGCCACTTCGTAAACCAGGAAGCCGCCTTCGCGCGGCAGTTCGATTGCTTCGGCGATGTCGCCGCCGATGAAGACACCGGTGACACCCAATCGAGCCCGGCCAAACCGCTCGCCGGATTGGTGCGCGTCGACCAGCGCCTTGGCGCGGTTGATCGGCATGGCGAAACCGATGCCGATGTTCCCGCCGGGGCCGTAGATGGCCGTGTTGACGGCGATGACGGTGCCCTGCGAGTCCAGTAGCGGGCCACCCGAATTGCCGGGATTGATGGCCGCGTCCGTTTGGATCATGCCTTCGAGGCGGCGGCCGGTCTCGTCCTGGAGTTCGCGGCCGAGCGAACTGACAACGCCGGTCGTCAACGTACCGGCCAACCCGAACGGGTTGCCGATGGCCAGCACTTTCTGACCAACCTGGACATTGTCGGAATCGCCCAGGCGCAACACGGGGATCTTTTTGCGCGGCTTAATCTTGATGAGCGCGAGATCGTTGTAAGGGTCGCGCTCGAGCAGTTGCGCTTCGTAGATGGTCTGATCGGAGAGTGTCACCTGTAACTTCTGATTCCCGGCCACGACGTGGTTGTTCGTAACGATGAGCCCATCTTCGTGGATGATGAAGCCGCTGCCCGATTCACGGACGGGATAGATATCGAGCCAGAAGTTCCGGCGGTAGACCGTGGAGGTGATATTGACCGTGGCGTCCTTGGCGTCTTTATAGATCTCGATGTTGTTCAGTTCGTCGCTGCTCAAACCTGCGGTGCGCGCGACGTCGGGACCCTGCCACAGCGCGCCGCCACCGGAAGCAAAGGGGATGGACGGACGGGCGATCTTGCCCCGCCAGACCGAGGTGACATAGACAAACCCAAACACCATTAAGGCTGCCAGGAGAAAGGTTCGTACCTTCATAACTTCGCACTCCGCAATTGTTCGTAGACGCGGTCCACCTGCTGCACGGTTTCTTCCTTCGTTCCGGATGTATCGACGATGAAGTCGGCGTAGCGCCGCTTTTCATCGAGCGGCATCTGGCGCCGGATGCGCGCTAAAGCTTCCTCGCGGCTCATGCCGTCGCGATGCATGGCGCGCGCGATCTGCTCCTTTTCGGGGCAGACGGCCAGGATGACTTTGTCGCACCGCTCGTGATTGCCGGCCTCGATGAGGATCGCCGCTTCGAGAACGGCGATGCCGTCCGGATCCTCCGCCGCGAACTGCCGCAGCAATTCCTCTTCGCGGCGAAAGACGGCCGGGTGGACCAGCGAGTTCAGCACAGCGAGACGCTCCGGCGCATCGAACACCAACGACGCCAGCTTCTTTCGATCGATGGCGCCGTCCTCCATCAGGATATCGCGTCCGAACTCGCGCACGATTGGGCCGTAGGCCGCGCCGCCGGGGGCGCTGACTTCGTGGCCGAGGTCGTCGGCGCGGATCAGAAGGCAGCCACGCGCGGCCAGCGTCCGGCCGATGAAACTCTTTCCGGTCGCGAGACCTCCGGTCAGGCCGGCCAGCAGCATCCGGTCAGCCCGCGGCACCGAGGCGGCGCTCGGCGGCGCCGACGGTGTTGGACATGAGCATGGCGATGG
>CAYPUQ010000576.1:0-3537 GCA_964413655.1 uncultured Solibacteraceae bacterium | reverse complement strand
AGATGCGAGCGTCGAGGAACTTCTCAAACGGCATACCCGAGACCACCTCGACGATACGGCCGAGCGTCGCGATGCCGGGATTGCTGTACTGCCAGCGGCTGCCCGGCTCGAACTCGAGCGGCGTCTGCGAATAAGCGATCGTCGCTTCTGCCAGGGTCCGGTTGAGCGTGAAGTGCAATTCGCCGAAGCCCGGCGGCGGCAGGGTTGGCATTCCGGAGGTATGCATCAGAAGGTCGCGCACGGTAATCGGCCGCGACGGCTTGCGCAGCACGATCTCGTCGTCGTTCCTCGTCACGATGACCCTCTGTCCGCGAAACTCCGGCAGGTGCTTCTCCACCGGATCGACCAGCGCCACGCGGCCCTCGTCGGCGAGCATCATGATCGCCACCGAAGTCATCGGCTTGGTCATCGACATGATCTGGAAAATGGAGTCCGGCTTCATCGGACTCTTCCTCTCAATGTCCTGCCAGCCCAGAGCCTCGTGGTGGACTATGGCGCCAGCGAAGGCGTCGAATGTCCTGCGTGAACGAGTACGAAACTTCTTCAGATTGGAAACATCCTCGGGCGCAAGCCTCGCTCAGCCTATGCTTTGCTAGGGAACGTAGTAACCCTCGCGCGCCCTCACTTCAGCCTTTGGATATTTCGCTCTCGCAGCTTCGCTCAACTCGACCTGGATGCGTCGAAACGCGCCGCGCGGCGCCTCCGGCGCCTGATACCACATCCTGTAGCGGCTGCGAATCCGCGTCATCATTTCCGACAGCGACGTCCTAACTTGGCGTGCAGTTGTTGACACGATCGCGTCACCCCCCGTCGCCCGCGCGATGTGGAACACGTTCTGGATTGTGTAGCCGGGCCGCGACGGGTCGTCTCGCGGCGGGCCCACTCGCCTCGTGCCGAAGTGACTGCGATGGACCACAATGGCGTGGAGGATGACGTCGGCGGCCAGAAGCTTCCGAATCACCGGCTCGTTCGGCACGGGAAGGCCCTCGTTGTCCGTGATGACCAGCATCGCTCTGGTTCTGGCTAGGCTGCTCCCAGTTTCCCCCTCTGACGATCGAAGCAGCAGACCAAGCGACGCAACAATCGACGCATTAATTCGGGTCGGATCGACAAAGTCGATGGCCCCCCGCCTGGCGACACGCCGGATGGCGTCCTCCAGCGCCTTTCTGTCGGAAGTGAATTCCTGTATAAGATCCGGCTCGGTGCTGAAGGCGATCACGGCGACGCGGTCGTGCGCTTCAACCCACTCCAGCGCCAGACGCGCGTTCCGGGTCATCTCGCGGATGTCGCGCACCATGCTCCCGCTGACGTCCAGCAGGGTGAGCAGATCCATCGGCGCCGGCTGGCTGCTAAAAGCGAGGATCGGTCGAGGCTCTCCTTCGTCTCGGGTTATAAAATCGCTCTCCACAAGACCCGTAACGACACGTCCGTCCTCAATTACCGAGGCATCGATGCAAATGTTTGTGACATCCGCCTGAAATCGTGGTGTTTGCCCGAGGATTACGGCTGCCAATAGCGCGACATGCGTCCAAACCGGGAACCCCCGCTGTGGCATCCGTCCCATCCACGAGAATCGCCGGGTTACCGTCCCCCACAGTTGCATCAAATTACGGAGAAGCCCGAAGCCCGGACTATTCTCCTCCCAACGGCATTTCCTTGATGATGTAGCCGCTCGGGATGCTGAATAAAGACGGATCAGGATCGGCTAGCTCGATGTTTCGGAACTCTTGTATGGATACACCGGCAGACGAACCTTGCTTGACGTAAATGGGGATCCGCAGGTCTGGAGCGGTCCACACCTCGATTGTTGCGGAGCCAATTTGCAAGGGAGGAACGCCCTCAATCGTTCTCCGCGTGCCTAAAGCCCGGAACCCCTCGATGATTCTCTCACCAAGGTCACCTTCCGAGTGCGTGGGGCCCCCCGGAGCCGGAGAGGTGAGTGGCACCACGCCATCAGATTCACCCGCTGGAGCTGAACTCTGAGTGCTTGGAACCGGCGGCAAGCGGACGATAATGGCTTCTCTGTTCACGTGATTTAGGCGAATCACTGTCCGCGTCTGAGGGTCAGAAATGACCGAGCCGAAGCTCCAGTCCTGACGAGTCCTGCCGTCCCGGTCGCGCCAGTATTTCCCGGTCTGGGTTTGCTGGAGGCTCCCTCCTGGCGTGTGGCTGGATACTGTCACCGTGAGCTCAGCACCTAGCGGTGGGGCCTCACGTCTCAAGTCCGGTGGACTCTGTGACAATGCAGACTGACCGAATGTTAACAAGGGCGACACGAGCATCGCCATTCCGGAAGCTAGAAGTTGCGTTTTCACAGTGTCTCTCCTTCTACGCTTTCTTTTTGTGAATAGCTCAGAAAATAGTCCGGCTAACCCAAAGCGTTGTAACGCATTGATAAAAATACGAATTCCAGAGAGCGTCAAAAGCGACGAAAGTAGCAGACCCATTGTGGATTACCGGATAGAGGCAATTAAAGCATCTTGGCCCAAAGGGCGGTGGTCCTGTGTCGGAAACCAGCATTTCCCAGTGGTATGCTGAGGCAAAGATATTCTGGGCGGACATCATGACTGGAAAATCCAGCGGCGCGAAGTCCGCATAGGCGATGAAGCAGTGCGGTGGATTCAGGATCTGACCTATGACGGGCGTGAATCCCAAGTCCGAATACAGATATGCCTGACTGCTCTGGTCGTAGTAGTCGGTGGTGTAAAGAAACGCCACCGCGATAGGAATGGTTGCTCCCTCGCAGCCTTCGGCGACAATGAACGTCAAAGTTGGGACGGCAGCTACGCCGCCTACATACCAAGTCTGAATCCAGTTTCCGACAGCCCAGCCCGGCATACTCCCAGTAAGGTTGAAATTTCCTCCTGCGCTGGTATAGCCGTATGCGGTGCATCCGAGATCCTGGCCGTTGTGAATCGCACAGTTGACAACCTGTTGATTCGGCGGGCCTGTGATGGAAATCGACCAGTAGTCGCCGACGAGAAAACTAGTCCCACCTCGCGTCAGGTTTGTTATCGAGACAGTGGGTGACTGCGCCAGAAGTGGCGAGGTTAGCGGCGCTGTTAACGCGATGCCGAGAAGCCCAACAACCATTGACCGCAGCAGGAAAGGCCGGCTGGCCACCGCGATCCGTTGGGGGGCCTTGGAAGGGGTTCGAAGTAACGGGCAACCTAGTAGATAGGAGAATCTTTTCGATCACAGCGTCCTCCTTGCAGTTGCAGAAAGCTGCAAAACAAATAATGAATCTGCCTACAGAGTACTTGATCGGACACGTGAACGTCAAGCAAAAAAAGACAAACAGGTGTAAAAATATCTATATGCCTGATCTTCAGTGTTCAGCGTCGTGGTTCCTTTAGCTGCGAGCCCTCGAAACTGGAGGTCGAAAATGGGCCAAAGGATTCATCCGTGGCGCAAACGGTTGAGAGCAGGTCCTACGAAATCCGTTTAGCAGATTTTTTGATACACGCAGGACTCAATCCACCACCGCCGCGCCGGCCATCCGCATAAACGCGTACTTGCCATCGACGGGGCCGCCCT
>CAYPUQ010000575.1:0-3540 GCA_964413655.1 uncultured Solibacteraceae bacterium | reverse complement strand
TTGCCGACATTTTCGGGGCCGCCGCTACCTGACCGACCAAGTCGTGCGAAGTTCCTGGGGCTCGACCCGGCGGCGCAACCCGGCGGTCTTGTCAACGCGACCCGGCCCCCCCTTGCCAACCCGACCCCGGCCGGGATATGCTACCTAAGCTGAAGTCAGATTAGGGAAACGCAATCAGGGGTTTCCAATCGCGTTACCAGAGAACAACTGGGAGGTTCGTAATGTTCGCATCCGTTTCACAGAAGATCTATGCGCTGTCGTTGCTCGTTCTCGTTTTAGCCGTCGCGCCGGCCGCTGCGCAGGTGTTGTACGGCTCGCTCACCGGTAATGTCACCGATCCGTCGGCCGCCGCAGTCCCGGACGTGCGCGTCGAAGCCGTCAATACCGCCACCGGCGTCACGCGCTCCAGCCTCACCGACTCGAGTGGCACCTACCTCTTCAACGATCTCCAGGCCGGCTTCTACAACGTCACCTTTACTTCGCCCGCATTCCGCCCGATCGTCCAGGAGAACGTCCAGATCCTCGCCAACAACGTCCGCCGCGTCAATATCCAACTCCAGGTAGCGCAGGTGAGCGAAGCCATCACGGTCGCCGCCTCGGGCCTGATCCTGCAAACCGACCGCGCCGACGTCAACAACCAGATCCCCGAGTCGCAGATCACCAACCTCCCGTTTACCGGCAACTCGGGGCGGAACTTCCAGGCCCTCTATAAGCTCGTTCCCGGCTTCTCGCCGCCCGCCGAACTCCACTCCGATGCAGGCAACCCCCAGCGCGCCCTCGGCGCCAACGTAAACGGCGCTTCGTACTCGAACAACAATACACGCCTCGACGGCGCCACGGTCTCATACCCGTGGCTACCCCACATCGTCGCCTACGTCCCGCCCGCCGACGCGGTGGAAACGGTCAACATCGTCAGCAACTCCTTCGACGCCGAGCAGGGCATGGCCGGCGGCTCGGCGATCAACGTCGCGATCAAATCCGGCACCAACGATTTGCACGGCACCGCTCATTGGTTCCATACCAACTCGGCCGTGCGAGCCCGTAACTTCTTCTTCGTTGGCTCCCAGATTCCGAAGAATATTCTCAACCAGGCCGGTGGTACCATCGGCGGCCCGATCAAGAAGAACAAGCTCTTCTTCTTCGCCGACTGGGAGCGCACGGTCCGCCGCGAGTTCCGCTCCGCGTTCCGCACTGTTCCGTTCGACGCCGTCCGCCGCGGCGACTTCGCGGGCACCGGCGCGGCCATCTTCGATCCGATGACCGGCAGCCCCGACGGCTCGGGCCGCCAACTTTTCCCCAACCAGGCCATCCCGGCCAGCCGGATCGATCCCGCCGCCGCGGCGATGACCGCCCTGATTCCGAATCCGAACCTGACCACCTTCCCGCAAAACTACTTCGCCGCCGGAAGCTATGAGTTCAACCGGGATAACGCCGATATCAAGATCAACTACAATCCCACCGATCGTTCGTCGATGTTTGGCCGCTACAGCATTTCGCCGAGTGACATCTTCGATCCACCTTCGCTCGGACCCGCGGGTGGCGATGCCCTCGCAGGCGGCCAGCCCGGCAATGCACCGGGCCGTATCCAGTCGGCCTCGCTCGGCGGCACGTACACCGTCAGTCCCAGTGTCCTCGTCGACGCCACGCTCGGTTTCACCCGCCAGCGCCTGGGCGCGCAAAACGTCGACATCGACCGCAATTACGGTCTCGACGTGCTGGGTATCCCCGGCACGAACGGCGGCGACTTCCTGCAGGGCGGATATCCGCGTTTCGCCATCTCCGGCTGGTCTTCCATTGGCAACCCGAATGTCTCCAATCCCTTCCTGTTCCGCGACAACCAGTGGGTCGCCAACGGCAACCTGAGTTACGTGCGCGGCGCTCATAACTTCCGCTTCGGCGGCGAATACACTTATTACACGATCAACCACTTCCAGCCTCAGGCGGCCTTCGGCCCACGCGGCGGTTTCAACTTCACCGGCGGTCTCACTGCTCTTCGCGGCGGCGCGGCGCCCACGCTCTACAACGGTTACGCCGACTTCCTGCTCGGGCAGGCCCAAGGCATGGGGAAAGACGTGCAATACGTCAACCCGGCCGCCGTCCGTATGCCCGGCTACGGGTTCTATGCGCGCGACCAGTGGCAGGTTAACCGCAAACTTACGATCAATTTCGGCGCGCGCTTCGAACGCTATCCCTTCGCGACCCGCGACCACCGCGGCGGCGAGCGATACGTCGCCGAAACGGACGAAGTGCTGATCGGGGGCGTTGGTGGCATCCCGACGGACACTGGCGTTCGCGTGCCCGCCATCCAGGTTGCGCCGCGGATCGGTCTCGCCTACCGCGCCACCGAGCGCACGGTCTTCCGCGCCGGCTACGGCATTTCCATCGATCCCGATTCCTACCGCCGGATGCGCGACTCCTACCCAGCGACCATTTCGTCCCAGTTCGGTGGGGCCAGTGCGTTCCAGGCCGCCGGCTCGCTGCGAACGGGAATTCCCGAGATCGTCGGACCGGACTTGACCCAAGGGCGCATTACCCTGCCCCTCGCCGTCGGCACCCTCACCTGGCCCGAGGAATACCGGCGCGGTTATTTCCAGAGCTTCAACTTCACAATCCAGCGCGATCTCGGCGGCGGGCTGAACCTCCAGACCGCGTATGTGGGCACACGCGCGATCCGGCAGACCGTGATCCACAACATCAACTACGGCGGTCCCGGGGCCGGCAATGCCGGACGCGTTCTCGCACAGCGCTGGGGCCGCATCGCCAACATCAACATGTACACGCCGTTCAATACCTCGAACTACAACGGCTGGCAGAACCAGATCACCCGCCGCTTTGCCAATGGCGGCTCGCTCGGGGTGGTCTACACCTGGTCGAAGGCCCTCAGCTTTGCCGACAACAACGATTCCGGGCTTACCTGGAACTGGCCCGAGATGTGGAACCGCAATCGCGCGCCGGCCAACTTCGACCGCACGCACAATCTCCAAATCTACGGGGTTTACACCCTGCCGTTCGGCCGCGGTCAGCGTTACGCGAACTCCGGGCCAGCCAGTTGGATCGTCGGCGGCTGGCAGCTCAACGGCATCTTCAGCAAAATGACTGGCACGCCGTTCACCGTCGGCTCGGCCGGCGCCAGCGTCGACGCACCCGGCAATACGCAGACCGCCGACCAGATTCTACCCGAGGTCCGGATTCTGGGCGGCGTCGGGCGTGGCAACAGCTACTTCGATCCGAACGCGTTCGCGCCGGTGACGGAGCGTCGATTCGGCAACACTGGCCGGAATATTCTGCGCGGCCCCGGTCCGGTGAACCTCGATGCCAGCATCTTCCGCGATTTTCCGATCGGCGAAAGGTTGAAGCTACAGTTCCGTGCCGAGGCGTTCAACGTCTCGAACACGCCCTGGTTCAACAACCCCGGCGCAACGGCCTCCTCGCCCACCCGCGGACCGGGAGGCCAGATCCTGAACCTGAACGGTTTCACCGAAATCGCCTCCGCTCAGCCGACGGAGCGACAGTTCCGCTTCGCGCTGAAGCTTATGTTCT
>CAYPUQ010000574.1:0-3545 GCA_964413655.1 uncultured Solibacteraceae bacterium | reverse complement strand
TCAGGCGCCGGTCGCACTGCCGCCAAGCCGCCGCCGGATCGAGATCGACGCGCAGAAGGGCACGCCTATAGTTCCGCCGCCTCCGTCCCGGTCGAGCGGGCTTTCGGCCGGGTGGATGGCCGCCGTCGGCCTCGTCCTGCTGGGCGGCGCGAGCTACTTCGCCCTTCCTTATCTCCTCTCCACCGCCACAGTCGCGCCCGAACCGGAGCCGGCGCCCGTGGAAGAACCGAAGCCGGAGCCGCCGCCCGTCGTCCAGCAGCCCAAACCGGAACCGCCGCCGGTGGAGGAGATCAAACCGCCGCCCGTGCCTGTCGAAGAAGTGAAGGTGGAGCCGAAACCGCCACCCACGCCGAAGCCGAAACCGCAACAACCCAAGCCCGCGCAAACGGCGCAGACGGCGCAGACGGTCGATATCGGCAGTTCGCCCGCCGGGGCCGGCGTCTACATCGACAACCTGCGTATGTGCAGCACCCCCTGCCCGCTCGACCTCACACCGGGCCGCTACGTCATGCGGTTCAGTCTGGACGGCCACCGCGACACGACCCGTATCGTGAACGTACCTCAGGACACCACAGTGAGCGTCAACCTGGAGCGCGTCGGGGGAACCCTGATGGTCAAATCCACGCCTTCGGACGCCAACATCTTCATCGACGGCAAGCCTCAGCCGCAGCGTACTCCGGCCGTCCTTTCGCTTGCGCCGGGACGGTACAAACTCACGCTACGCAAGCAGGGACTGGCCGACTATGAAGAAGAGATCCAGATCCGCGACCGCGTCATCTCAAATATCGAAGTGAACTGGCAGCCGTAGCGATTGAAACCGGCGCGTACCGGGCGTACAATTCGGGTGAGGTGGTCCATGGAAGATCTCAGCATCCGCGTACGGAACAACTCCGCGGTCGATTTCGACGAGGTCCGGGTTAATTATCCCAGCAGCCGCGTGAATTACGGATCGGTCCGAGCCGGCGCGGCCAGCGCCTACGAGAAGGTCGAGAGCGCTTACCGCTATGCGCACATCGAGGCCAAGCACGCAGAAAAGAGCTATGTTCTCCAGCCGATCGATTACACCGGTGAAACGGAGTTGCCGCCGGGACGGTACACATACGTCCTTACCGTCGCCGGCGACCGTCTGTCAGTGAGCCTCGAAGAGGATTGACTTTTACGGCAGGAAATCCACTCCGGCGCTAATCCAGTCCATCCGGCGTTGGTTGACCGTGCCGGCTCCGGTTCTCACGCCTATGGAGATGCCGATGCCCCATGCAACGTCGGGCTTGTGCGCGACGCCGAACTTGGCGAACGGCTGGTTGCCGCTCAGATTCACCGCCTGGTCGGCGGCAATCCGGGCCGATCCGTCATAGATGTGCACATCGCGGACAACCGCCTGATTGCCTCCCGTGACGAAACGGAGCATCGCGCGGGCGATGGCCAGGCGGTTCCCGTCGACGATCACCGGCGTCGGGATGGCGAAGTGATACCAGTTGGTTGTGTTCGGCTTGCCCACGATGCGCGTGAAGAAGCCGAACCGGGTGATGGATTCAACGTTGGCGTCCA
Source organism: uncultured Solibacteraceae bacterium (assembly GCA_964413655.1). Lineage (GTDB taxonomy): Bacteria > Acidobacteriota > Terriglobia > Bryobacterales > Bryobacteraceae > CAYPUQ01. The sequence continues at coordinate 1,997 of CAYPUQ010000574.1, read as the reverse complement.
CCTCCACCTTGATGTCGGTTCCGTGGACCCACATCGCGTGCGCGATCGAATAGCCGCCGTATAGCGACTGAATGCCCGCGATGTCGTCGGAATGCAGGAAGCGGTGCGGCCCGCCGTAAAACGCCTCCATCAGCGACCCGGCGACATTGGAGTGCCCCAGGCCGAGCGCGTGACCGAACTCGTGGGCCGCGACGGTCACCAGATCGAAGGTTCCACCCGGCGGCGGCACGGTTACCGTCCACGTTTCGGCGTCGTCGAAGTGGGTGTCGCCCTGAATGGGAATCGGAGGATTCGGCGGAGTCGGCGGGAAGAAGGCGTGCGCCAACACGCCGCCGGGGCCGTCGAAGGGCGCTCCATCGCCATGGTCGCCCGTGACAAAGCGGATGATAATTTCCGGGCCTGCCGCCATGGCGACGCGCCGGAACCGCAGCGGCGTCTCCGCGGCCCAGTATGCGAACGCCTGTTCAATAGCGACGATGATGTCGGCATTGGGCAGGTCCGCGGTGAAGTTCTGAAAAGCGTACCGCAGATTATTGGTGGACCATTTGCGCCCCGACGTAGCGAATTCCGCCAAGTCCGGGCAACCGCATCGTGGCCGGCCCATGAGTGCCACTGTCGCCTCGTCCAACTGTCCTGTTTCCGGCAGATGGTTGAAGGCTTGAAAGTGGCGCAGAGCGTCCATCGTGACTTCGTCGAATTTCCCCTCCGCTGAAACGGTTTCGACGCCGGGGATGTCGTCGGCGCAGCCGAAGACCTCCTTGGACGATGCCTCGGTAGCCGGCTGCAAGTAGCCGTACCGTTGCAGATATTCTTGAAGCTCCTTTACACCGGCGCCGCTCGCTCCTTGGGCGAGCCCCGCCTTCATCTTAGATCCGTCAGGCATGATTAGCCTCCTTCTCTGTTGCCTGCACTAACACTCTTGGTATCCAGAGACGCCAGAGATAACCCCTCCGGGACGTCCTGGGGTGGTACGGGTCCGAACGGACCCACAAGCGGATTCAAGCATACGCCTGGGTTTCCTGGAGTACAAGGGTTTTGCGAGTGCAGGCGGGCTATTGGACAGAAGTTTAATTTGGTGCGGCTTTAGATTGTTAATTTTGCTCAATCTGAGAACATTCCGGACGTCTTCCGCACTCTAGGTGTAGAAAATCGCGCGTACTGCCTTAGGAAGGAATCCTTGCCAGGACGAGGTGGTCTAAAACGGGCACATCAGATCTGCGCGAGGGTGCCGACCCGATTGATTTAACATTGAAATCAATCACTTGAGAGCGGGACACACGGGCCAGCCGTGATGGCCCTTGAATTGCTAAATTCATATCGTCACGGACGGCCCCGGCCGTCAGGAATGCCATTGTTTCCTGGCGGGTTTGGGACTGGGTGACAGAAAGTTCAGGAGAAGCTGACATGACCAACAAAGACCTCAACACCTTCAAACAGATTCTGGTGGAAAAGCAGGCCGAACTTTCTGCCCTGTTGCGGAGCCGTGATGACATCCGCATCGAGCAGGCCCCGGATGCCCTCGACGCGGTCCAGAACGCCACCATGCGTGAACTCGCGATTCGCAACCTGGATCGCGACTCGGCGCAAATGCGCCAAGTTCGGGCCGCGCTTCATCGCATCCAGGATGGATCGTTCGGCTCATGCCTGAATTGCGAGGACGAAATCAGCCCGAAGCGTCTGAAGGCTGTACCGTGGGCTGCCTATTGCCTCTCCTGCCAGGAAATGGCCGACCAGATGCAACAGAATGGCGTCGATGGCGAGGATGTCCTCGCCATTGCCGCCTGATCCTGCCCCGGCGCATGTCTTGATCATTCGAATCGGACTTCATAGCTTTCACCGGCTGCGACGCGAAATCCAACCACCCCGCCTGCGTACCGCCGTAGCGGCAAGGAATCGTTTCTCAGATCCACTGCCCTAATTTCCTGTGCTAACGGGGGACGCAGCTGGTGATCCCAGCCCACTCTCGAACGTAACCGGGCGCGATCCGCGCGGCCATT
>CAYPUQ010000573.1:0-3549 GCA_964413655.1 uncultured Solibacteraceae bacterium | reverse complement strand
TAACCAGCTGATTCTACACCCCTTGCGCGTCGTTCCAAAGTAGCCACACCCGAATGATATCGCTGAGGGCGATCAGTGTGGGGTCCTCTCGCTCGATCCTCCTCTCGACGCCCTGCCTATGGCCTTTGAGGAAGAAGCGCTCGTTGATTACATCAAAAAAGCCCCGCCAGCTCATCGCCTGACTCTGTGTCCTGCCCGGTCGTGCAAGGAGGATATCGTTGCCAGCATCCTTGATTGACCTAGAAAGGCTGGCCATCCTCTGCTGACCATCCAACAGATACCTCACCGGTTCGCCAGAGGCTAGCTTCGCGAGAGGATCCTTCTTCGTCGGTTGCCTCTTGCCAGGGTGCCAAAGGTAGAAGCTTCCCACAGGCCAGCGTTTGTAAAGCGAGTCAAGGAGTTTCTCTACTTTCTGCGGCCGCCAGACATAGTCGCGCTGCATGTTTGGCAGGGCGATGTCGCCCGTGTCGAACTGCCGGATCAGGTCTATTAGCTTCTCCATTCGCGATCACCTCTTTCATCGCCGTAGCGTTCCATGCATGGAGCGCTACGCTTGGACAATAGCTCGGCGGGTCCCATGACGTGTATTTTAGCCCAGGGCAGTCAGGAATCCACGTGCCCGTAAAGCCGACGCCGTGCCGCCGATCCGGACGGCACGCATTGGGAAAAAGCCCATCCCGTACTCGTGCTCGATCACCCAGGTAGGCGCCCAACGCTTGGAATTAGCGTCGTGGCTGCACCCGGCGCTACGACGCGGCCGGATACTTCCACGGCGCTCGGTACTCGCGGCTGAGCAGCTTGTTCGCTTCGGCATCGTTCACGATCGTTTCCTTGGCGCCGTCCCAATCGATGCTGCGACCCGCGCGCCAGCTCAACATGCCGAGCAGGCTCATATTCGTCGACCGGTGGCCGATTTCGATGTCGCATACCGGCCGCCGCTTCTCGCGAATGGCCGCCAGGAAGTCGGCGAAGAGTTCCTTGATGTTCTGGCTGTCCGGCTCGTTGAGCTTAGGTTCCTCGTGCAGAACCTGGCCGTCCTTGCCCGCCGGGTAGAATGTCCACCCGTCACGCCAGCCCATGTGGAACGTCCCCTCGGTCCCGTAGAAGTAGCAGCCGAGCGGCGCCTTTTCCGCGTTGTTGCCGGCGTAGGTGCGGTGCTCCCAAACCGCAGTGAATGTCTCGAACTCGAAAGTGGCGATCTGAGTGTCGGGCGCATCGGTCGAGTCCTGCTTGATGTGCCGCGCCGCGGCGGAGAACACGCGCTTCGGCCATTGCTCTTCGGTCCACCACAGGATCTGATCGAACCAGTGAATGCCCCAGTCGGCGATGGTGCCGTTCGCATAGTCCAGGTGCTGCCGGAAACCGCGCGGGTGAATGCTCTTGTTGAACGGCCGGAGGGGCGCGGGTCCGCACCACAGGTTCCAGTCGAGCCCTGGCGGCGGATCGGAATCGGGCGTCTTCTCTCCCGGCCGGCCGGCGTTGTGAACGAAGGCGCGCACCATGCCGATCTTCCCCGCCTTGCCCGATTTCAGGAACTTCATGCCCGAGATGTTGTGCGGCGACACGCGCCGGTGCGTTCCCACCTGCACCACGCGATCCGCCGCGCGAGCCGCCTGCACCATGGCGCGGCCCTCGCGGATCGTGTGGCCGATGGGCTTCTCTACGTATACATGGGCGCCCGCTTCCACGGCGGCGATCGTGTTCAGCGGGTGCCAGTGGTCGGGCGTGCCGACAATGACAATTTCCGGCTTTTCCTTCGCAAGCAAGTCGCGGAAGTCCTTGTAGCGTTTCGGCCGGTCGCCGGAGAGTTTTTCGATCTCGGCGGCAGCGCCGCTGAGTTGCCCTTCGTCGACATCGCAGATGGCGGCCATCTGGCACTCGCGCGATGCCATGGCTTCGCGCGTAATGTTCATGCCCCACCATCCCGTGCCGATGGTGGCGGTCCGGTAGCGGCGCGCGCCCTGCGCGCGTAGAATGTTCACGGCCAGTCCGGAGGCGGCTCCGGCGCGAAGGAAAGACCGGCGATCGAGTGAATTCGGCATATCTGCTCCTCGGCTGCAATCTTATCGCGGTACGTTAGAATGTGGCGATGGCCAAGGACGAGCAACAGCAGCCGCTCAGCTTCGAGGCAGCCCTGGACGAACTCGAACAGGTGGTGCGACAACTGGAGAGCGGCGACTTGCCCTTGGAGGAATCGCTCCGGATCTTCGAGCGCGGAACGGCTCTGAGCGCGTCGTGCCGGAAGCAACTCGAAGAAGCCGAAACTCGAGTCGAGATACTGATGAAAAAGGACGGCAAGATCGAGCCGGAGCCGTTTCCCGCCAGAAAGCCCTGACCGCCCGATGGAACTGCGCGAATACCTGGCTCACCAGATTCAGCGCGTAAACGGCGCACTGGAACGATGGGTTCCGCCGGAGGATACACCGCCCCAAACCATCCACCGGGCGATGCGGTACAGCCTCTTCGCCGGGGGAAAACGGATTCGGCCCGTGCTTGCGATCGCCGGGGCTGAAGCGCTGTCGGGCGAAACTCCAGGGATCGAATCGGCCGCGTGCGCGTTGGAACTCGTCCACACCTACTCGCTAATCCACGACGACCTGCCGGCGCTCGACAACGACGATCTCCGCCGCGGCCGGCCGACCTGCCACAAAGTGTTCGGCGAGGCGATGGCGATCCTGGCGGGCGACGCTCTGCTGACGCTCGCGTTTCAGGTGCTCGCGCGGATGGAAGACTGCACGGACCCGGCGCGGACGGCAATCATAGGCGAACTGGCAACGGCCGCCGGGACAGTGGGCGGCATGATCGGCGGCCAGGTACACGACCTGGAAGGGGAAGGGAAAGACCCCGATCCGCAACTGCTGGAAGCCATCCACCGCGCCAAAACCGGCGCGCTCCTGCGGGCGAGCGTACGGATTGGTGCGATGTTCGCCGGGGCCAGCCGCGACCAGTTCGAGCGGCTTTCCCGTTATGGCGAGCATATCGGCCTGGCGTTTCAGATCGTCGACGATCTCCTCGACGTCGAGGCGCCGTCGGAAGCGCTCGGCAAAACGGCGGGTAAGGATGCTGCACAAAAGAAGATCACGTTTCCGGCGGTTTACGGCCTTGAGCGTTCCCGCGAAATGGCTGAGGGACAACTGCGTTTGGCGCACGCGGCGTTGGAAGACTTCGGACCGCCGGCCCTGCGCCTCCGGCAGATCGCCGGGATGATTGTGCGGCGGACGGCATGATCGCCATGGCCAAGCGGCGGTTGGATCAGTTATTGGTCGATCGCAACCTCGCTGAAAGCCGTGAGAAAGCGCGTGCGCTCATCCTCGCCGGCGCCGTGATGGTGAACGGGCAGAAGGCCGGGAAGGCCGGCCACGCGGTGCCGGACGATTGCCGGATTGAAGTCGCCAGCCGGCCGCCGTACGTGGGCCGCGGCGGCGTGAAACTCGCCGCGGCGCTCGAGCGTTTCGCCATCGACGTGCGCGGCCAAGTCTGCCTCGACGTCGGCGCGTCGACCGGCGGCTTCACCGATTGCCTGCTGCAGCACGGCGCGGCGCGGGTGCA
>CAYPUQ010000572.1:0-3552 GCA_964413655.1 uncultured Solibacteraceae bacterium | reverse complement strand
TGGTCCGCTAGACAAATTATCATTATCATAGACTGGCTATTCCGGGATGGCATCGACACGAGACTCGGGGAGAAACGTGACGAGGAAGTCGATATCGGAATTGTACGTGTGTCGCCACGGGCGGCGGAGCCTAAGACCGACAACTCCTTGACCTGATAACGCCGGCAGATTTCGGCAATCCGATAGGTTTATCATTGAAGGGCTGTGCGAGTATCCGGCGTGGTCGAAAGAGGTGCCGGCCGTCTGCCTCCAGCAGATTGACCGGCGGTCTTCAATTCGCCGTCGACCAAGCCGGCGTGCCGTTGGCCGATGTCGTGGTGGTAGGCCTCGATACACCGGGGCCAGCGAGCGCGGGTGGTGTGCTGAGCGCCCGCGGCTCCACGAATTTCGGCTCGCAGGAAGACGAAGGGGCTCTGCACCGGCAAAAGGTTCACGGCACACCCGGGTAATTCTTCCAAGGTATTGGCGTTAAGTGTCTGTCTTTCGGATCGAACGACAACATGCGCCTTCACGGTAGAGCGCGAGAACCCGATGGGAACTCGGAACGTTGTGAGTTTCTGGCACCGGAATTGCTCAATCAACAGGGTCCGATTCTCGCTGGGACCATTTTGGAGAATCGAGATGTGGGGCCGTCACGGGCCGATCACTGCAACGCTCTACCCGGTGGAGACCCCCCACGTGGCCGAGCGACAAGACCTTCGATGCTGATCGCCGAACAGGGAGTGAACGTAGTTGTTGGCGGAGCATCGGGTAAGACCGCCGCGAACGGCAACCCATCCAGGAAGTTGAGATGGAAGACGTGCTGAAGAAAACTAGAAACAGAGAGAGGGGGATATACCCCTAATATATCCCCTCTTATCCAGTACCCTGGAAAGGAAGGAACAGAGTCATGACGAAGAATGGTAATGCGAAGAATGGTAATGGCCTTGGTGCCGGTCTGTTCGTGACGGGCGCGGTGATAGGTGCGGCATTCGCCATGCTGACTACCCCGTTCTCCGGGCAGCGACTGCGGCGCAAGGTTCGTCACCGATTCGAAGACGAGGCCGACCGGATCGGTCACCTCGCTCGGGAGGTCAAGGACCAGTGCAACCACCTGTACGCGCGGAGCGAGCGAATGGTTCGCAAATTGGGAGGATGATCTCCAGAGCGGCTTGATACGCCGGGTCGGCCTAACTCGCCGGCCGAACGCGCGAACGAAGATTGAGTCTGCCCTTTAGAGCGGAATCGTGTGTGGTTCTCGGAAATCGTGAAGTCACATTTCCGGCTGGCTTTCAGAGACGGTCCTTTCCCTTGTCAGGAAGACCTGCGGGAACGGCCCTTAGGGGTCAGGGCGCGCCAACAAAAGTGACGGCTATTCCTGAACCCTCTGCAGTGGCCACCGCGACGAGTGCGAGAGGAAAGCTGGGCGATTTCGGAAGTGGAGAACGTACGTGTCATTGCGATTCGCTAACTACGAGGAGCGCAGTGACGAGAACGTGACGAGCTTACTGGAAGTAACCAAAAAGGGAGACAGATAGATGGTCAGAAATATCTCAGTAGTATACGCAGTCTTCAGTGAACGAACGTCTTTTGAGCTGGCAGTCGTGACGCTCGGGCAACGGGGATTTCGGCCGGAGGACGTCTCCGTCCAAATGCCTGAGAACCTCGGCAACAGGGTCCTCTTAACAGAGAAGACCAGCAAGAGCCCCGAGGGAGCCGCTGCCGGTGGCGCTACCGGCGGGGTGGTGGGCGGAGCACTCGGCTGGTTTGTTGGAATCGGTGCGCTCGCCATCCCAGGCCTCGGCCCCTTCATCGCGGTGGGACCATTCATAGCAACCCTAGCGGGCATCGTCGCGGGCGCGGCCCTGGGTGGCCTAACGGGTGGATTGATCGGCAAGGGCATGACCGAGTGCGAAGCCAAATGGTATGAAGGCCGGGTCAGGAGCGGCGGGAGGCTGTTGTCCGTGCACTGCGACGATGACGACTGGGCGCAACGTGCAGTACAGATTCTTCGCGATTCCGGCGGCGAGGACAAAGGCCGGCCAAGCGAGCGTCGACTACGACACGACCGGGATCCCCGTAGGGTCAAAATACTCGAACAGCCTGTGAAGCGGAAACCTGCGATGATGGACGGTTCGCCTGAACGGCAATCAATGGCCCGCGGGGACGAGACTTCGCCCAACCTTCGCCGACTTGCCGAACGCGTCTGCGGGCTCGAAGCCGCGACGCTGGCGATTCCCTCCAAATGTGTACACTAACTGCCGCGGGTTCCGGTGCCAGAATCCGCCGGTGTGCCCAGTCGCCCAAAAGGGGTAGGTATGATGGCGGCGAGGCCTTAGGTTGACAGCCATCGCCCGCCAACATCTTCGAGCCGCGTTTCCCGCCGACTTGAGTCGAGTGCGCATCGCGACCGGTCGGAAAGCCGCCCGCGCCGCGCGCGCGATTGACGCCAGGGCGTTCACCGTCGGGAACGACATCAATGTTTGGGGAAGCGGAGTATGCGCCGGGTACGGAACGCGGCAATCACGTGATGGCGCATGAGCTTGCCCATACAATCCAGCGGACCCCAAGCGGTCCGGCGCGTGTACGTCGGCTCACGCCCGCTTCCGGTACGACGACCTCGGCCGCGTCTGCAGGAATCACCTCTTTCGAAATGACTCCCGGCATGGATGCGACCGAAACCAGCCCCGCCGGTAATCCAGCCGGATTCAACGAGGGCGCCGAGTTTCTACTTCGGCTCGATTCTTCGGTGAACCCGGCCGACTACGCGATCGTGCAAGCTGGTTCAAGGATCGATGTCCCACCGCGATACCTCGGGTGGCCTGCACTATCCGTCCGCCACACGGCTTTGCGCGGTCCGCGCGCAAAGAGCGAGGCCGATGCCTCTTCCCGGGCACGTCCGGTCGAAAATAGTCGAAACAGTTACGAATTGGCCGCCGCGGGAATTTCTTACCTTGCCAATGCCTGCAGGAAGCGAACCGGAATCCTCGCATAGGCAAGGATAAGAACGGGCTGCGCAGTGTGGCAACAAGTTTGCAGTGGATTTAGACATGCAACTAACAACTTTCATCCTGACTCTGGCGATGTCAACGTTTCTCATGGCGGCTGACGACGCCAGAGGGGATAAGACAAAGATGACAGGGTGTCTCACTAAAACGACCAGTGGTGAGTACACGCTGACGGACGAATCAGGCAAGAAGGTGACCGTAACGGGTGCCGCCGACTTGGAAAAGCATTCGGCGAACCACAAAGTCATCGTACACGGGACCCAGAGAACGGAAAATGGAAAGAACGTCTTCCGGGTAGATCGAATCGAACACGTCGCCGATAGCTGCGTCGCTCCGACGGCCGAATAAGGCCTGAGCGAAAAGCCGTGCGACTTAGCATGGCGGTTCGAGACCCTCGCCAAAGCGAATGCGCAATGGGGTAGTCTGATTTCTAGCAGTAGCCGAGGCAGCGCGCGCCTCGCGCCCCGGTCTTTGTGCCGCCATGCGCTGCGCCTTTCGCGGCGAGTAGTTCCGCTATCTCTTGCTGAAGACGACAGTTTCACTACGGTGATGCTTTAGGCAGCGC
>CAYPUQ010000571.1:0-3559 GCA_964413655.1 uncultured Solibacteraceae bacterium | reverse complement strand
TCTCCAGTTCCAGGATGGCCTCCTTACGGGTCATCCTTTGGTCCCCAAGGCTCTCGTCAGGGTGAACTTCAACGCACCATCAACGACCTCCGGCCCTTCGATCGTGGCCGTACTGATCTCCGGGTAGAGGCTGCTATAGGAATCTCTCACCTGCTCAGGCGTGAATCTGGGATCCAAATCTGGGAGGTCCATGCCCAGGTAGTAGAATCGCCGGATCGTAGGTTCTGTCTGCATGGCGCTATTCTCTCCTCCTTTCTCCTTCTTCTTCTTTTCTCTCTCCTCTTGTTCCTCTCTCCGTGCGGGACCACAACCTGTCCTGCTTGTGGCAGATCTGCTGCCTGTGGTGCCGCTTGTCTGCTAACCTTTGGTACTCCGTGCGCTCCAGGGCGTTGTCAGTCTTGTCCGAAGCAGAGACTGCTACCAGTACGGTCTTTCACCGCTACATCGGCATTGACTACTCCGGCGCTCAGACGCCCACCTCGAGTCTTTCTGGTTTGCGAGTCTATGTGGCGGATCGAAGTGCACTGCCCTCCGAGGTAGGACCTCCCCCGAGCCCACGAAAATACTGGACCCGACGTGGGGTCGGGGAGTGGCTGAGCGCAACGCTCTCCGAAGACGTGCCAACGCTTGTCGGGATCGACCATGGTTTCTCGTTTCCGATCCAATACTTTCAAAGGCACGCCCTACCGCTCGACTGGACGGCGTTTCTGGAAGACTTCCACAGGCATTGGCCCACGGCTGACGACCATGTTTACGTCGACTTCGTGCGCGATGGCCTTTGCGGCAACGCGGCGGCACGTTCCGGCGACCCTCGTTGGCGGCGTCTCACGGAAGTGCGTGCGGGCGCCGCCAAGTCGGTTTTCCGTTTCGATGTGCAGGGCTCGGTCGCCAAGTCGACGCATGCGGGCTTGCCTTGGCTGCTCTTTCTCCGGAAGTGGGTGAAAGGCCCCCTTCACTTCTGGCCGTTCGACGGTTGGAGCATTCCGGACGGGCACTCGGCGGTGGTTGAGGTGTATCCCTCGCTCTGGAGCCGATTGTTCCCTCTAGAGGACCGAAACCCCGATCAACACGACGCATATTCCGTTGCGGCATGGATGAGCCAAGCTGACAGCGATGGCAGACTCGGGAAATATCTGAGCCCCTCTCTGGAACCCGGCGAACGCAAGGTCGCCGAGATTGAGGGCTGGATTCTCGGCGTCGCGTGAGCCGCGGGGCAACGAAACCTCACGAGCGCCCTCTCGCTGGTGGGTCCTGGCCGATGTCCAGTGGTGCTCTGACCGTCACCAAGCCGGCGATAACAACATCGCCGTCGGCCGCCGGGCCGTCCAGACCCACACTCATTTGGTTGGCTCACCTCGCATCCCGCTCCGCAAGGGCGCCGGCGTCCTCGTCGCGAATGCCAGATCCCCGCTCGGCCAACGGCGCGGCCTCCGGTATCACGTCGAAAAGCGTCGGAGCCACGCCTGCGCCGTCCTTCGTTCCGAAGACTGGCTTCCCGTCCTTCATCACCGGACCCGGCTTCGGTTCCGGTACTTGTGCCGATTTCGAACTGCCAGTCTTCCCGCGCTTCCGGTCGAGATCCTTCTTCTTCTCGTCCTCCACGGCCTTCACCGCCGCGCGGTGCGCCGCCTCGATCTCGGCGAGGTTCGCTCCGAGATTGACCACCGCCGTGGTGTATGCAGTCAGTTGCGCGGCGAGGTCCTGGTCCAGTTCGTCGACTGTGCCAGTGACGGTGAGAGGGGTGCATAGAGCATTCTCTCCGGCGTCTTCTTTGATCCGCTTCGGAACCACGCAGACGCGGACCGTCGCGTCGTCGACGCGGGACAGCGTCAACATGATGGTGCGCCCATCAAGAATAGGCATCAGTTCACGGAACATTGTTGTTCTCCCTGGTTTCTGTGTGCTTGATAATACGCGCCGCCCACCGGACGATACCGTCTTTGACGCACGCCGACAGCGGGAGCCGTGTTGCCGAATCGCACGGGCGGGCGTTATATTGCCTGAGGATGCGGTTCGAGAAGATCTGGATCGATCAGTGCAGGGCGACGAAAGGCATTAAGAGCCGGTTTGGCGCAAAGAGCGCGCTTGACTACCTGATTCGCGAGAAGCTGTTGAACTTCGCCACGGCGGCCGAACACCACCCGAAGTTCGCCCGCGAGTTGCCGCGCTTCCTGGCGGCGATCTGGAGGATCTTCAATCGGTACGAGATCACGGGTTATGTCGCGAGCCTCCAACCCAAGGAGAGACGCAGACTCCGCAGCCTTCTTTATGTCCGGTAGGGGCGCTCCGGCGGCACCAGCTTCCGGCGTAAGCCATACACGCGATTCGCGCCGGAAGCCTGCTGACACTCCTGGACACGCAAGCCAAAACGGCGGATCGCCTCCCGGATCACCGTTGGCGTTGCCCCGTGGCGTGCCCGGCGCCGGACGCTGGTGATCGTCGCCGCGCTTCGATGGCCCGAGGAAAGTCACCTTATCGGCGACGACCTGCACCACCTGCCACCGGACGCCGTTCCGATCCTCGTATTCGCGGGTCTGGACGCGGCCCTGGACCCCTACCACCACACACACTCAACCCGTATGGTTTCACTCCTTCACAAAGAAAGTCGCGGGCCAGCGTACACCAGCCCGCAGGCCCGTTGAATTCATGCCTACCACCGCGCGCTCGGCGCGGGCTGCCGCGATGCTGAGGCAGCGAGGTCAATCCTGAGCGGGCGGCGCCGGGTCCAGCGCCTCCTGCTCCTCGAACTTTCGACGCCGCCCGGCAATTTGCTCCTGGAGTGATTCGACGTCGTGGCGCAACTCGTCCTCACCACAGTGTTCGAGCACAGCGTCCAGTGTTCCCTCAAAGCCTTCAAGAACCGCCGCGACGAAGCCGGGTGTCATGACTCCTCCTCGTCGAAGCGGAACTTCCGGCCACCGGTTCGCGTCAGCATCGTGTCGAGTTGAGCCGCGATACCAGCCATGCCCTGCTGAACCTTCGCTCGGAGGTCGCCCGTGGCGCGCAGGTCGTCTGCACTGACGCCCTGCAGAAGGTGCCGGGCCTGCGCGACCAAGGCCTGGAGTTCGCCATCATCGGTGACATTTCGAAACTCGAAGTTTGTGAGGAACTCGACAAGGTTCGATACCGTCGACTCTTTGAACCGGATCGGCTTGCCATCCGGACCCTCATTCAGCCGCTCGGCCATGTGCTGGACGAGCTTTGCCATCGACTCCCGCAGTACCAGCTGGATTTCCGCGGACGCCTCCGCCATGCGTTGCGCCGCCTTCTCACGCTCCTGCTCCCAGACTTCACGCGAGATGCCTTTGAGTTGGTCGGGCACCCCAAAGCTGACGTACTGCCAGGAGAATCCGAATTCCCTCGCGACGTCTTCGACGGGAGGGTAGTCGGCCGGGTTGTAGAGGCCGCGGAGCCGCTTGGCGGCGTCCTGGCACAGGCTTGGATACGCATTGATGAACGCGGCAACAAGTTGCTTTCGATCCTCGGCGAACTGCCGAAGGCGAAACTCGACCGTCTCAAGCGCGGCGATCGGAAGCAGATGGATGCCGATCTCGAAGGG
>CAYPUQ010000570.1:0-3562 GCA_964413655.1 uncultured Solibacteraceae bacterium | reverse complement strand
CCGCAATCTGCAAAAAAATCCGGCGGCACATCATCGAGATGACCGGCGCCGCCAAGTCCGGCCATCCCGGCGGCTCGCTGTCCGCCGTCGAGATCCTGGTGGCGCTCTACTTCGGCGGCCAGCTCCGGCACGACCCGGCGAATCCCACCTGGCCCGACCGCGACCGCTTCATCCTTTCTAAGGGCCACGCATGCCCGGTTCTCTACGCCGTCATGGCGGAAGCCGGCTACACGCCCGCCGGTGATTTGAAAACCTTGCGCCAGCTTGGATCCATCTACCAGGGTCACCCCGACCGCCGCTTCATCCCGTCGCTCGAAGCCTCAACCGGTTCGCTCGGCCAGGGCCTTTCGCTGGCTCTCGGTATGGCCTGCGCGGCGCGGCTCGACAATTCGCCGGCCCGATCCTACTGCATGCTCGGCGATGGCGAGGTCCAGGAAGGCCAGGTATGGGAATCGGCCATGTTCGGCGCCTATCACAAGGTAGATAACTGCGTCTGCATCGTCGACTACAACAAGATCCAGCTCGACGGCTTCGTGAAGGACATCATGGAAGTGGAGCCGCTAGCCGATAAGTGGCGCAGCTTCGGCTGGCATACTATCGAACTCGACGGGCACAGCCTGGAACAGGTCCACGCAGCGTTCGACGAAGCGAAAAGCGTCAAGGGCAAGCCCACCTGCCTGGTCGCCCATACCGTTAAAGGCAAGGGTGTCAGCTTCATGGAGAACAACCCGAAATTTCACGGCGTGGCCCCCACGCCGGAGGAAGTGGACGCCGCACTGAAGGAGCTTGTGTAATGCCCGCTGGAACGAAATTCGAACTCAAACTCGGACCCGCCACGCGCGAAGCCTTCGGCAAGGCCCTCGTCGATGTGGGCCGCGCGAATCCGAACGTGGTGGTCTGCGACGCCGATCTGTCAAAGTCCACCTTCACCGCGCTGTTCGCCAAGGAATTCCCGGAGCGTTTCTTCTCTTGCGGCATCGCCGAAGCGAACATGGTGGGGCTCGGTGCCGGCCTGGCCTCCAGCGGCAAAGTCCCGTTCGTATCGAGCTTTTCGTGCTTCGTGCTGAACAAGGGTTTCGAGCAGCTTCGCGTCACCGTCGCCTATCCGCAAACGAATGTCAAGGTCGTGGGCACGCACAGCGGCATTTCGATCGGCGAAGACGGTCCGTCGCAGATGAGTATCGAGGATCTCAGCCTGGCGTGTTCGCTGCCGGGTTTCGTCGTGTTGAGTCCGGCCGACGAAGCGTCGATGAAGGCGTTGATTCACATCGTGGCCGGGCATGACGGTCCGGTGTTCGTGCGCGCCGGCCGCGCCAAAGCGCCCATCATCTACAACGGAGACCAGCGGTTCTCCATCGGCGGATCCGTGCAGTTGACCGAAGGGAACGACGTTACCGTGATCGCGCACGGTCTACTGGTCGCTGAGGCGATCCGCGCCGCCGAGACGCTGGAAGCCGATGGAATCGGCGCCCGCGTGATCGACATGTACTCCATCAAGCCGCTGGACCGCGAGGCGGCGGTCCGCGCCGCTCGTGAAACGGGCGCCATCGTGGTCGCCGAGGAGCACCTCGTGGACAGCGGCCTTGGTGTCCGGGTGGCCCAGGTGCTGGGGGAGGAGCAGCCGTGCCTGATGGAGTTCGTCGGCCTCACCACCTACGCCGAATCGGCCACGGGCGATGAACTGCTCGACAAGTACGGTCTGCGGGCCGTGAATATCGTCGACGCGGTCCGGCGGGTTCTCTCCCGCAAGAACGGCTGATCCGCCGGTATGCACACCCCTTGGGGCGACCTGGCGGTTGCCGACGCGCACGTCCACTTCTTCTCGCACCGCTTCTTTTCGCTTCTCGCGCATCAGCGCGGGAAGGGAGGTGTCGGCGAAGCCGGTCAGATGCTCGGTTGGGAAATGCCGCCGGAGGATCCCGTGGAGTTGGCCGGCCGCTGGGTGGCGGAACTGGATCGTCATGGCGTCTCGCGCGCCGCGGTTATCGCCAGTCTGCCGGGCGATGAAAGATCGGTGCTGGCCGCCGCCGCCGCGTATCCAAGCCGCTTTCACGGCTATTTCATGATCGACCCGATGGCCCATCGGGCGGTCGAGACCGCCGAGCGCGTGCTCGCTGGCGAACATACGCTCGGCATTTGTCTCTTTCCGGCGATGCACCGGTATTCGCTGCACGAAGACCGGGTGCTGGCGTTGTGCCGTCTCGCCTCCGAGCGGCCGGGAACGGTGGTGTTTGTCCACTGCGGCGTCCTGTCGGTGGGCGTGCGGGCGAAACTCGGCCTGCCGTCGCCGTTCGATATGCGCTTCTCGAATCCGGTCGACGTGCACGCCTTGGCGATGCGGTTCCCGGAGACGCCGTTCGTCATTCCGCACTTCGGCGCGGGCTACCTGCGCGAGGCCCTGATGGTCGTTGACCTCTGCCCGAACGTCTATCTCGACACATCGAGTTCGAACCGCTGGACGCGCTATTACACTCCGGCGCTCGAACTCCGCGACATATTCGCCCGCGCCCTTGACGTGGCCGGACCGCGCCGCCTGCTCTTCGGAACGGACTCCTCGTTCTTCCCGCGCGGTTGGCAGAAGCCGATTTTCGACCAGCAGGTGGAGATCCTGCACGGCCTCGGCGTTTCCGCCGGCGATGCGGCCGCGATTCTCGGCGGCAACCTGACTACCCTGTCGGCTCGTCCCTGAGAAAATTCCCGTCCACCCCGCACTACTCGGGTACGGCAGGTAACCCGATGCTTTCCGTGTCGCTTCCGTTTCCGAAAATGTTCCGGCGCAACGCCGCGGATCCCGAGACCGCGCGATGGCGGGCGCTGATCGAGGCCGCCCGAGCCACGCCCCACTACTCGCGTGCCGCCCGCCGCGTCTTGCTCGATCGCGCCGCGTTGCTGCTGGCTAACGAATCGAGCGCGGAGATCCCGGCGCTCTTCGCTCCGGTGGATCTGCACTATTTCTTCTCACATCCCCGCGAGTTTCTGAACGAATCGGCGCTCCGGACGGAGCCGCAGCCGCTCCATGCCCTGTGGGAGCCGCAACCTCGAGTAGCGGCAATTGCTCCTTGGTTTCGTCTCGCGGCGCCCGTGCGTGTCTTCAACTCGCTCGACCCGGCCGAATTGGAGCGCTTCGATCCGGAAGCGCTGGCGGGCTCGCTTGACAGCCTCCGCCGGGTCGCGACGGACATGCGCGCCGGTCTGCTCCGCCTGCCTAATCTCCACTACGGCCTGATCGTGTTCACGGGCATCGGCTGGCCGCCCCTCACGGAAGAGGATCGCGACTTCCTGTGGCGCGCCGCGGGCGTGCCCGTCTGGGAACAATTCCGCGGCTTCCAGGGCGAACTCCTCGCCGGCGAATCCGACTGCCGCGGCGGGCTCCATCTTTCGCCACCCACGGCGCATCTGGAAACCTCCGAAAACGGCGAACTGCTGCTCACGAGCTTCGCCAACCTTCGCCACCCCGTCTTCCGCCTCGCAACCGGTTACACGGCCGAAATCGACACCGCACCCTGCGCCTGCATTCAAGCCTCGCGGCGCCTCCTCGATCTGCGGGCACTGTCTCTCGCCT
>CAYPUQ010000569.1:0-3565 GCA_964413655.1 uncultured Solibacteraceae bacterium | reverse complement strand
CTACAGTCCATGCTCCGCCGCCTCAGCCTCAAGCTCATCCTCTCGCTGACGATCATCATCGTCCTGATCACGAGCGTCACCGGCTACATCCACGTCCGCCTGCACAAGCGCCAACTCGTCGACACCATGATTCTCGGCGCCGACCAGCTCTCGCGCGGCATCACGAGCGCTACGTGGCACGCGATGCTCGACGACCACCGCGAGGCGGCCTACGACATCATGCGCGTCATCGCCGACAAGCAAGGCATCGACCGCATCCGGATGTTCAACCGGGAAGGCGCACTCACATTCTCCACCGACCGGAACGAACTCGTGCGGCATGCCGACATCCGGTCCGAGCACTGCTCGCCTTGCCACGCCGTGTGGCCGCCAACCGTACAACTTGACCCTCCCTCGCGCGTCCGCATCGGCAGTTCCTCCGAGGGCCACCGTACGCTGTCGATGGTTACGCCCATCTACAACGAACCAGCTTGCAGCAACGCCGCGTGCCACGCCCACCCGGAAAGCATCAAAGTGCTGGGGGTGGTCGACCTGTCGCTGCGGCTCGATCCGGTCTATGAAGAGGAGCGGTCCAATACGATGCACGTCGCGCTCTCCACCATCTTCCAGATCGCCGTGGCCGCCGTGTTCATCATCTACTTCACCCGCCGCTTCGTGGCATTGCCCATTCAGGACTTGATTGCGGGTACCAAGGCCGTGAGTGCGATGAAACTGGACAAAACCATCGTCATCCGCAACCGCAGCCAGGAACTCGACGAACTGGCCGATTCCTTCAACATCATGCGCGAACGCTTGCGGGAAGCGATGAATAGGATCAACCTGTTCACGCAGGAACTGGAGTCCAAGGTCAGCGAGCGGACCGGGCAATTGGAGTCCGCTCACCAGAAACTGCTTCACAGCGACCGCATGGCGTCGCTCGGCCAGCTTGCCGCCAGCGTTGCGCACGAGATCAACAACCCGCTCGCCGGTGTGCTGAACCTCTCGATGCTGATGCGCCGGCTGATGGCCGAGGGCAACATTCCGCCAGGGCGCGAAGAGGAGTTCCGCCGCTACCTGGATCAGATCTGCAACGAAACGTCACGGGCCGGCCGGATTGTCAGCGACCTCCTCGCGTTCTCCCGCCGCTCAAAACCGCAGCGCAGTCCGGCGGATTTGAATCGGATCATCCGTACCACCGTTTCGCTGGTCGATCACCGCCTTCGCCTGAACGACGCCGAGGCCGTGCTGGATCTCGCCGAGGACCTGCCGCCCATCGAATGCGACGCGTCGCAGATCCAGCAGGTGGTGCTGAATCTGGTGTTGAACGCCGCCGAAGCCCTGCACGCAGTGGCGGGCAGACACGTGACTGTTACCACGCGGTTGGCTACCTCCGGCGAGGCGGTGGAACTCATCGTAAAGGACAACGGCGAAGGCATTCCACCGGAGAACCTCACCCGGATCTTCGACCCGTTCTTCACCACCAAGCCGGAAGGCAAGGGGGTTGGACTCGGCCTGGCCGTGATGTACGGTATTGTTAAGTCGCACGAAGGCGAGATCGAAGTGGAAAGCGAACCCGGCCTCGGCACCGTATTCACGATCACCCTGCCTTTGAAGCCGAACGGCCGTGAGCCCGACGCCGGCGCGATATTCCATTCCCATGCGGGCCGGCACGTGTGAACAGCTTCTATATCGCCCCCATCGGCGCTGCGCCACCGGGCTTGCTGGACTGCGCCGCGGCGGAGGTGGAGCGATTCGCATTGCCGGTGGTCCGGCTGCCGCCGCTGGCGATTCCCGCCAGCGCGTGGGATGCCCGCCGCGCGCAGTACAACTCGGTGGCGCTGATGGAATTGCTCGCGGCCAACCTGCCGCGGGACGCGGCGCGGCTGCTCGGCATAACGGAGGCGGATCTGGCGATCCCAATGCTCAGTTTTCTTTTCGGGCAGGCGCAACTCCGCGGCCGCATCGCGCTCGTCTCGCTGGCGCGTCTACGGCCGGAATTCTACGGTCTGCCGCCGGACCCCGTGCTGGTGGAACGCCGTCTGCGCAAGGAATTGCTCCACGAGGTCGGCCACACCTTCGGCCTGGTTCACTGCGCCGACACGACGTGCGTCATGAGCCTGTCCACCCATATCGGCGAGGTGGACCGGAAGCGGGAAAACTACTGTGCGCACTGCTACGCACTCCTCGTGGAGCACGCCGAAACAGACCATCACCCGTGAGGACGATATGAAAGGTACCTGGCAGATCCTGGTTGTCGACGATGAGGAGATCATGTGCGAATCGCTGGCGGCGTGGCTGCGCGAGGACGGCTATCGCGTCGACACCGCGCACAACGGACGCGAGGCGGTTTCGCTCGCTCGCCAGACCGATTACGCCATCTACTTCGTCGATCTCAAAATGCCCGGCGGCATGGACGGCATCGAAACGATGATGGAGATCCGCCGCGTCCATCCGGACGCTTCGGTGATCATCATCACCGCTTACGCCACCGTCGATACGGCGATCGCCGCCATGAAGGAAGGCGCGCAGGAGTACATCGTCAAACCGTGCAACCCCCAGGAAATCTCGCTGCTCGTCAGCCGGATCATCAAGGTGAAGAACCTGCAGCGGGAAAACGCGATTCTCCGCAAGAAACTGAACCGCCAGTACCACTACCGCGACGTCATCACCAAGAACCCGCGCATGCAGGAGATACTCAAGCTGGCGCAGGAGGTGTCGAGCCTGCGCAGCACCGTGCTGATCCGCGGCGACAGCGGCACGGGCAAGGAACTGATCGCTCGCGCCATTCACTTTTCCGGCAGCCGCGCCGCGCAGCCATTCGTGGTCGTCTCGTGCGCCGCGCTTACCGAGACGCTGCTTGAGAGCGAACTGTTCGGCTACGAGAAGGGCGCCTTCACCGGCGCCAACCAGCAGACCAAGGGGAAGTTCGAACTGGCCGACGGCGGTACCATCTTCCTGGACGAAATCGGCGATATCTCGCCGAAACTGCAAGCCGATCTGCTGCGCGTTCTCCAGGAGCGCAGTTTCTTCCGCGTCGGCGGCCGCGAGGAGGTCCGCATCGATGCCCGCGTGATCGCTGCAACGAACAAGGATCTCGCCGAAGAGGTCCGCCAGGGCCGCTTTCGCGACGACCTCTACTATCGCCTCAACGTCATCGAGATCGTCCTGCCGCCGCTGCGGGAACGCCGCGAAGACATACCGATCCTGGTCGAGCACTTGGTGGAGCGGATCGCCCACGAGACGGGCAAGGAGATTACGGACATCTCCGAGGGCGCCCTGCGGATCCTGCTGGACCACGAATGGCCCGGCAATGTCCGCGAACTCGAGAACGCCATCGAGCGTGCCATTGTGACCTGCCGCGGGCCAGTCCTCACCGAGGCCGGCTTCGAGTTTCTTCAGCGGACCGCCGACGACTCGGATGGCTGGACCGTGCCGGCGGGCACGCCGCTCGCCGATATCGAGCGTCGCGCCATCGTCGCGACGCTCGAAAGCACCGGCGGCAACGTGAAGGAAGCGGCGGCGTTACTCGGCATCGACCGGTCGACACTGTACGAGAAGCTGAAGCGGTACGAGATCCCCAGGTAGC
>CAYPUQ010000568.1:1390-3574 GCA_964413655.1 uncultured Solibacteraceae bacterium | reverse complement strand
CATGTGTTCGTTCCGCCGACGAAACCACCCCGAGGGGTGCTGCGAACGGCGGAAGCGATAGCGCGAACGATGTGGAACGGCGGACGGTTGGATCTCACCTCGCCGGCGACGTTCGCCGAGTTCTTTCGCGGCCTGTACGACTATTCCGAGCAGGACACAAAAGCTGTGATGGCCGCCGAGCGCGAGCAACGATTCGCCGACGTCGCGAGCCTGTTCCGGATGATCGATGAAACTGGTGAGCCGGTGGTCGCCCCGTGGGGGCTTTGGGTGCCGCGAGTGGACAGTGTCCGGCGCGAGGGCGTCTCGCGACTGCGAATGCGGAGGCTGCAACCGCTGATGGTGAGCCTTTATCCGTCCGAGATCCACAAGCTGCGTGAGGCAGGCGCCATCGAGCGGGTGGCGGACACGTTCTGGGTCGTAGTCCCCGGGTTTCGGGTCTACAGCGACCGGTGGGGGTTCGGCTGGCAGGGCGAGGTGAGTGCGGAGCCAGAAGATCTGATCGTATAGAAGGGCGTAAATAAGACGATCAGTGACTGCTTGACTGCCTTGGCCGTTATACTGCCGGAGGAGGTCATTCATGCCGAACACTTACCGAGTTCGCATCCGGGGAGAACTCGCCTGCTTTACAAGGCCCGAGTTCAAGACGGAGCGGCTCACTTACGATGTCATCACTCCATCGGCGGCCAGAGGAGTGCTGGAGGCAGTCCTCTGGAAGCCGGCGATCCGCTGGCACATCCGCCGGATCTACCTGTTGGCCCCACCGCGTTACGTACAGATCAAGCGGAACGAGGTGAACACGCGGGCCTCGGTTCCCAACGCGCTTGCGGCGATGCGGGCCGGGAGGCCGTACGACTACTACGCCGACGACGACCGCGCGCAGCGAAACACGGTGGCTCTGCGCGACGTGGACTATGCGGTGGAGGCGGAGTTCCGTTTCACGCCGCGGCGGGGCTCGGAGGACAACGAAAACAAGTTCGACGCGATGTTCCGGCGGCGGCTGGAGAAAGGCCAGTTCCACATGCAGCCGTACCTGGGCTGCCGCGAGTTCCCGGCGACGGTTGAGATGTACACGGGAGATCCGCTGCCGCTGGACGAGACGCGGGAACTTGGCTACATGCTGCACGACCTGCGATTCGGACCGGAGGTGAACAAGCCGGTGTTCTTCCAGGCCCGGCTGGAGCGCGGGGTGATCGAAGTTCCGCAGTGGGAGGAGGCGGCGTGATCCTCGCCAGCTTGAGAGAACTGGCGCAGCGGGAGGACCTGCTGGCCAACCCGGATTACGAACCGAAGCCGGTGGCGTGGATCATCGCGCTGGACGAATCGGGCGTGGTGCTCAGCGTAATCCCGACGGCGGGCGACGAGACGGCGGGGAAGAAACGCACCGCGAAGGTAATGGAGATCCCCCGCAGAAGGCCTGGGAAGACGGGTATCCTTCCGCCAGCCGACTTTCTGGTAGACAAGTCGGAGTACATCCTTGGCGTGGAACCGAAGGGTGTTCGGTCCAAGGAGGCATTGCTGGTTCGCCTTGGACTTTACCGCGAAGAAGTGCTCCGCGCCCAGTCCGAAACGAGAAGCGCTGCTCTGGCAGCCGTGTTGCGCTTTATCGAAGATCAGAGCCAACGAGATCGCGCGGCGGCGATCGTGGGTGCTGTGGGCTACGCGTCGAACGACCTGTTCGCGTTCGAGTATGAAGGTCGTTTGGTTCATGATCGCCCAGAAGTCCGGGACTATTTCTCAAGGCTTCGGAGGGAGGGTCAGCAACGAGACGCAAGCTGCTGTGTGGTGTGTGGAATGGTGGCGCAGGCTACGCGGCTCCATCCACCTATCCGCCTTCCAGGTGGTCAAACAGGGTTGGCGGTGGTCAGCTTCAACCAGAACGCCTTCGAATCGTACGGGCTCTCCGGCAACGAGAACGCGCCGGTGTGCCAGGATTGCGCCGACGCCTACACCACGGCGCTGAAACGGCTCCTGAGCGACCGCTACCCTGACCCGAACCGTCCCGGCGAGCCGCTTCCTCGGCGTTTCGTCCGGCTGTCCGCCGATACCACGGCGATCTACTGGGCCGACGAGGAGGCCGGAATCCTGGACCTCCTGACGGACTACTTCAACGCTCCCCGAGTCGAGAGTGTCGGAGATCTGCTGGTGTCCGCGAAGAAGGGCAGGCCACCTGGCAGCGTTTCGAAC
>CAYPUQ010000568.1:0-1290 GCA_964413655.1 uncultured Solibacteraceae bacterium | reverse complement strand
CTACGGTGCTGCCAGCACGCGTCCGGCGACGGTGTTTCCCGGTCTGATCAAGCTGGCACTGCATCACCTTTCGAAGCTCGAAGGGGGATTGCAGGCCCATTTTCACAAACGGCTGGCGGAGGTTCTGGACGCGGTTACGGCGTTTCCGCCAACGCTCAGCCTGGAGGAGCAGGGTTCGTTTGCGCTGGGCTACTACCACCAGCGCCAGGAGTTCTTCACGAAGCAGTCAAGCGCGCCGGTTGAGGCGGAAGCAGAAGAAGGAGGAGTGGAATGAGTTTCGAGAAGCGAGTCGAGTTGGTCCTGTTGTTTGAAGTCGTGCAGGGGAATCCGAACGGCGATCCGGACGCCGGCAACGCGCCGCGCGTGGACCCGGAGACAGGCCACGGGATCGTGACGGACGTCTGTCTGAAGCGGAAGATCCGTAACTTTGTGGGAATGACCAAAGGGTGTCAGCCTCCGAACGACATTTACGTCAAGGAGCGAGGAATTCTCGCTAGAGAGCAGAAGAAGGCGTACGAGGCGGTGAAGGCAGAGCCCGCGGGACGACCAAACGAGGACGCGCGCCGTTGGATGTGCGCCAACTATTTCGACGTGCGCACGTTCGGCGCGGTGATGACGACGGGCAAGTCGGGTGCCGACGACGACGCTCCAGGCGACAGTGGGAAGAAGAAGGGCGGCAAGAAGGACCTGAAGCTGTGGAACTGCGGCCAGGTGCGCGGGCCGGTGCAGTTGAGCTTCGCGCGATCGCAGTCGCCGATCTTCTCGCTCGAACACGCCATCACCCGGGTAGCGTTGACCAATCCCGGCGATACAGACCGAGCGGCGGAAACCGGCGACGGCGAGGAGAAGGCCGGCAGCGGACAGATGGGGCGGAAGCACACGGTTCCGTACGCGCTGTACCGCGCTCACGGGTTCATCTCGCCGTTCCTGGCGAAGGACACCGGCTTCAGCGAGGACGATTACAGCCTGCTGCTGGAGGCGATGACGCACATGTTCGAGCACGACCGGTCAGCGGCGCGGGGTGAGATGGCGGTGCGTGGGCTGGGGGTGTTCGAGCACGAAACGGCGCTGGGGAACTCCCCGGCGCACGAACTGTTCCAGCTCATTCAGATCGACTCGCCGGCCACGCCGCGGTCCCTGGGGGATTACACGGTCCGCGGTCCGGCAGCGACGCCTCCTGGAGTAACCTTCCGCTGGGAGGTGAACCCGAACGGTACCGCGTAGAACGTGTCATGTATAGCGAAGACGACCTCCTGCCGCTGTCGGGGCTCCAGCATCTGGTGTTCTGCG
>CAYPUQ010000567.1:0-3585 GCA_964413655.1 uncultured Solibacteraceae bacterium | reverse complement strand
GGAAAGCGAGCCGGCGCTTTCCGCGGCGGCTGATTGGCGTGGCGGCTGGCGTCGCGGCTGTTTCCGCTGTGTACTTCGGGTGGAACGTATTCGCCGATCCGGGGCTTGCCGTCGTGCCGGCCAGTTGGCCGTGGAAGGCCGATGGCTCGCGCGGCAACCTGGACGAGGATCTCGCCGAGCGCCTGGCGGCTGAACTGGCAAACCGCAAAGTGGCCGCGGTCGTGCCTTGGCCATCCGTTCAAAAATTCCGCCACGAGGCCACCAGTACGGAGCAAGCTGCAAGGGTGCTGGGAGTCCGGCGGGTGATGATGGTAACGGTGCGCGGCGACGAGAGCGACGCACGAGTGACGCTCTTCCTCCTCGACGCGAAAACGGACCGGAAGATCTGGGTGGGGGATTTTCCGGGAAGGGATCTGCGGACGGCGGAGGGCGCAGGAGAAATGGCGCGCGCGGCCGTGGACGCGTTCGCGGCGGCCGGCGCAGGGCGGTAGAACCGTCTTCAGCAGCCTCCTCGCATCCCGCCCTCGGCGTTACTTATATTTCGGGTTGTACCCACCCTCTTGGGCGAAACCGCCCAAGTGCGGGCGCATCGGCGAGAAGCGCGGATAGCTGTCGAAGATATCGCCGCGGCCGGTGACGCGCGGATCGCCTTGCGCACGGAGCGTCCTGTCGAGTTCCGCGCGCAGCCGCTTCTTCGCCGCCGTGTGCTCCGGCAAAGCGGCGAGGTTGCGGAGGCAGCCCGGATCGGCATGGATGTCGAATAGTTCCTCTTCCGGGCGTTTCCCAAAACAGCGATGAAACAGCGGCGCAACGGCAGTATCGCTCCGGTTGTCCATCATGTAGGTTTTTGCGGGCGCCGCGTCGATGTCGAAGTAATCTTCGGGGTCGCCGGCCGGCCATAGATCCGGCTTGAAGTTGCGGATGTAGAGGTAGTCGTGCGTGCGGATGCCGCGGCAGGGATAGCCGAGATTGTCGAATCGCGCGTGTGAGTGGCGCTCCCGTCCGAAGAACACCTGCCGCCGCGCCGCCTCCACCTGTCCGGCGCGCCCGGACCGCAACAGCGGCAACAGGCTCTTTCCGGTCACGGTGCGCGGAATGCGCAGACCCGCCGACTCCAGAAACGTGGGCGCAAAGTCCATGAAACTCACGATGTCGTCCACTACGCGCCCACTGCGAATCTCCGCTGGCCAACTGATTGCCAGCGGCAGATGGACCCCGTGCTCGTACAGGTTGGCCTTGGCGCCCGGAAACGCCATGCCGTTGTCGCTGGTGGCCAACACCAGCGTGTTTTCGAGTTCACCGGCTTTTTTCAGAGCGTCGAGGATCCGTCCGAGATGTGTGTCGAAGTGCTCAATCTCCACGTAGTAATCGAGGATGTCGCTGCGAACCTCCTCGGCATCCGGCAGGAACGACGGAACACGGACGTCGGCCACGCGCTTTCCCCGTTCTTTGCCGATGCCCTTCTTGAACACACGATGCGGCTCGCTGCAGCCGTACCAAAAGCAGAACGGCTGGTCCTTCGGCTTCGCGGCAAGGAACTCGCCGAAGTTGGCCGCGTAGTCGTTGCGGCTGATGCCCTCGATCGCCTTCTCCTTCGGTACCTGCTGGCGATCCCACGATTGTCCGGCCGGGTTGTGCAGCCACCCCGATTCTTTCCAGTTGCACGGCCCGGCACCCTTCTGCGTGAGCCCAACGTGATACCCGGCATCGCGGATCAGGTCCGTATACACGGGCCACTTGCGCGGAAAGAAGCTGGCATGAGTCCCGGCCTCTTCTAACTGCCAGATAGCGCGGCCGGTGAGAATTCCCGCCCGCGACGGCGCGCACCCCGGGCACAGACTGAAGGCCCGCGTGAACCGGACACCCGCGCCCGCCACTTGGTCGAATGCTGGCGTTTTCACCATCTTGTCGCCGTACGCCGAAGCGTGTTCCCACGACTGGTCGTCTGAGATGGCGAAGAGAATGTTGGGCCGGCGCGCCTGGGCTGGCCTTACGATGGCTGGAAACCCCGCGGCTGTTCCAACCGCGATGCCGCGCACGAACTGCCGCCGGGAGGTTGCTGTCGTCATGATCTTGATTTATATCGCAGCCGTAGGACACTGGCATAATCGGTAGTTCGCATGGATTTCGAACGATTGGGCGTTTTCTACCTTGGCCGGCAGTACGATTTGGCGGCCCGGCAGGGACTGAACGACCTGCTACTCTACAACTCGAAAGACCTGACCACTCACGCCGTGTGCGTCGGGATGACGGGTAGCGGCAAGACCGGGCTCTGTATTGCGCTGTTGGAGGAGGCGGCCATCGACGGAATACCGGCGCTGGTCATCGATCCCAAGGGCGATCTCGCCAATCTGCTGCTCACCTTTCCGGATCTTCGTCCAGCCGACTTCGAGCCGTGGGTCAACGACGACGACGCCCAGCGGAAGGGCCTCTCGAAGAGCGACTATGCCGCGCAGCAGGCCGAGTTGTGGGAGAAAGGGCTTGCAGGCTGGGGGCAGGACGGCAACCGCATCCGCATGCTGCGCGAGTCGGCCGAGTTCGTGGTCTACACTCCGGGCAGCACGGCGGGGCGGCCAGTGAACTTGCTGCGGTCGTTCGCCGCGCCGAGCGACGAAGTGCTGGACGACCGCGAGGCCCTGCGCGAGCGCGTCCTGGGAACGGCCACCGCGCTGCTTTCCATGGCGGGGGTCCAGGGCGATCCAGTTCAAAGCCGCGAGCATATTCTGGTCTCGACGATTCTCGATCACGCTTGGCGCAACGGACGGGATCTCGATCTAGCGGCGCTGATCCAGCAGATCCAGACACCGCCCGTGCAGCGAGTGGGCGTGATCGATCTCGAAGCGTTCTTTCCGGCGAAGGACCGCTTCGGGCTCGCCATGCAGATCAACAACCTGCTGGCATCGCCCGGATTCGAAACGTGGCTGGAGGGCGACCCGCTCGAAGTGGGCGACCTGCTCTACACGCCACAGGGCAAGCCGCGCATCGCGATCCTGTCGATCGCTCACCTTAACGACCAGGAGCGGATGTTCTTCGTCTCGCTGCTGCTGAACCAGACGCTCAGTTGGATGCGGCATCAGCCGGGCACCACCAGCCTGCGCGCGCTGCTCTACATGGACGAGATCTTCGGGTACTTCCCGCCGGTCGCAAACCCGCCGTCGAAGCAGCCGCTGCTGACCCTGCTGAAGCAGGCGCGCGCGTTCGGCCTCGGCGTGGTGCTCGCTACCCAAAACCCTGTCGACCTGGACTACAAGGGCCTCTCCAACTGCGGAACGTGGTTCATCGGACGGCTACAGACCGACCGCGACAAGCAGCGCGTGCTCGACGGTCTGGAGGGCGCCTCAGCGACGGCTGGCGGCGGGTTCGACAAGCGCCGCATGGAACAGACGCTGGCGGCGCTCGGCAATCGTGTGTTCCTGCTCCACAACGTGCATGAAAGCGGGCCGGCGATCTTCGAGACGCGGTGGGTTATGTCGTACCTGCGCGGTCCGCTGACGCGCTCGCAGCTTCGGCAGTTGCGCGCGGACGAGACCGTGGCGCCGCCGCCTGCTCCTGCGCCGTCCTCCTCCACCGCGCCGAGTCAGGCGT
>CAYPUQ010000566.1:0-3591 GCA_964413655.1 uncultured Solibacteraceae bacterium | reverse complement strand
TCGTCGTAGCGCCGGGTGAACTCATTGGTGAATCCAAAGCTGCCGGAAGTGATGCGTCTGCTCGACGGAAAGTTGTGGATCGCGCGCGCCACGGGACCGAAGGTCACCCTGGCCGGCGCCGCGGCATCCCTGTACCTCACTGTGCTCGATACATCACCCGAATACCGGACTCCGCTGGACCCCTCCGCAGCTGTTTTCCCCGCCGCGAGTAACGGCTGGATCACAGCCATCCCGTACTTGGAGCGAAGCCGACGCCAAACAGAACGTCGCTGGCAAAGCCGTTCGCAGGTACCCCTGATTGCGGGCTCGTTGCGGAACCAAGCGCTATATGCAAGGAGTTCTGCGATGTTAGCGGTCAAAGACTCTCAGGACCTTCGGCAGGAACCGGTACGGTATCGCGCCGCCCGTCACTTGGTCGACCGTCCCGGCGAGCAGCAAATCCAGCTTCGGACAGTGAAACAACCAGGAGCCGGTGGAACCCGAGTGGCCGACAATCTCCGGAACCGCGTGGAACGGCGTAAGTACGCGGGGTAGACGGAAACGCATCATGCCGAGTCCGTATTCCATCGGCCATGAAGGCGCTCGCAGCGCGGCGGCGTCGAGCGGGAAGCCGAACCGGTTCCAGTGCTGCCGCATCAGCGCGAGCGTTCCGGGCCGTCGAAAGATCTCGCCACGAACGAGCGCGCGCAGAAAGCCAAGCAGATCCCCGGCCGTGCTGTAAACGCCGTGGATCGACCGCATCACCATCGGTATCTCCATCGGCCTATCGCCGAACCAAAGCGTCGCGGGTTCGGGAACAGGTTCCAATGGCTGGGAGTGTCCGGGCAGGTAGGTATGCCGCATCTTCAGCGGGCGGAACAACACATCCTCGTACTCACGGTGCAGCGGCCGCCCGGTCACGGCTTCGAGAATGGCCGTCAGCAACAGGTAGTTGGTGTCGGAGTAGCGGGCCCGTTGTCGCCGGACGCCGGCTGGCTGCGGTGGAAAGTGCGGTGTGAGCCGATCGCGTGCGAGGCGGAGAGATTCATCGGTGCTCCACGCCAGGTCGCCTTCTTCATCCACGCGCTCCACCAGGCTCCTTCCGCCTTTCGGACGCTCTTCGAGGTAGTCCGGCAACCCCGAAGTATGGCCAAGCAGGTGGCGCACGGTGATGCTGCCGGTGTGGTCGACTCCGCCCAATCGGTGCAGTCCGCCGGCGAGCTCCGGTGGGAGATACGTCGCGATTGGCGCATCCAGCCCAATGCTTCCGTCCTCGTGGCATTTGAGAATGAGGGCCGCCTTGAACAGCTTGTCGACGCTTGCGATGAAGAACGGGGTATCCGGCCGCATGGGGGTGCCGCTCGGCGTCGCATTACCCGCGGCGCCGGTCCAGCGGAACTGCCCATCGCCGCTCTCGACGCCCAGGATTGCATGCTTTACCTGCCTCACCGCGGCCAGGCGGTTCACCAGCGCCTCCAATTGCCGGCTGCAATCTTCGCCGTCTTTTCGTAGCTTGCTTGTCAATCGCTAAAGTTTGTGATACCTAACGAGTTTGCCGTGCGTCTTTCCGCTTCTGCGAATCAACATGAGAACGAAACCGCTTTTTATCATTATTGCCTCGTTTGTGGGCACGACTCTGTCCGGCCAAGATCAGTCTAGCCGCCAGCCGCTGCCGGAGCCGGCGTATGTCCGCCGCTTTTCGATGGGTTTGACTTTGAGTACGAAGGTGCTGGCGCTAGTGCCCGAACGGCAAAGTACGACGTTCACGGACAGCCCGCCACTGGAGGAGCGTCATGCGACCGAAGGGCTGTCGCACCGCGTCGGTTACGGCGTGTCGGCGCAACTGGCGCTTACGGAGCGCTTCGCTTTGCATGCGGGAGCGCTGATGCGGCGAGTCGGCTATAAGATGCGGAGCGACTGGTTCGCCGGCGTCGACAATCCGGCGACCATCGTCGACGAGCGTAGGCACACCTTGCGGCAGGAGGATACGCGGGCGAGGTTCTACGATGTTCCGGTGCTGATTCGCTATTACGGCACGGACCGTCATGACCCGGGCGCGCGCTGGTTCGTGCAGTTCGGCGGAACCATGCGGCGCGTTTCCCGCATCAAGACTTCGATCGACCGGACGACGAATCCGGACGATCCGCAATGTTGCGAAACCACCCCGGCGACGCCGTCGAAACAGTCTTTGCCGGGCGTTGCGGCCGGTTTCGGCGGGCAGTTCATCGACCACGTCGGCATCAGGGTGACCCCGGAGGTGCGGTACACGCGCTGGCTGGGCACCTCGTTCAGTTCCTTCACCACCGGCACACGGCGCGACCAGGTCGAGATTCTGTTGTCGATCGGGTTCTGAAAAAGACGACGGAATCTCACCGGGGATTCAGGTCCGCGACAAGGCTGCTTGTCGAGGAGCGGCGACTCGATTCCCAGCGAGAGCAGGACCTTCTCGCGGTTGTGGTGGCCCCTCATTTTGCCCGTCTGCTGCACGAAGTGAGTCAATTCATGGCTCAGGGTGATCGGGTCCCGTCCGTTTCCTGCGGTCGGGCTCTTGT
This sequence comes from uncultured Solibacteraceae bacterium, assembly GCA_964413655.1. Taxonomy (GTDB): domain Bacteria; phylum Acidobacteriota; class Terriglobia; order Bryobacterales; family Bryobacteraceae; genus CAYPUQ01. The sequence continues at coordinate 1,060 of CAYPUQ010000566.1, read as the reverse complement.
GCTTGACGATATGGTGCTTGCAAGCGGCGTCGCCGATGGGCTGGTGCAGGGGTTAGATGGTGCACCAGTCGGTATCTTGTTGAAGTAAATGTTCACTTGCGGGGCGAAGATGTCGCTCGCCATGCGCAGCAAATTCGGGGCGTCCTCGGGCTTCCAGGTCGTCGCCGGTCGCATCCGCCCGTCGCCGTCCTCGTGGCGTAGGAACCGGAAGGCAGCCGTGAAGGACTTGCGCTCGCAAATCGCAACGTCTACCTGAAGGCTATTGCGTCCGTTCACCGCTTTGATGCTGGTGAAACCCTTCCCGGCCGCCTTTACGGCGAACATCCGCCAGCCGAACTCGATGCACCGTTGGCTGCCCCCCTCAGAGTTCCTTGAAGAGGTCCTCGGATTCCTCAGTTCGCCGGTACTGAGCGAGGAGTTCTCTGATGATCGGGCCGACGCATCTTTTTTGGAAAGCTCGTTCAGTTTGAGCCGGGAATCGGCGGGTCGCACGTTAAAGCCTTTGCCCTTTTTCCCCAGCATTAGCAGCCCGATTACTTGAACGGGACCATCAGAAACGGAGCGGGCTTGTCGCTATATCCCAGATAATCGTTCACTCCGGCAAAAGCGGCATCCATGTTCGCCTCCTGCAGGAACACGCGCATTTCTCGCGAGGATTGGGTCGAGCCCTTCGCCAGGGCCGCGCCAGCCCCCGTTCGGGTCCGTTCGGGTCCACAAAAAGTGGACAGCCGCCGCGATCCTTCGCTACAATCCTAGAAGCCCAGTGTTCGGTCAGGGTCGTCGCGGTACCCCCCTGCTTACAAATTGAAGCGGATCGCCGGAATCGCGTGCGAAGATTTGTTCGCGGACAGGTGGCTGAGCGGTTAAAAGCAACGGGCTGTAAACCCGTCGCCCCTTGGGGCTACGGAGGTTCGAATCCTCCCCTGTCCACCATCCCCGTCCGGCGCTGGCGTGCATGACGCCCTCGGCTGCTGTCGGCCCGGGAAGCTGCTAACATGGTTCGGCAGGGCCGATGTAGCTCAGTTGGTAGAGCGCGTCCTTGGTAAGGACGAGGTCACCG
>CAYPUQ010000565.1:0-3593 GCA_964413655.1 uncultured Solibacteraceae bacterium | reverse complement strand
AACCTGCGTTGACCGGGAACCCGGCGCGGTCCGCGTTCAGAATCGCGGGGAACGTATCCCAGGCCCCAAACCCTGCGATTTTTCCGGCAAATGCCGGCTTGCGATGAAGCCATTCGAGCACGGTCACGTTCGGATTCGGGACTTTATCGTTCGAATTGATTCGCGGGTCGGCGAACCCGCACAGCGTCTCGCTGTAGCCCGGATAGGAAAAGTTCAGTCCGTTGGTCAGGTAGGCGTCCGACCCTCGTTCGCGGTTGCCGAAGATCTGCCCCTTCCGGGCGATCTCGCTCCACAGAAACGGCAGCAGGACCTCGCGTCGCGCCTCGGGCGTGTTCCGCCAGAACTCGCGCCGGAGTTCCTCGACGTTTGCCACCCCGCCGTGCTCTTTGTTCAGCAAGGCAGCGTCGGCGCCCTGAAAAACCTCCTGCCAGCGCAGGCCGTCGGTCATGACGAAAATCACGTTACGAGTCTTGCCGTCCGCGCCGGATAAGGAGGTTGCCACCCCGAAAACCGCCAGTGTCAGGGCGGGAAAGTGTCGTGTCATCGTCCCAGATTAGCGCGGCGTGGTGAATCCGGAACGGAACAGTTGGCAGCGGCGCCGTTCGACAGCTCCCAGCATCTCAACACTCCGGCGATCAGGTCCTTCTACCGCTCCGTCAGCAGCCCGATGTCCACTCTGGCGACGTACTCGGACCTGTTTCGTTCCGGCTATGCCGGGTTATGAGAATTCCCGGCGGAACGCCTCGAACTCCGCGCGAAGCGCGGCGAGTTCGGCTTCGAGTCTCTCGACGCGCTCCGTAAGCGGATGCGTCGCTGGCGGTGCGGGCGCGGCGGCCGCACTCACGGGTTGTGCCGGCGGCTCGCCCGAGAGCAGGTGGGCCCAGCGCGCTTCGCGCATTCCGGGCTGGCGATCGAGCCGGACTGTCAGCGCGCCGGTGTCGAGCGACGCCAGCCGGTCCAGCGCCGATTCCACCGATTCCAGGTCGTCGAACTCATACATCCGCCCGGTTCGCTCCTTCAACTCGCCGATCGTTTGCGGGCCGCGCAGCAGCAGGACGCACAACAACGCGAGTTCGCGCCGCCCTAAGTCCAGCGTCTCGTAAGCGCGGTGGCCGTGCTTCGGGACCCGGTTGTCGCCACCCGTGATCACTATCGCGAGCCGCTTATCGCGCAGCAGGTCGAGCGCCGCCAGCACGGTGGAATCGTCGTAGCTCACTACCGGTTCGCGATTCGACTTCTGGTTGCAGGCGTTCACCAGCGCGTTGAGCGACAGCGGGTAGTAATCCGGGGTGGCGAGTTCCTTTTCGATCATCGAGCCCAGCACGCGGGCTTCCGGTTCGGAGAGGTTCCAGGGCATCTCTCCGATATGGTAACGGGGAAGCCGCATAGAATAGGGTGGCGATGCGCGTGAAAGGGAAAGTAGCGGTGGTGACCGGTGGGTCGTCCGGGATCGGCGCGGCGGCGGCGGCGCTTCTGAAACGGGAGGGTGCGGCGGTCGTCGTGCTCGACCGCGCCGCCGCACCCGGCCCCGGGGCGATCCGCTGCGACGTTTCCGTCGAGGACAACGTTCGCGCCGCCATGGACCAGGTGGCCGCCGCGCACGGCCGCATCGACGTGCTGTTCAACAACGCCGGGATCGCCGTTCGCCACACGGCCGTCGAGCAGGACGCTGAAGGGTGGGAGCGTTGCTTCGCGGTCAACGTGAAGGGGCTCTTTCTCTGCTCGAAATACGCCATCCCGCGCATGCCGCCCGGCGCGAGCATCGTGCATAGCTCGTCGGTCACGGGCATCACCGGGGTGCGCAACCGGGCGGCCTACAGCGCGACCAAAGGCGCCGTCGTCGCGTTGACCCGGAACATGGCGCTCGATTACGCCGAGCGTGGCATCCGCGTGAACTGCGTCTGTCCAGGTTTTGTGCGGACTCCGCTACTCGACGCCCTGCTGCGGGACGAAGCGCGGACGCGCAAGCTGGAGTCGCTCCATCCGCTCGGCCGGCTCGGCGAGCCGGAGGACGTGGCCTATGCCGTGCTCTATCTGGCGTCGGACGAGTCGCGATGGGTCACCGGCGCGTCGCTGCCCGTCGACGGAGGCTTCGCCGCCGGTCACGCCTTGGACGTGTAGATCTCGCGCACGAGGTCCGCGATCTCCGGCGGAACCAAGTCCTCCCACGGCTCCCCGCGACGGATGCGTTCGCGGACCTCAGTCGAGGAGACGTGGCTCCAGTCGCGCGGCATGGGAAGCGGGCGGATGCGCGGCGCCAGATCCGGCGGCGGCTTGTACCGCCCGGCGCGATCGGCCACCAGCAGACCGAACTCGCCGAGCATTTCGCGGAATGCGTCCGGCCGGCCGTAATCCCAATTGACAATCCGTTCGGCGGCGTCGCGGCCGCACAGGAACCAGATTTCGGCGGATTTGTTGAACGGGCGTATTTCACGGGCGATTTCGACAAAGAGTCCGCCGTCGGAGACGCCAATCGAGCAGCGAGAATCCTGGGCGGCCTGTTCGATCAAGCGAAGGCGCTGGCCGAGATCGATGCCGCCATACTCCTTTTCGTGGGGAAATCGGCGCGGTAGCACCAGGAGCACTTCGTCGACCAAGGCTTGGTCCAGCGGCGCGGCTGCCAGCGCGAGGTGCGCCCGAGTCGGCGGGTGCCAGGCCGCCGGCAGGATGCCCAGGCGGCGCGGCGTCACTGTGGATTTGCGAACGAGGTCCATCCCGCTTCCCTCCCTATTCTGAAACGCCGCCGCGGCTGGCTGCGTTAGATTGAAAGGGGAACTACCTTATGTTCAGTTGGATTTGCCCGCAATGTGGACGGGAAGTCTTGCCGTCCGAGCCGGAGTGCCCGGTCTGTTCCAAACCAGAGCAGGAAGGCGCTCCACCGGCACAAACGGAGGCGTCGCCCCCCGCACCGCCCGCGGGCTATCAGGCGCCGGCGGCATGGCAGCAGCCGCAGCAACCGCCTCCGCAACTGCCCCCGCAGGCGTACGGGCAACAGCCGGTCACGGGCCAGCCGCCCGTCCCTGCTATGCCCTACTACGTGCCGGTGAAGCAGGGAATGCCCGGCTGGCTGGTAACGATTCTGGTTGCGCTGGGTCTCTCAGTCGCCGGCGCCGGCGCGTGGTACTTTCTCATGCCCCACCCGGACCGCGAAGCTGCTGCCGCGGCGCCGTTCGAGGAACCGCCGGAGGCTGCGTCGCCTGACGCGCCTTCCCCGACGGGAAGCTCGTTGGCCAGACATCTGGAGGTAACGGGAATCCGGATCTACGAAGAGAACAAGCGGGCTCACGTCCGGGTGTTGTTGGTGAACCATTCACTCGCCAACCTTCCGGACCTCCGCGGTACGATCACTCTACGAACGAAGGAAGATAAGAAGGCAATTTCGACGGTCCCGCTGCGGGTGGATGGTTTAGGAAGTTTGGACTCACGCGAGATCTCCGGGCCGCTGCGCACCAGCTTGCGCGCATACGAAATCCCGGACTGGCAATTCCTGGAGGGCGTGGTAGAACTAACCTCGCCTTGAGATCACCGGTTCGGCGGTATCTCTCACCCCGCCAATCAGCTTAGCGAGTTCCCGCTGCCGGAAGCGGAAGATC
>CAYPUQ010000564.1:0-3596 GCA_964413655.1 uncultured Solibacteraceae bacterium | reverse complement strand
TGAAAACGATCGATCCACTGGCGCTGGCCGTCGCCGGTCCGCTTAGCGGGACCTTTCTCAACCGCCGGCCGGACGTCTGCCATTACCTGGGGCCGGTGATCGCTCCGTCGTTCCGCTTGGCGCGGCGATCCTCGAACGCTTTGCGCGCCGGCTTTGCCGTGCGCCGCTGGGACGATCTCAAGGACGCTCCTATCGTCGTCGTCAGCGCGGCCCCGGCGCGGCTTGAGAAGTTCGTCCGTCAGATGGCGGAATCGGGACTAAGATGGCGGGGGCGGACAGTGCTGTTGGTGGACAGCCTGCTCGACAGTTCGGTGCTTTATCCGCTGCAAGCCGCCGGCGCGCACACGTGCTCGCTGATTCCGGCGGGCGTTGTGGAGCGCGAAGAGTATCTTTTGGAGGGCGATCTCGTGGCGGTAAGGCGAATGCGGCCGTGGCTCCAACGGGCCGGGTGCCGTGTACATACGGTGTCCCGGCCGACGCGGGCGGTGTATGCCGCGATCGCGGCCCTGTCGGCGAATGTCACACTGGCCCTGATGGACGCGGCGCTGGGTTCGCTGCGGGCGGCGGGTGTCGACAAGAGCATGGCGCGCGCCATCGTTGAACGCTCGGTGGGTGGGGCAATCCGCAAGTTCGCCAAGGGAGGCCGCCGCACCGCCCGCCGGCGGGTGACAGTCGCGGAGCAACGGGAATTGGAACATCTCATCCTCTGGCTCCGACGCGAGGACGCCGCGATGGCCGAGTACCTGAAGGCGAGCCTCAAACGCGCACTCGAACTTGCCGGTCAGGATGCGTCGTGGATCGAACCGGCAGGCCCGGAATGAGCCGCGCGGCGAGCGCACCGCGTCCACCCGAAGCCAAAACGAAACTACGACTTCGGTTTGGGCGCCGGCAGATCGCGCGCCTCGACCTGGGATTCGAAGCTCTGGCGGGCATGCGAGCCATCGCAGAAGGGCTTGTTCTGAGAATGGCCGCAGCGGCATAGAGAGATCACGGTGCGGCCAGCAAGGCCGAACTCCTTGCCAGTGGCGTCGCAGACGCTGAAGGCACCCTCGATGCGCAAGGGGCCATTGTTCAGCACGGATACTTTGGTGTCAGCCATAGACCTTGGAATATTGCATCGTAGCAGATCCACCCGCCGATATAATAAATGGGATGGGGCGGCTGCGGTTACTCGCGATAGCAGGTGTGTTGGCCGCCGGCGCCCAGGAAGTGCCCGTCGGCCCCGGGCGGGGCATCGACGATACCCTGCTAACGCTTGCGCGAATCAAGAACCACATGGGGGCCAATCTGCTGAATCTGCCGAACTACACCTGCCAGCAAACCACCGAGCGATCGCTCCGCCGTCCGCCACGGCGCCGGTATGAGTTGATCGACACGCTCCGGCTGGAAGTGGCTCTGGTCGGCGGTAAGGAACTGTATTCCTGGCCCGGCGAGCGCAGCTTCGAGGACCGGAATCTCCAGGACCTCGTTGGCGGCGGAACCACCGGAACGGGAGCGTACGCGCTCCACGCACGGAGCGTATTTCTGTCCAACGTGCCACGGATTCACTTCGGTGTGCGGGAAGAACTTCGGGGGGGCCCGGCGCTGAGGTACGATTTTGTGGTGCCGCAGTTCCGTAGTGGATACAAGCTGAAAGTCGGGGATGCCGAAGCGATCGTCGGCTATCATGGGTCGTTTTGGGCGGACGAGAATTCCCTGGACGTGCTGCGCCTGGAGGTAGTAGCCGATGACGTGCCGCCGTTTCTGCCAGTCACCTCGGCGAGCGACCGGATCGATTACCGGCGCGTCCGAATCGGCGCCGGTTCGTTTCTGCTGCCCGAGCAGTCGGAACTTGTGCTCACGGATCTGGCGGGCAACGAAAACCGGAACCTGACCCACTTCAGCAACTGCCGCCAGTATGCGGGCGAGTCGGTCATTTCATTCGACGACCCACCTGACGAGACGGAGGCGCCGAGACCGGTAGAGTGGCTGGTCCTGCCGGAAGGGCTGTCGCTGGAAATGGTGTTGGAGACGCCGGTGGTGCCCGGCAAGGCGGCCACCGGCGATCTGCTGACCGCCGTGCTGCTGCGGGACGCCAAGCGCAAGGGTGAAGTGGTTGTGCCGAGAGGCGCGCGTGTAACCGGCCGGTTTCTTGGCGCTCGCAAGATTCCGGGCCGTGTCACCCGGATGTTATTTACATTGGAGTTCAACGAACTGGAGTTCGCCAACAGGCGCGCGGACCTGAACGCTCGATTGGAGACAGCGGGTCCGCTGGCTGCCGCCGGCTCGCGGGTCGAAGCCGTTCAGGAACGCGAACCGGCCGGGGACACGTCGCGCGCCATGGTGATAGTCCAGGGCACGCGCCTCGAACTGGCCCGAGGCCTCCGCATGGTTTGGCGGACGATATCTCAATCCGACTTGGAGTAACTGTGATTCACTTCGAACTCGAAACCGACCGCGCCCTGCTGGAGGATGCTCTGGCGTTTGCGCAGAAGCAGGTCATGCGGTTGACCGACAACCACCCCGACTACTACCCGCTGTATACGGTGAACGGCGTCTGGAAACACGAAGGGCCGAAATGGACGCATTGGTGTGACGGCTTCCTGCCGGGCATGATGTGGATTTTCCGGCGTTACGTATCCAACAATGGCTCCGAGGCCACTTACTGGCTGGAGCAGGCGATCCGGTACACGAAGCCGCTAGAACCCCGCAAACACGATCGCGACGTTCACGACCTCGGCTTCATTTTCCTCAGTACCTACTATCGCTGGTATCAGTACACGCGCGATGCGGAGCTGAACCAGGTTCTGATCCAGGCCGGCCGGACGTTGGCGATGCGCTTCAAGGAGAATGGCCAGTATCTGCGCTCCTTCGTAGCCGACAACTCGCTGTTTATCGACATCATGATGAATGTCGGCATTATCTTCTACGCGGCGCGCGAGACCGGCGATCCCGAACTGCGCGAGATCGCATTGCGTCACGCGCTCACCACCCGCCGGACCTTGGTCCGCGGCGACGGTTCGACGGCCCATGAAGGCATCTTCGACGTGGAAACCGGCGAGTTCTTGCGGCAAAGCACGCACCAGGGTTGGCGCGGCGACTCGTGCTGGTCGCGCGGCTTGGCTTGGGCGTTGTACGGTTTCAGTACTTCCTACGAGTACAGCCGCGACCCGCATTTCCTGCAAACCGCCGAAATGTGCGCCGACTACTTCATTACGCACACACCGAAAAACGGCGTTCCCCCATGGGATTATCAGGCGCCGCTGGAGAGCCGGAAGCAGGTGGATACGTCGGCGGCGGCCATCGCGGCGGCGGGCCTGTTGCGCCTTTGCCGCCTCGTGGCCGACCCGGTGAAGGGACACCTCTACTGGAGCGCCGCGCTGCGGGTACTGCGAACTCTGTGCGAACAGTATCTCGGGAACGGGACGAAGCAGAAACCGGACAAAAGATGGGAGGGCATCCTCAAGGGAGGTGTCTATCACATTCACAAGGAGCTTGGCGTCAACGAATCGGTGATGTGGGGCGACTACTTCTTCGTGGAAGCGCTCGAGCACGCGCTGCGCAAACTGCCCAAGCAGGAGCGCAATCATTGACGCCGGAAAGAACACCGTGAAACA
>CAYPUQ010000563.1:0-3602 GCA_964413655.1 uncultured Solibacteraceae bacterium | reverse complement strand
GGTATATTCGATCCAGAGACTAGTTTCGCGTATCGGTGGGTCTTGCCGACTTCCCATGCGCCGGGCAAGTCCGGCAGTGCCCTCCTTAACCTTTCATCAACCACGAAAGGGACTACAGATGAATCAAGCAAGAAACACCCTTAGCGGCGTTCTTTCGGCGCTGCTCGTTTTCTGCGTGGCCGCCAGCGGCCAGGTAACCACTGGCACTATCCTCGGCACGGTGACGGACCCAACCGGGGCAGCCGTCGCCGCCGCACGCGTGACCATCACCAACCTTCAACAGGGCACCACCGCGACGCGCGAGACCGACGCGCTAGGAAACTACCTTGTGCCATTCCTCATTCCGGGCGTCTACAGGGTTGAGGTGACCGCGACCGGATTCCGGCGCGTCGACCGCTCGAACGTCTCGCTCCAGGTCGATCAGCGTGCCCGCGTGGACGTTACCCTCACGGTTGGCGACGTCACGGAGACGATTGAAGTGACCGCCGCCGCGCCCCTCATCTCGCAAGACTCGGCCGAGGTCGGCCAAGTCATCGAACAGAAAGCCGTTCAGGAGCTCCCCCTCAACGGCCGCAACTTCGCCCAACTGGTCTACCTCGTGGCGGGTGTAACCCCAGGCCAGGCCGGCGAGAACCTCTCCGGCGCCAGCACGTTTAACCCGCGCGCAGGGTCCAACTTCAACCCGCTTGGTCAGCGCGCCAACGCCAACGGCTGGCTCATCGACGGCATCGACAACAACGAGTACACATTCAATACCGTCATCGTCCAACCAACGCTGGAATCCGTTCGCGAGTTCAAGGTGTTGACCGGTTCCTATTCGGCCGAATTCGGCCGCGGCGCGGGGGTGGTCTCCGTCTCCACCCGCTCCGGCAGCAACGAATTCCACGGCACCGCCTTCTGGTTCCACCGCAACGTCGAGTTCGATGCCCGCAACTACTTCTCCAATCCCGACATTAAGAAGCCGCCATTCCGCCGCCATCAGTTCGGCACGGCCTTCAGCGGACCTGTAAAGATCCCCGGCGTGTACGACGGGAAGAACCGGACGTTCTTTTTCGCTGACTATGCCGGCCAGCGCGAATTCCGCGGCCTCGACTACATCAATAGCGTGCCCACCGCCGGCGCCCGGCAGGGCGATTTCAGCACCCTCGCGAATCGTCAGGGGCAGCCGATCGTCATCTACAATCCCTACACCACTCGTGTTCAAGGCGGCCAGACCGTTCGCGATCCGTTCCCCAGCAACACCATTCCCGGGGGACTGATTAACCCAGTGGCACTCAACGTCGCCAGCATCTTCCCCATGCCGAACGTCGCCGGACTCGGCAACGGCCACTTCGACAATTTCACTTCCGTCGCCAACCGCGTCATTGAAGACAACCAGTGGACGACGCGCATCGACCACCAGTTCTCCGAGCGCGATACCGTCTTCTTCCGGTACGCCTGGCAGAATTACTCACTCGATGCCCCCCAGGGCCAGGCCAACTGCTGTCTTCCAACGCCTGCCGAAGCCGCCCAACGATTCGACCTGGGGCCGTTCGTGGCGGGCATTCAGAACACGCGCCTGAAGACTCGCGGCGCAGCGTTCAACTGGACGCGGACGTGGAAGCCGAACATGGTGGGCGAGTTCCGTGCCGGCTTTTCCCGAACACTGCCGAACACGGTGCAGTCCGACTACGGCCGCATGTCGGCCGAATCGCTTGGCATTCGCAACATCAATGTGAACGACTACGCCACCGGCCTGCCGACCATCAACATCGGCGGCTACACCGGCATCAGCGGCGGCCCGAGTTTTCTGCCGGCCAACCCGCGCCAGACCAACTATCAGATCGACTACAACACGTACTGGACCGTGAGCCGGCACAACTTGAAGTTTGGTTACCACGTCGTGCGCCGCGACATGTCGCCGTTCACCAACCAGCAGACGCGCGGCGATCTCGGCTTCGGCGTGGGCCGTACCGCCAATCCGGCCACCGGCGCCGGCGGCATCGGGATGGCCACCATGCTGTTGGGGTATCCGGTCAGTGGATCCCGCGGCTTTCTGCTAAACGTTCCGCACTTGCGCGCCTGGGAGCACGCGTTGTTCCTCCAGGACGACTTCAAGGTCTCGCGCAAGCTGACCCTGAACCTCGGCCTGCGCTACGAAGCCTACCTGCCGGAGTACGAGTTGCAGGACCAATACACCAACTTCGACATGCGCACGCTACGCTTCGCCTACGCCAACGAGGACGGCTACGACCGGCGATTGAAGTCTATCGCTAATAAGAACTTCGGTCCGCGCTTCGGCCTCGCCTACGACGTCACCGGTAGCGGCAACACTGTCATCCGCGCGGGTTACGGCCTGAGCTACTTCCCCGAGCCCTATTCGGCCAGCAGCATGCTTACCCAGAATCCGCCTCACCTGATGTCGCAGGGCTTTAATTTCGGCGACTTCCCGTTGGACTTCTCGACCCATCCACAGATCGGCGATCCATTCGGTCCGGCGACCCCGATCAAGCCGCAGACAACCGAGGACATAAATCGCCTGCAGCCTCAGGTGCGCGGCCACTCGTTCGACTACAAGATGCAGTACACGCAGAGCTGGTCGTTCAACGTCCAGCGGCAGCTCGGCGAAAGCTGGATGGCCGAACTCGGCTATACCGGCAGCCGCGGCATCAACCTGCTACAGGTGGTGAACTACAACGAAGTACGCCCCGGCACGGGCTCGGTCGCCTCGCGGCGTCCGATTCAAGCCCTAAGCAACATCCCCAGCGTCCCGATCTTCGAACCTTCCAACATGTCCAACTATCACGCCTTCACCACGCGGATCCAGAAGAGTTTCGCGAAAGGCTTCCAGATGCTGGGCGTGTATACCTTTGGCAAGTCGCTCGATTGGGCCGGCTCCGCGGCATCGGGCGGCGGCGCCAGCGGCGGCGTACAGACCAACACGTGTTTCCGCTGCTCGCGCGGACCGTCGGGGTTCGACGTCAAGCATCGGGCCGTCATCAACCTGCTCTACGACCTGCCGTGGGGCCGCGGCCGCGCCTGGAACATCGATAACAGGGCGGTGGACTTCTTCATCGGCGGCTGGCAGGTGGGCAGCATCCAGACCTACACCACGGGCCGTCCGCAGACGCTCGGCAACCAAGTCTCGTCGATCGACGGACTCGGTACCTGGCCAGACCGCATCGGCGACGGACGGCTGGGCCAGGACCCGTTCCTGTGGTACGACCCGAGCGCCTTCCAGCGTCCGGCCGTCAACCAGTACGGCAATGCCGGACGGGGCATCATCTACTCGCCTGGGCACGCCAACATCGACTTTTCGATCGTGAAGACGTTCCCGATCACAGAGAAGGCAAGATTCCAGTTCCGCTTCGAGGCGTTCAACATGTTCAACACGCCTTACTTCGGGTTCCCGAACGGAACCGTCGGTTCCCCGACGGCCGGACGGATCACCTCGACGGTCGGCGACAATCGCAGTCTGCAGTTCGCGGGCCGGATTTCGTTCTGACGGGAGTTTCCGGAGGACCGCGCGGGCCGCTCAGCGAGCGGCTCGCGCGGGCGTTTCTCGGATGCCCCCGCTCCACTGGAAAAAAGGCGAGACAATCGCCTTGGCCAATGCCTAACTA
>CAYPUQ010000562.1:0-3608 GCA_964413655.1 uncultured Solibacteraceae bacterium | reverse complement strand
CCGGTGCCGGCGGAAGCCCGTGCGTTGATGCCCTCGCTGGACTGGAATGTGTCGGTGAACACCAAGTCCTCGGCTGAGCCGCGGAGGAACGCGTCGGCGCGATCCTCGTTCTCGGTGAGAATGAAGCGGCCGGTCCGTTGCAGGCTGCCGATGATCATGTCGCGGATGTGGGTGGCCGTCTCGCCGCCGCCAAGGCGGTCGACGTGGATGCGGCGGATGGTCAGGAGGTCGCGGGCCGGATCGTCATCGGCCGGAACGGCGGGTTTGCCCTCGGGCGGGTGTGCCGCGAGGAGAGCTCCCAAAAGGCACCCGATGGTGGCCACGCGGATCATCAGCCTTTACCAGCCTTTCTGGCCTCGGCGTCCTGGAACTGAACGCGAAGGCCGGTTCGTGCTTCCAGGATTACCAGCAATGCCCGAACGTCTTTTTTGTCGATCTGGAAGACCATGGCCTGCTGCTCGTCGTTGTCGTCGCGGTAGCCGATGGTGAGGAAATGCTTCCGCGACTTGCTGAGCAGGAACAACGGAGACAGAACGATCGCCTCGGCGAGGCGGCGGTTGACGTTCTGGCCGTATTCGAGGAGATTGATGCGGTCGTAGCCGACGCCGAACCTTTTGTTGCTTTTGAAGGTGAAGATGAGCACGCGGTTGTCGGTGGCGGAGAGCCGGCCATCTACCTTGTCGCGGAATTGGGTCAGCGTCCCGCCGACGTACTCGACGCGTCCGCCGAAGCCCGCGCCGTGGGCGAGCGTGAGCGCGACGAGGCCCGCGAGGACGGAGCGCAGGCTGGTGCGATGAAGCCTCACATGGGAGTAGTGTTCCGGCGCCGGGAATGTTCTCGCGAAACAGGCGGTTACAATGGAAGGAAGCAGTGTGGGAACTGAGTTCGGGGGCGAAGCGTATCTATGTTTGGACTGTTTGAAACGGAAAAGGACAAGCTGCAGGGCGATGGGATACCGGGACCGGACGGCTTTTCGGGCGATGTGATCGTCAGCCCGGACACCAGGCGGGCCGCCCGGGTGCCACCAGGACAGTCGAGAACGAAGAAGTGGCCCGTGCTGGACGCCAGCGGTCCACCGGCGTTGGATTCGGAGAAGTGGCGATTGCGGTTGTGGGGGCTGGCCGGAGAGCCGCTGGAATTGACGTGGGAGCAGATGCAGCAACTTCCGCGGGTGCGCGTGTTCGCGGATTTCCACTGTGTTACGCGGTGGTCGCGCCTCGGCAATCTGTGGGAAGGCGTGGCGACGCGCGAGTTGGTGAATCTGGCCGGCGGGCTGAGGCCAGAGGCGAGATTTGTTTTGGCTCACGGCTACGACTCTGGGTGGACGACGAATCTCCCGGTCGAGGATTTTCTAGCCGAGGATGCGCTGGTGGCCTTCCTGCACGACGGGGAGCCGCTGACGCGGGAACACGGCGCGCCGGCCCGCTTGATTGTGCCCCAGCTTTACGCCTGGAAGAGCGCGAAGTGGCTGGGCGGCTTGCAGTTTCTGGACCGGGACGAGGCCGGTTTTTGGGAGCGTAACGGGTACCACATGCATGGCGACCCGTGGAAGGAAGAACGATTCAGCTATTCGGGATGGTGAAGCACGAACACCGTAGAGGACTGCCGCGCCGCTGGTGGGTTGCCGGGGCCGGCGTGACCGGCATGGCGGGCGCCGCATTTGGCTTGTACCGCGCGGCGCCGAGTTTCTGGCGCCAGTATTGGGCGGAGCGAAACCGGCCGGTGTCGGAGGCGGCGCATGAGCCAACACCGTCGCGGTGGCCGGATCGAGGCCTGCATGCGGCATGGGTGGGCCACGCGACGGTGCTGTTGAAAATCGATGGGTTCACCATCCTTACCGATCCGGTATTCAGCGAGCGCGCGGGCATTCATCTCGGACTGGTGACGCTGGGCGTGAAGCGGCTGACCGAACCGGCGCTGCAGCCGGACCGGCTGCCACGGATCGACCTGGTGCTGCTGTCGCACGCGCACATGGACCACTTCGATATTCCCTCGCTGCGGCAGTTGGAGAGTCCGCGGACGACAATAGTGACTGCCAGGGCGACGAGCGACCTGTTGCGCCCGAGGCGCTACCGTGCAGTACACGAATTGGGCTGGGGCGAGCGCGTGCGGGTGGGCCCGGTGACGGTGCAGGGCCAGGAAGTGAACCATTGGGGCGCGCGGATGCGCAGCGATACGTGGCGGGGTTATGGCGGCTACCTGTTGCGGGTGGGCCGGTGGAAGGTGCTGTTCGCGGGCGACACGGCTGACACGCACGTTTTCTCGGATCTCCGCAGCGCGGGCGGGATCGATCTGGCGGTGATGCCGATCGGCGCTTACAATCCGTGGATCCGCTATCACTGTACGCCGGAGCAGGCGTGGCGCATGGGCGGCGAGGCGCGTTCGGAGTTTTTCCTGCCGGTGCATCACAAGACGTTTTCGTTGGGGCGCGAACCGCAGGAGGAGCCGGTGGAGCGGCTGATTGCGGCTGCGGGTCCGGCGCGGGAGCGGGTGGTGCTGCGGTCGATCGGTCAGGAGTTTCATCTGGCGTGAGCCGTTGGAGGCCGGCCGCGGGCGAGGGCGCCCGCCCTAATTCAATCCGAGTTTGGCAAGCAGAGCTTGATAGCGCGGCTCGCCGTGGATGGGCCGGAAGCGTGGGTCGAGCTTGACGTACGGTGTACTGCTGTCGCGCTGCTGGTAGCCGAGTTCCAGCAGGTCGAGGGCGGCGGGAGTCTGCCCGAGTGCGAGGCGGATGAGCGCTTGCGCAAACAGGGTGATGCGTCCTTCGCGGTGGAGGCTTTCCAGTTGGCCGAGAATTCGCGAGGCGGCGGCGGTGCGGCCCGACTTCGCCAGTAGATGGCCGTAGGCGGGTACCGCGCGGGGATCCTCGGGTGCAATGAGGAGCGCCTGCCGGAACGCGGATTCGGCCTCCGCGTAATCTCGGCGGTCCTCGTGGATTACCCCCTCCAACCAGTAGGCCATCGAGTGGGATGGCCGCAGAGCGACCGCCAGCCGCGCCTCGCGGAGCGCCGATTCGTGATCGCGGTTGTCGAGGTGAATCAGGCCCGCCTGGTTGTGGAGCCGCGACGAGGAAGGTTCCAGTTCAATCGCGCGCCGGACGAGGCTGGCGGCTTCGGCGCCGCGGCCGGTGAGCCGCATGATGTCGGCCAACTCGGACATGGCCTGGGTCTGGCGCGGATCGAGTTCAACGGCGCGGCGGAGGGCGGCTTCGGCGGCGGCGAAGTCCCATTCGATAAAGAAAAGGGTGGTGCCGAGTAGCGCGTGCGCTTCGGCCTGATTTTCGTCGATGGCGAGCGACCGGCGGAGGGCGTCGAGAGTCTTCCGTTTGAATCCGGCGGTTTCGCCGCTGTCGTAGGCAAGGGCCATCTCGTACACAGTACCGAGCCGCGCCCAACCGGCAGCAAACCGCGGCGCGCGCCGTGTCACGTCTTCCAGCAAGGCGATCGCTCGCCGGTGGGTTTCGGGTAGGCCTTTTTCGTCCCCGCCATAGCGAATGTGATCGCGCGTAATACGCTCGGCTTCCTGATAGAGGCGGAGGGTATCGGTGTCCGGGCGGGACTGGGCCAGGACATGCCACTGGCGCCGGCCGTGCCAGCGTTCGGCGATCG
>CAYPUQ010000561.1:0-3611 GCA_964413655.1 uncultured Solibacteraceae bacterium | reverse complement strand
TGATCACATACATGCCAACCGGGAAGGCTCGGAGAAGGATATGCTCATCCTTGGATTGAAGCGCCGGTCTAGGGGTTGCCGCAGGCGCGGGCGTCCGCCGTCATTGGGGCTGGTCACAGGGTCTTCAGGAACTCCAGCAGGCGGTCCTTTTCTTGCTGTGTCAGTTGGGTTCCGTACAGGTGGCCGTCGCGGCGGTTGCCGCGTTCAGAGGTGTCGAATCGAAAGCCCTCTCGTTCGGCGGCGGGGCCGGAGGCGATGAAACCGGCGGCGCTCCAGTCGTACACGTCGTAGCCGCGCCAGAACACCGCCGGGCGCTGTTCGGGTGGGTTCAGCAGGTCGCGCAGCGTGGGAACCGATCCGTTGTGAAGGTAGGGCGCTCGCAGCCAGACGCCGTCGAGCGGCATGGCCGCGTAGCCGTCGGTTTTTCGAAAATGGCTGAACCGCCATGGCCGCCCCTCACCCAGCGTGTTCATGCGCCGCGCCAGCGTGGCGGTGAACGATTCGACGCGCTCCGGATCGGTGCGGATCTCTTCAAGCGGGATCACGGTTCCCGTTCGCGCCGCGCCGATGGCGTGACACTCGGAGCAGTATTTTTCGTACAGCGGGCGGCCGGCCTCGGCGCGCGCACGGTCGATTCGTTCCGCCGGGAAGGGCGGCGGCTTGAGGCCCCAGATCCAATCCTCCACGCGCTTCATGGACGGCAGATCGAGCGAAGCTTCCGAGGCGCCCGCACCAATGGCGGCACTCTTGTTCCGTTCCGTGACTGAGTCGTTGTTCCCGTCCCAGTGCAGCCAGAGTCCTTCCCGGCTGCGCTGATCGAATAGGGGCGGCAGGTCGGCGGTGCCGACGGTGGCGTCGGCGGCCATATTGACACCGAACATCACCTTGTAGGGGTTGAATGTGTCCACGCGGCCCGGCCCTTGTGGCGGACGTTGCTCGGCCCAAGCGAAATCGGCCGCTAGGCGGGAGGCCTCCCGCTTGGTTCGCGGGATCACGAACCACTTGTATATGAGCCCCTCGAACCAGCTCATTCGGGGATTGGCCTTTCGTATGGCGGGCAGGAGATCATCGGCGGTGAAGCGTTCATCCGCCACCGCCGCCAGTACGAAGCGTTGGTAACCCTGAAAATCGAACTGGTGCGCGGGCATTCCGAGGACGATCCGGCGCGGGGCTTCGGGGCTCTCGCGTATCGTACCTGTGTGACAGACCGCGCAGTTGAGACCGGTCAGCAACACTTGACGCTCGCGGAGGCTGGTCCCGATGGGACGTTCACGGCCCTCCTCGAAGACAAGGCCGAATCGGGCGTAACCCGCGCCGGTGCGTTCGGGCAGATAGCCGGGAAAGACTTCCGGTAGGACGATCCAGATCCAGTAGGGAATGCCCGCGCGCTCTTCAGCGCCGATAGAGCCGTACTTGAAGTGATCCAGGATGTCGTCGTGGGTTTCCGGGCGGTTGCGGTCAAAAAATTGGGCGGGCGCACACTGAGATGCAAGCAGGAGGACAGCAGCCCACTTTCGATCCACTTGTGACGCAGTGTAGCAGGGAATCGGGGCGTTGTCAGTTCGACTGTTCGAGGCGGATGTCGCCATTGACAGTGCGAACCTCGATGCGCGGGCCGGCGGCGCAGCCGGTGCGGCCGGCGACATGTTGCGGCGTAACGTCGAATTGCTGGGCCAGGAGAAGCTGGTTGGCGATGCCGCCGTTAACGGTGGTTGCTTCCAGTTCAACGCCGGCCGATGGCGCGAGCTTCACGGTGACATTGCCGTTGACCGATTCGAGATCCACCGGCCGGTGATGAGCGGCCGGATCGAGCGCGGCATGAATGGACCCGTTGACGGTTTTCACTTTGGCGTCGGCCGTTTCCTCAAGATCGACGTTGCCGTTGACGGTATGCGCCTCGACACCGCCTTGGAGGTGTTTGGCGGAGACGCGGCCGTTCGCGGTACGGCCGACGAAACGGACGTGGTGGGGGACGCGCACGGTGAATTGAACGAAGACGTCGTTGTTGTAGACCGAAACGTCACCGCCTTCGCCGGGCGCGCAGGTGTTCCGGAGTTTGAATTCGCTCTCCGGGTAGATGGCGCAAATGGTGGCCCCGCCGTCGTGCTCCACTACTTCAATGCGCACCTGCTCCGGGTTGCTGAGCGAACCCTCCTTGACGGCGAGCACTTCCACCTCGCCAGAGCTCGACGGTTCGGCGGCCACATCGCCGTTGACGCCCTTGATCTCGATCGCGCCGCCGGCGAAAATCCGGCCGTGATAGAGGAATTCGTTGGCGTTCTCAACGATGCGAAGCCCGAAACAAGGGTCGCTCATCAACAAGGCGCCGAGACAGACCGCTACTCTCTGGGAACGTGTCATCGTGTAGTCTCCCTATTCATGTCGCAAAGCCGCGAGTGGTTCGAGTTTCGATGCCCGCCAGGCCGGCAGCAGACTGGCGATTACGGCCACGGCAGCCATCAACAAAATGACGGCGCCGTGAGTGAATCCGTCGAGCGGACTCGTCTGGTAAAGGAGGCTCTCCACCAAGCGGCCCAGGACGAGCGCGGCCACGGCCCCCACGACAATGCCCCCGGCCGCCAACCGGGCCGACTCGCCGAGCATCATGCGGAGGATCCGCCGGGCGTCGGCGCCGAGAGCCATGCGCACGCCGAACTCCCGTGTGCGGCGCACGGCGTGCCACGCCGCCACCCCGTAAATTCCCATCGCCGCCAGGAGCAGCGCCGCGCCGGCGAACACGGCGAGCAGGAGCATGCGAAAGCGCCGGGGGGTAACGGAGTTGTCAATCCAGGCATTCATCGGGTGGACTTCGGAGACGGGCTGGTTGGCATCCAACTCCCGGATCACGCCGCGCGCCGCCGCCGCCAGCGTCAGCGGGTCACCGGGGGTGCGCAGAACAAATGTCATGAAGCTGAAGGCGAGTTGCGAGTGCGGGAAGTAAGCCATCTCGCGAACCTGCGTATCGAGACCGTAGTGCTTGGTGTCGCCCACCACGCCGACGATCTCTCCGAACTCCGGCGCCGCCATATGGACAACAATACGTTTGCCGAGGGGGTTTTCGTTCCCGAAATGCTTGCGCGCGAATGTTTCATTGACGAGGAAAACCTTTCGGGTTCCCGTCCAATCGCGCCGTTCGAAGTCGCGGCCCACGCGCAGCGGGATGCCCATGGTGGCGAAGTAGCCCGGCTGCACAACGCGCGCCTCGCACGTCCAGTCGAAGCGGTTCGCCGGTGTCGGGCGGCCTTCGATTTCGAACGTTGTGGCCGAGGCCAGTCCGGTGAACGGCAGGAAGGCAATCGCGCTCCCGGAGGTCACGCCCGGTAGCGCCCGCAGGCGCTCCGTCGCCTCGGCGAAGAAAGCGATGCGCCGCTCGTCACTGCTGTAAATCTGCCCTGGGAGTTGCACCCGCATCGTCAGCAGGCCGTCCGCGCGAAAGCCAGGGTGCTCGGCCAGGAGTTTCTGGAAACTGCGGATCATCAAGCCGGAGCCCGACAACAGAATCACCGCCAGCGCCACTTGCACGACGACAAACGCGGAGCGGAGTCGGCGATCGCTCATCGCGCCGATGCCGCCGCGGCCGGCCTTGTGCAGCGCGGCGGCCACGCTGCCGC
>CAYPUQ010000560.1:0-3611 GCA_964413655.1 uncultured Solibacteraceae bacterium | reverse complement strand
GGTAAAATCAGTCGAGAATCGGCGGCGATGGGCGGTCACCGATGGAAACTGTTCCGATGACGGCAACTCGGAGGCTTGTCACAGCAACCGGCTTACTCTTCGCATTCCTGCTCCCGCTGCCTGTCGCGGAGCCGCGCTCTGGCTGTCAGGCTTTGCTCGACGAAGTGGAACGATTCGTATGGCTCAACAATTGGGCGCGGGCGGCGGAGCTGGTTCGAAGCGAGAGCGATCCGAGAGCACTTTGTGATGAGAAGACAGAAATCTACCTTCGCGCCGCCGATCTGCGCGGCAACGTCGAGTCGTTGGCGCTATCGGATGCCGCGGCTCAGATCGAATCAATGCTCGGCCTCGCTCCGGTTCAGGGCGACCATGAACTCCAATTCCATCTGCTGTCGGTCAAGGGCGATATCGACTTTCAGATGGACCTCGCCACGGCTCGGGAAACGTGGGAGACCGTCCGGGACCTGGCGGCGGCGAGTGGCAATTCGGCTTGGCAGGCTCGCGCCGAAGGTGAGCTTGGAGCGATCGCCTTTCTCAACGGCGATGTCTCCGAATCGGTGAGGCTGGTCGGTGGAGGGCTGTTGAAGGCGGAGATACTGGGCGATGTGGCGGCTCAGATCCGGTACCGGACGGCGATCGGCGAAGGGTTGGCCGAGTTGGGGCGGCCCGCGGAGGCGATTCGATTCTTCGATAGGGCGCTTAAGCTGGCCGAGTCTACCCCAGGCGCCTATTTCCCGTTCACGGCCTATCTGGGCAAGGCTCGGCTCCAGGTTGCGAGAGGCCACCGAGATGAGGGCTTCCGGATGCTGCAGGCGGGGCTCGGGGAAGCCCGGTCGAACGGACACAGAGTACGCGAGTCGCGGTTGCTGACGGTTCTCGGAGAAGTCGCCGTGTCCACCGGCGACAAGGAACGGGGAGTGGAGTGGCTTGCGGCCGCCGCGGATACTGCCGAGGGGGCGGGGCTTCAGCGAATTCACGCCGGCGCGGCCACTCGCCTCGCGTCGCTCTATCGCGACTCGGGGGACTATCGGAAGGCCGCCGAATTTGCCGCTCGCAGTGTGGAAGCAACGCGCAAGGCGGGCGATGTCTATCACTTGCCACAAAGGATGGCGGTCCTCGCCGAGATCCTGGCGGATAGCGGGAAGGCCGCCGAAGCGGATACCCTCTACTCTGAAGCTGCCGATGCCGTTGACGGCCTCCTGTCGCGCGTGCCCGGCGTAAAGACGCGAAACACTCTCGTCGCGACGATGGAACGTGTCTTTCGCGGCCACTTCGACCTCAGGCTGAACGTCCTGAACGACCGCGACGGAGCCTTCCAAGTCCTCGAGTCCGCGCGGGTCCGGACGCTCGCCGACCTTCTGCGGCGTACTGGTACGGAGTCCGGCGCGGGGACGCCGGAAATCGACGGAAAGCTTGCGGCGATTCATCGCCGCTTGGCCACTGAAAGCGATCCCGGCCGGCGCAACGGTCTACTCGACGATCTCTGGGAACTCGAGGCCCGGGCTTATCCGGTTTCGACGGCGAATAGCTCGATTCTGCTGCGACAGCCGCCGGTATCGATTGCCCAGGTTCAGTCCGTGCTTGGGCCGGATGAAACGCTGGTCGATTTCGTTCTGGGAGACAAAGCGTCTGTGGCAATCGCCATTAGTTCAGGAGAGGTTTGGCACTGCGCCCTTCCCGGCAGGGACGCGATCGAAGCCACCGTGGACCGGTACGTGACGGAGGTTCGGGCGAAACGCGACGGACGGCCTGAGGCTCAGGCACTGCATCGAATGTTGCTTGACCCGATCGAGCTCCAGCACAACCGGCAGAGGATCGTCATCGTGCCTGACGGGAAGCTCCATTTGCTGCCGTTCGAAGCCCTGATCGACGGGACGGGACGTTTCGCTGCTGAAACCCAGGTTATCTCGTACGCGCCTTCCGCAACGGTGCTGCATCTGCTCCGCACTGCCCGTGCGCCGCGGCCGCCATCTCAATTGGCCTTTCTTGGAGTGGGTGGAGTCCGATACGGTTCTTCCGCTCCCCTCAACTTCGGCCCACTGAACCGAGGTCGGGGAATGTTTGAGGCTTCCGGGCCGCCGGGTTGGCGCAATCTTCCCAATTCGCTCTCAGAGGTGAAGGAGATCGCCGCACTACATGATCGGCGGGTGGTTCTCACGGGCGCCGAGGCGACGGAGGACGCGGTAAAGAGTTTGCCGCTTGCACGGTTTCGGACGCTTCATTTCGCGGTTCATACCGCCGTTGACCGGGACTTTCCGGAGCGCTCGGCGCTCGTACTGTCCGGGCGCGACGATGACGGCGAGGACGGCCTCTTGCAGGCCCGCGAGATCGTGGGCCTCAATCTTAACGCCGACCTGGTGACATTGGCAGCCTGCGACACCGACCTCGGGCGGATTGAAGGGATCTCCGGAATGAACAGTTTGGTTCAAGCGTTTCTGGTCGCAGGCGCCAGAAGCGTTGTTGCCAGCCTGTGGGACGCCGACGACACGTTCACAGCGACCTTGATGCGGAGGTTCTACCATTACCTTGGCCAGGGGCATGACAAGGCGGAGGCGCTGGCTCTTGCCAAACGGGAGATGCTAAGGATGTTCGGGCCGAAGGCTTTGCCTTTCTATTGGGCCGGGTTCCGGCTCGTCGGTGAATCCTATGGGACTCTATCGGGAGGATTGACTGCGAATGGATCAGCTCAGTCAGAGTGATCGCCAGGCGATCATAGGCCGCGTGGCCGAGACGGTAGAGCGGAAGCACTTCGACCCGCGGTTCGACAGGGACGGCTGGAAAGAGGCAGTTGAGCGAGCGCGACCGGCACTTGTCGCGGCCGAGACGCCGGCGGTGTTTGAAGAAGCGCTGAGCCAGCTTGTCCGGAGCGTTGGGACGCCGGATGCGGGGTTCTTTCACGAGAGCTCGCGCAAGAAGGTTCCGAAGGGCCTGGCAGCGCGATTCCAGTACTGCCAGCCGAACGAGTGCGCCCCTGTTTACACGCAGGCCTCCGACGCCGGCGATGTCTTCGTCTCGCGGGTGGCGGACGGTGTCGGTTGGCTGAAGGTCACGAAGTTCCCCGGCGCGGTGGGCGTCGATATCGCCCGCCAGATTGACCGGGGGATTCAGGAGTTGAACGGCTGCGAACGGCTGATCCTCGACCTGCGGGGTAACGCCGGCGGCGGTCTCGCTTTCTTGCGGGTGATGAGCTACCTGACGCCGGACCGGATTCCTGTCGGCTACAGCGTGACCCGCGCTCGAGCCGAAACGGCTTACACAAAGGAGACGCTGGCCGCCTTCGACCGAATCCCGGCACAGAAGGCCGGCCTGATCTGGCTCGCGCTCAAGTTCGGTTTTGGTGATGATTCGGTCAGCCTTTACACCGAGGGCCTGGGGCGGATGCCGTTCCACGGGAAGACGGTAATCGTGGTGGATGAACATACCACCGGCGCCGGGGAGCGGATCGCGGCGTTTGCTCAGGAGAACCGTCTGGCGCCGATCATCGGAAGCCGAACCGCCGGCCGCCTGATCTGCTCCAGCGCCTACAAAGTCGGCCAGGGCTACTTCGTCAGGGTGCCAGCGAGGGCCTGGTATACGTGGGGCGGAGAAAATCTGGAATCTAAAGGCGTCGT
>CAYPUQ010000559.1:1673-3633 GCA_964413655.1 uncultured Solibacteraceae bacterium | reverse complement strand
TGTCGGAGAAATACGGCATCCCGGTGGGCGAGTTGAAGAAGAAGCTGCCGGAGTTGTTGCACCGCGTCGAGGAGTTACACGAGTTCAACCCGATGCTCGGCCACCGCGGCTGCCGACTCGGCATCTCCTACCCGGAGATCACCGAGATGCAGGCGCGCGCGATCTTCGAAGCGGTCGTTCAGGTGGCCAAGAAGGGTAAGACGGTGATTCCCGAAGTGATGATTCCGCTCATCGGTAGCGTCCAGGAGTTGAAGCACCAGAAAGACATCGTGGTGCGCGTGGCTCAGGAGGTGCTGGCGAAGAGCGGCATGAAGAAGCTGAAGTACTTGGTAGGAACGATGATCGAGATTCCGCGCGCGGCGCTGACCGCAGACGAGGTCGCTACCGAGGCGGAGTTCTTCAGCTTCGGCACCAACGACTTGACGCAGACCGCCATGGGGTTGTCGCGCGACGATTACACGAAGTTCTCGCCGAAATACGAGGAACTGAAGATCTTCGCGGCGGACCCGTTCGGCGTCTTGGACCAGAACGGCGTCGGCAAGCTGGTCAAGATGGCGGTGGAATTGGGCCGGGCGGCGCGTCCCGACATCGAGATCGGCATCTGCGGCGAACACGGCGGCGAGCCTAGTTCCGTCGAGTTCTGCTATCGGATCGGCATGGACTACGTTTCTTGCTCGCCGTACCGTGTGCCGATCGCCCGGCTGGCGGCGGCGCAGGCCGCGCTCGCCGGCGGCGATAAGTCAGAGATGCAGCGGACGGCGTAAGTAGGTAGTTCCCCACGGGCTGGGCTTGTAGCGAGCCCAGCCCGAGTCTTGGTCAAGACAGTCGCCGTCATGCCAGGACTGCCATGCGCCCACGCCGCAAGGAGCGGACGTTAGCAGTCACTCCGGTAGTCCCAGCGTCTCACCCTGCGCTCGCGCTGGCGCGCAGAAACGCCGCATGATCAGCACCCCGGCCGCCCGATGATGACGTCTTTCGGCAGGACGGCGCCGAGCGAATTGCCGGCCTTGCGCGACAGCCTCGTGATGCTATTACGATTTGCACCGTTCCGGGCAGGCCCGCTAAGGTAAAGAAAGGCGGAACATGATACAGAAAGACAGAGCAAGGGTCAGCCTCAACATAAAGGATCCGGAAGCACACCGTCTCGCGCGCGCCATCGCGCAGGCCACCGGCGAAACCATGACCCACGCCGTTACCGAAGCGTTGCGCGAGCGCTATGAACGTCTTCACCAGCGCTCTCCCGAGGTGCTCGCCACCGACATTCGCGCCATTGCCAAGCGCGCTGCGGCCCACGTCAGGCGTCCCTATCTCGATCACGCCGAGTTCCTCTATGATGAGCGCGGCCTTCCCAAATGATCCTCGATACCTCACCCCTCGTCGCCATCCTCGCGGGCGAACCGGATGCCGAAATCTTCATCCAAGCTATCAGCCAGGCTCCCCACTGCCGCATATCCGCCGGGAACTTCATCGAACTGTCGATGGTCGTCGAGGGGCAATTTGGAGCTGAAGTTCTTCGCCAATGCGACGCCCTGATTCGTCGTGCCGGCGTCGTGACCGAACCCGTGACCGTCGAGCAGGCGCATTTCGCTCGGCAAGCCTTCCATGATTTCGGCCGGGGCCGCCACCCGGCGGGACTGAACTTTGGCGATTGCTTCGCCTATGCGCTCGCCAAGGTTACTGGCGAGCCCCTCCTATTCAAAGGGGAGGACTTCGCGAAAACGGACGTCCTACCGGCCCTGTGACGCGTGACTCGTTCCTGGCCTGCTACAAGCGACCTTGCGACTCGTAAAGATGCTTGTCGGCTTATGGACGTTCCAGCCGCCGCACACCACAGTCGTGGACAGGCCTCCACGCGGAGTGGTTTGCGATCTGCGAGGAAGAAGCGGCGAAAGCGCGCTCCGCCCGGTGCCCGCTCGCGGCGAGACGGTGATCTGGTCAGCCTGGAGTGGGCCTTGACCAT
>CAYPUQ010000559.1:0-1573 GCA_964413655.1 uncultured Solibacteraceae bacterium | reverse complement strand
CGATACGGAGCCAATCGTCGCTCTTCTGTTGAGTACGGACGCATCCCAGCGCGGCGTTGATGAACTGAAGTACGTTTCCCCGCCCCTTTTCACCTGCTGGCCGGTTCTCACTGAAGCCGCGTGGTTACTCAGGGGACGTCCGGTTGCCGCGCTGCTCCGTGCGGTTGCGGGTGGAATCTTCCGCATCCTGCAACTCGACGAGACGGACGCCAAGGGCATCGCCAGCGTGATGGATTCGTATCCCAAGCTACGGCCGCAACTGGCTGATGCGACGCTCGTTCATCTGGCGCGCCGGGAAGGAATCGATGCGATCTTCACACTGGACCGGCGTGATTTCTCTGTCCTTCGCGGAAACCGAGGTCGCTCGTTTTCGACTGCTTCCGCTCAGCCTTTGAGCACCGCCCATCCCCAGGCCCGCTACAATCGACCTTATGGCGCAACCAAACATGCTGGGAGCCTATGGCGACTGGGCCGCCGGAATCGTCGGCGATCAACCGGCCGAACTCTCCTTCCGCCGCGAACGATTCAAAGACGTGGACGCGTGGCGACAGCGCGCGCGGGCACGATACCGCGAAGCGCTCATGCAGCCGGAGTCGGGCGCAACCCCGCGCGCGGCGCTCCAGCACCGCTTTCAGTACGACAGCCTCGATATCGAACATCTGAGCTGGCAATTGCCGTACGGCCCGCCGACTGAAGCGCTGTTCCTCAAGCCGGCCGGCGCGCGCGGCCCTTTGCCCGGCATCCTGGCGCTGCACGATCACGGCGGCAACAAATACTTCGGCACGCGCAAGATCACGCGGATCAGCGACGACATGCACCCGCTCATGCGCAAGCACCAGGACCACTACTACGGCGGCGCCGCCTGGGCGAACGAGATCGCCAAGCGCGGCTACGCGGTGCTGGTTCACGACTCGTTCACCTTCGCCAGCCGCCGGATGCGCGCGGGCGACTTGCCCGATATCATCAAACGCGATCTCGTCGAAGTGAACCCCGAGTCCGAGGAAGAGATCCAGAAATACAACCAGTTCGCCGGTAACCACGAGCACCTGATCGCGAAGAGTCTCTTCTGCGCCGGTACAACGTGGCCGGGCGTGTTCACCGCCGACGACCAGCGTGCGCTCGATTATCTCTGCTCGCGCGACGACGTGGACTCCGCGCGGGTTGGCTGCTGCGGCCTGTCGGGCGGCGGCCTGCGCACCGTCTATCTGACCGGCGCCGAGGAACGCATCCGCGCCGCCTGCTGCGTCGGCATGATGACGACGTGGCGCGATTACCTGCTGAACAAGTGCTACACCCACACCTGGATGATCTACATCCCCGGCTTGTCGCGCGACCTCGACTACCCGGAAATTCTCGGACTCGCCGTCCCGAAGCCGGTCCTCGTCCTGAACAACCGGCAGGATCAACTCTTCACAATGCCCGAGATGGAGCGCGCCGATACGATCCTGAAAGAGGTCTACGGGAAGGCCGGCGCGGCGGCTAACTATCGCGCCAGCTTCTACAACGGCCCGCATAAGTTCGACCTCGAAATGCAGGCCGAAGCGTTTAAGTGGTTTGATGAGCGTTTGAAGAA
>CAYPUQ010000558.1:0-3664 GCA_964413655.1 uncultured Solibacteraceae bacterium | reverse complement strand
GTAGATGGGGGCGCCCTTGACAAGTCGCTTCGGAGCCTGACTCCAACCCTCCGGGAGGGACAGGGGAGAATCGATGGACACAACGTCCGGCTGGACACACAGAGTTTCGCGTATCAGGTCGTCGTCCGTAAGAATGCTCTTGGTCTCCGCCTCGGATCCATGGAGCAGGGCCCACCCGGTCGCTCTCCGTTCGCTCCCCGTCAGGTCGATCCCGACGATCCTTGGATTGGGAACCTTGCTGCTCCGCAGCAAGCCGGTCACGAGTGTCGTTGACGCCCCGGCCACCTGTTTCAAGACCGAGGGAGCTTTCGGAAGTGCGTCGACACCGCAGTGAATCTCTTTCCCCGCCCAGAATTGCCCGGCGATCTGCCTGGCGAGTTGGTCATAGGACATCTCGACAATCGCCTTCAGGTGAACGACGTCCTCCCTGTTATACGCGATGAGCTGTTCCAGGGCCTTGTGGTCGCCCCGCAAATAGCGTGACCACAGCACGGTGGCGTCGTAGCCGTCGATCTCCTCGACCGAGCGGTCCCTGGCAATCCCGAACTCCCTTTCGATCGACTTCAGTCCGCCCCGATAGCCGAGCCGCCGGGTGACCCAACGCAGATCGATGTGGATCGGAGGCAGGGCGAGATCCGGGAAGGCCAGCTTCAGGAAGCGGAGGTCGAACCCCGCGCCATTGAAGGTGACAACCACGGAATACTCCCTTAACCGGCCGGGCAGATCGTGGAGGTTCTGTCCATCGATGAACACTTCGTACCGGCGCCCGTCGAACAGGCCCACGATGGTCAAGGTATCGAAGACCGGTGAGAGACCGGTCGTCTCGATATCGAGGAACACGCACTCGCCGGCAAACTCAGGATAGAGGCGCCACGCCTCGCCGAGGCGGGAGAGACGTGAGAAGAAGCCGGCATCCCGCGCTTGCAGCGCGTCAATAGACGGCGGGATGTGATTCTCAAGCCGCCGGCGAAGCGCTGGGCTGATCGGAGGGAGCGGCCGGAAGAAGCCGATGTCGTCCCAGGATCGAATCCCCGCTCGCCAAAGCTCCCGTTCGGTCTGGCGCCCAATGCCGGGAATGTGGATGAAGGTCCGATCCAGCATGGTGCGTCAATCATAGTATACGTCAACTTTAGTTGACATCCGCGAAATTAATCGATAGCGTTGGAAGTCAGATCGCCTCATGAGCAGATCCAATCGCGGTGACGAAGCCTTCAAGCGCAGGGTCGCGGAAGAATTCAGCCGCGCGTGCGACCAAGCGCGCGCCCAGGGCTGGACCGTGGAACGGTTCGCACAGAGCCTGGGTGTCACCCGAGCTGCCTTCCACAAGTACGTGACCAAGAAGGCCATACCGAGCCTCCGCGTGCTCGCCCTGGCACGCACGCGTTGGGGTGTACAGATCCCCTACGGCGAGCTTGGCGAGAGCTACCTCAATGCAAAGGAGGGGGACCCCCGCCAAATGGAACTTCGATTCTCCGTTGAGACGATCTCAAAAGATCAGGTGGAGATCAAGCGACTCTCTCCCCGTGGGGACAATGCAGTTGAGCTTCTGATCCGGATCGACTTCTCGAAAACCGCATAGGGGTGCGCCGGCGCCTATTGTACGGGTCCCGGCCCGGCCTCCCGGCTGCGGTACCGCGCGGCTCTCGGGTTGTCCGCATTCCACCGAGGCCGCTCGTCGCGATTGGCGATGGCCGCGACTCCCACCGCGATCCCCCGGGCGAGGCGCTCCATGTTCGGATAGTCCAGGTTCGTCCAGTGGTCCGAGAGTTGGTGGTAGTCCGGGTAACTGTAGCCCGCCGAGATCGTATGCGCCGGGATACCGCGCCGGGCGAAGACGATATTGTCGCTCCGGTTGAAGAACGCGTCGCTGTTCTCCTTGTCGCGAAAGAACTCGACGCCGGCGGCCTTGCCCGCCTCGGCGAGCCACGGGCCGATATCCGAATAATCGAAGCCGGTGATTGGCGCGCGGCCGGATTGGTCCGGCACACCGACGACCTCCAGACTGATCGCCGCTACCGTCCGGTCAAGCGGGAACACGGGATTGCGAACGTAGTGCCGCGAGCCGAACAACCCCTGTTCTTCGCCCCAGAAGGCAATGAAGACGATACTCCGGCGCGGCCTCGCGCGACCACCCGCCAGTGCTTCCGCCAGCTCAATCATCGCCGCGACGCCGCTCGCATTGTCGTTGGCGCCGTTGTAGACTTGGTCGCCCCCGCAGTCGGCGCACAGGCCGATGTGGTCGTAGTGCGCGGTGAGCAAAACATACTCGTCGCGCAAGGCGGGATCGCTTCCCCGAAGAAGCCCAACGACGTTATGCACCTCGGCCTCTTTCCAGCCGGGGTCCAGCTTCAGCCGCAGAGTCTCGGGCGTTATCGTCGCGGTCTGAAAGTAGCCGTCCGCGACCGGCGCTTCGAGCCCAGCGCGCCGGAAGTGGGCGGCGACGTACTCGGCGGCCACGTCCAACCCCCGCGAAGGCGTGTCGCGGCCTTCCAGTGCGTCCGAGGCGAGGAACGAAACATGCGCCCTCAATACCTCGGCGCGGATCGCTTCCGTCCAGTCCTGTGCGAGGCTGCCCTGAAGCAGCACCAGGTAGGCGGCCAGCAGTCTACCGGCCATATGCTTCCCCGAAGAGTACGGCTGCCAAGTTCTCGGCGATGTTTACCGCTGGAGCGCCGGAATGGTTGCTCAGTACGATGACCGCGGCCCGTTCGGCCGGGTAGCGAAAATAGATGCTGGTAAACCCGTTGATCGCTCCGCCATGCCCGAACCGGCGCCGGCCGAGGTGGTCTTCGACACGCCAGCCATAACCATAGCTGTCCTTCACGCGCCGGAACATCTTCCGCCGGCTCGCGGCGGTCAGGACGGAATCGGTGTAGAGCGCCTGGTCCCAGCGGAAGAGATCCTCGACCGTGGAATACAGGTTGCCGCCGCCCAGCGGGATGGTCATGTCGTGATAGGCGGCGTTGACCACGCGCCCGAACTGCAGCCAGTACCCCGAAGCGCGATGCGGAACGACCTCCGCGTGGCTGTCATGCCCGGAGTCCTTCATCCCGGCGGGCCTGAAAATGTTACGCGAGACGTAGCTTTCATAACTCTCGCCCGAAGCCTTCTCGACAACCGCGGCGAGCACGACATAGCCGGAGTTGCTGTAGCGGAACTTTTTCCCAGGCTCGAATTCGAGCGGCCTGTCGCGAAAGCGCACGATGGTCTCTAGTGGCCGCGACGGAATCATCCACGTGCGCGGGTACGCCGGATCGTTCGTGAAATTGAAGATGCCCGAGGTGTGCGACAGGAGGTGATGAACTGTGATCGACTGCCACGCGGCCGGGCAGTCCTCGATGTGCTGGCACACGGGATCGTTGATCGTGAGCTTCCCCTCCTCCTCCAACCGCAAAACCGCCGCCGCCGTAAATGTCTTGGTAATCGATCCGATCCGGAACCGCGTCTGCGGTGTGTTCGGAACATTGTGTTCGCGATTGGCGAGCCCGTAGCTCCGAGCAAACACGACGCGACTTTGCTTTGCTGCCAGAACCGACCCGCTGAAATCCCCCCGCTCGACGCGCTCGAGCACATGCCGATGCATGCGCTCTGGCAGCGGCTGCGCCACGCAGATTAGCGCTGAGCCAAAAACGAACAAGATCAAACGATGCATCGAGGCCCCTAA
>CAYPUQ010000557.1:0-3667 GCA_964413655.1 uncultured Solibacteraceae bacterium | reverse complement strand
GGAAGGGTATTTCGGCCATAGTGGTAGCTACGACCGGAGGGTAGCAGGGGGCGCGAAAAGAGAGGAAAGTGAATTGGTGGAAGTGGTAGTGTTTTGTTGGAGATAAAATATTTCGAGTTGAGGTGACTGGAGATTCGGCGTGACGATCCTCGACCGTTCCAGCGACGCCGAGGATCGCATTTCCGCCGGGCACGAAAGCGCCGAGCGCGTCTTTCCGGTCGCCCGTCGCCCGGCAGCACTTCTCACTTCGGGGCGTATCTACTTCCTCGCGGGGACTGGTTGGATTCAAGGAGCCATTGAATCCGCACCGCGAGTGATCGGCAGACCCTGGCACCGCCAGGATTGGCGGCGCGGCACGCATAAGTGCGTGCGCCACTTATTTCTGGAGGCTCGGGAGTTCACCAGCGGAATAGATTTCGTTCGATTTCCTCCGGCTGCCGCCCGCGTCCGTTCGCCACTACCACGGGTTCCGACACCAGCGCTTCCGCCAACTGGTCCGGCTTGTCGATGCGCTCCCGCCACACCAAGTCGAACTGGAACTCCACCGTTCCATTGCTGTCGGCGACGAAGTTCGTGTGCCAACAATTGTCGAAGACGATCGCGAGCAGCCGATGCGTGTCGGCCGGTGCATCGGTGCGCCGCGCCACCGTATGAGGACCGCCCACTGTCACCAACGGAGCATCGCGGCTCACCCACAGCCAATCACCAGCGTCGGTTCGATACTTCGCCCATCCATCAATGGCGTAGTAGTCCCGGCACGAGCCGGGCAGTTGATCCTGATACGGCGTAAATGCCATGCCGCCGTTGGAAAATTCCGGCAGCGTGCCTTGGGCGGGAAAGCCGAACGCCAGGTACATCACCTCGGGCCGCACCGACGAGATCCGGTCAAAGCGGACCGTTACCCGCGCTCGCGGTTGCCCCTTCCAGAACTCGACGATCCGGGTGCCGTTGGCCACACGACCATGCTCAGTTACCTGCGAGAACTCCACGGTATGCGCCGTTTCCGAGGCTTTCGCCGGACCATACCGCGCCGGCACGAAGCGCAGCATTGCCTCGCGCATTGCCGCCCGCTTGCTCGCATCCGACTCCGCATGCAGCTTGGCAATCGTCCCTCGATCAGCCGGCGCGATGAACTCGGCCACCACCAGATGCGCGAGTTCGCCGCGGTGTAATGGGCGCTTCATGCCTTGCCAGATCGCCGCCGCGGGCCAACCCGATTCATCCTTCTCGATCGTTGGCACATCCCGCTCCGCGGCGTCAGTGGACTTCTCGCTAACGAGTGACAGCCGCATGGTTCCGCGCGCCGCCAGCCGGTCCACCCAGAATCGCGTGACCGGTCCCACTCGTGAAAGCTCGTAGCGGGTGCTCCCCTCCGCTGTCAGGCTTCCCACTTCTTCGCGCAGCGCCGCCGCCCGAAACCTTACCCAGCCTGTGTAAGGCTCGGCCGCTGTGTTCACCACGTGCAGCCCACTGCCCGCACTATCGAGCTTCGCTCGCACCCGCAGCCCGAGCAGCGCCTCCGCATGCCCCATCGGCTTGTAGGCCAGCAGGCTCTTTTCGTTGTACTGCCCCTGCGTGAACAGGCTGTACGGCCTCGACACGCTTTCGTTGGCGCCCCAAGTGTGTTCGTCAAACAGGGACAGATCGCGAAGCATCGAATTCACCGCCAACGCGGCGCTCTCGGGCATCGGTCCCCACACCGGAGCCATGGCCGCCGCCAGAAACCGTTTGGCCGCGCGGCTCGCCGCCACCTCGCGCGGCCCCGAAGCATCGCCGTTGGCCCACCAGTCTGTCCATTCTCCGTCATACACCGGCGCACGTCCACCGATCTCCTTCTCCATTGCATGCACGGCCGCCGTCGCCGTGGTGAGCCGGATCTCCGGTTGCAGACGGAGCTTGTTCCACGCATCCACAAACACGGCCAAGCCTGCAAATGGCGGGTCATTGTCATACCGCCACTGGTTTGTATACGACAGGATCAGAGTTGGGTAATCGTAGCCTTCCGCTTCGAGCTTCGCCAGTTGTCCGGCCAGGTGGCGCTCAGCCTCGCGCAGCGACTCCTCGTCGAGCGCATGCACATCCGCCGCCGCCGGCGGTCCAAACTCCGTCGCCGCCCATCGCGGCTGCTCGCGGATCCATCGCCGCGGCTCAAAGAACGAGAACGCGTTTCCGTAGTGATATCCAAGCCAGACGAAGATCCTTCGCCCGTCCGGCACCTTCCACCAGAAGGCCGAGGGCCGGCGGAACGGCGGTCCGCCGCTATCCGCATTGATGCCCATCAGGAGGTGCGCCACGCCGCGGTCGAGCAGCCGCACCGCCGCCGCGCGGGGCAGGCCGTTGACGTCGTTCTGCATCGCCGCACGCGGCTTCACCGCCCGCCACAACTCTTCGGGAATCCAGCGCATCGCTGCATCCCACTGCATCGCGTTCTGAAATGGGGCCTGGTTGAACGGCAGCGCCATCACATCCATTTGTCCAGCTTCGACCATTCGCAGCAATTGGGCGCGCCGGCGGGCCGAACTTGCCCGCCACCAGTCATCCAGCCCCAGCAGCGCCTCGATGGTCCAGCGGAACCTGCGATCACTTACACACAAATCCACCGCACAGCCGATGAACCTTTTTTGCATGTCTCTGCAGACAGATGGCAGGTCCGTATATCCGACATCGGTGTGTGTATGGTGAATCAGGTCGATCCGCCGGATTCGGGAAGTTCCGCCGGCGGCCGCGCCCATGGCGGGCGCCAGCACGACGGGGGAGTGCAGCACAAAGTCTCTGCGTCTCATGGCCGCTCCTTTGAGAAGTGGGCCGGGCGGCCTCGGAGGCCGCCGCAGGCCGGGAGCCTGCCCCACATGGAACCATCCTAGAATAAGTACAAGATCGAATGCCATACAAGAAGATCCTTAACTCTGTGTCAACCGCGCTGCTTGTGTGTTCTGTATGGCGCGGAACGGCATGTGCCCGGGCAAAGGCTGCGACGGAATCGACCGTCCCGCGCGAAGCCGATGCGGAACCAGCAGAAAATGGGATTGGACGTGATAATGGCCACGGCACGTAAGAAACTCCTCAAACCGCTGCGCGGCAAGGGAGCCGCTGGCGCGATCGCGGGACGTGGTAGGGGTGGTAGCGGAGGAACTGGCTGAGGTCCAATGCCGGTTTCCTTGCGGGCGGGGAGGCGGTGGGCATGATCATGCGCCTGGAGACAGCGCGCGGCACGATCGAATTCGCCGACAGCGGCGAGGGGCCTGCTGTGTTGCTGCTGCATGGTGCGATGGGCGGCTGCGACCAGGGGCTGTTGCTGGGGCGCGCGGCGATCGGCGAAGCGGGGTACCGATTCGTGGCGCCGTCACGGCCGGGCTATCTGGGAACTCCGCTGAGCCGGGGCCAGACGCCGGAGGAGCAGGCCGATTTGTGCACGGCGCTGCTGGATCGGATGTCTATCGGGGAAGCAGTCGTGGTCGCGATTTCCGGCGGCGGGCAGTGCGCGCTTCAGTTCGCAATACGGCATCCCGGGCGATGCCGGCGGCTGGTAATGATCTCGGCGTGCAGCGCGCCGTTGAGCGGGCGCGTGCCACTGGGGTTTCACCTGATGCGAGCCGCGGCATGGGCGCCCGGTCTGGTGGCGGCGATGCGGCGCGAAGGGAACGCTGCGGAAGAAGTAGACGACTTG
>CAYPUQ010000556.1:1738-3691 GCA_964413655.1 uncultured Solibacteraceae bacterium | reverse complement strand
TGCGTGGGCGGCGACGGACGCCGGCGCGGCGGCGGCACGCCGTGTGGGCGAACTGATCGCCGTCCATGTCATTCCCCGCCCTCACCCGAGCCTGGAAGATGTACTGCCCATTGGCAAGGCTCAGAACGCCGGCAAGTAGGCCCCGGCTGGTTCTCTTCCCGGAAAGGCTGGGCTCATGATTCTGGCCCGCGTGATCGGCACGGTTGTCGCTACTCGCAAGGACCCGCGGTTGGAAGGCAAGAAACTCCTCATCCTGAAGCCCGTGACCCCCGACGGCAAGGACGAAGCCGGCTATATAGTCTCGGTGGACACCGTGAGCGCCGGCAATCGCGAACTCGTGATCGCGGTGGCGGGTAGTTCGGCGCGGATGGCCGAAGGCTGCAAGGATACGCCGGTGGATTCGAGTATCGTCGGCATCGTGGATACCGTGAGCCTGGACGAGAGACGCGAGGGTTGACCCGATGATTCTCGGGCGCGTTGTCGGAAAGGTCTGGTCCACCGTGAAGAACCCCAACCTGGAAGGCCAGCGGATGCTGATCGTGCAACCGGTCAATGCGTCCCTTGAGCCAACCGGCAAGGCGCTCATTTGCCTTGACACTGTTGGCGCGGGCGCGGGCGAACTGGTGTACTACTGCGGCGGGCGCGAGTCGAGCTTTCCGTTTCTACCGCGCGAGGTACCGACCGACCGTTCGGTGGTCGCGATCGTCGACGAAGTCCGGGTGGACAAGCAGGACTCATGCTGATCGCGCGAGTTATCGGCGAGGTGATTACCACCCAAAAACACGAGAGCCATCATGGGCAGAAGGTGCTGCTCGTGCAGCCGCTGAACCTGGACGGAACGTACCGCGGCGATCCGGTTGTGGCGGTCGACGCAGTGGACGCGGGCGCGGGCGACCGCGTTCTGCTTGTGATGGAAGGCTTCAGCGCGATGACCAGCGTCGGGCGCCCGAACTCACCGATCGACAGCGCGGTGATCGGGGTTATCGACCAGATCGAGATCTTCGCGGGCGCCACCTCGGCGGCTTGAGCGGCCACGACCGAGGGTGAGGCGCACGGCCAGCCCAAGTCCGAGCAGCAGCTTCAGCACTTCGAGAGAACCGAAGACGCGGTGATAGGTCTGAAACACTCCGCGTTCGGCGGTCATTTCGGCAGGATCGATAAAATCGAGAGCGCCGCCGATGGCGATCATGTGCGGGACGATGGCGAACTGCTGCGCAACCTGAACCAGCAACATGCCGCCGCAAAGAGCCATGACCATGAAGTTGCCATTCGTGGCGAACAACAGCGTCACCGCCAGCGCAACTCCCATGGCGAGCTGCGCAAAGCCGAACCGGTGGAAGTAGCCGCGGTTCTGTTGGCTTGCGTGATACCGCAGCAGGGCGCGGGCACGGTCCTCGCCAACCTGGTCCAGTTCGGTCTGAACGGTCTTCGAAGAAGCCTGCAGCGCGCGGTCCACCGACGCGAAGTTATCGGTAGCGATCCAGGCCATCATCAGGATAGTCCCCAGCCAAGCGCCGAGAATGAGAAGAGCGAGATGGCGGGTGGTCATGCGCGAAGACCATAGTGTAGCGCGGCGGTGGCTGCGCAACGCGAGGGAATACAGCGGGCGGATGATAGGATGTTAGAGACAGGTGACGATTCCGTCTTCCGCGGCGAATCGGCGCCCCAGGAGGGTAGGGTGATGTTGATACGAACGCCACGCGGCTGGGAGATTCCGGAGCGGGAAGCGACTCCTGAGCACGTCTATCTCAACCGCCGTGAGATTCTGCGGGCCGCCGGTTTGCTGGCGGCAGGGCCGCTGGCCGCGCTTGCCGTCGAGGAGAGCAAGATCTATCCGGCCAAGCGCAACCCCGAATTCAAACTCGACCGGCCGGTGACGCCCGAGTGGGCGGCCATTTCCTACAACAACTATTACGAGTTCCATCCGACCGATAAGCAGCGCGCCAAGGACTT
>CAYPUQ010000556.1:0-1638 GCA_964413655.1 uncultured Solibacteraceae bacterium | reverse complement strand
ATGCCGGGCATGAAGATGGCGCCCTGGTATCCATGGCCGTTCTTTGAGGGGTTGCGTGTGGACGAGGCGATGAATCCCATGACGATGCTGGTCACCGGGCTTTACGGCAAACCGCTGCCGAAGCAGAATGGCGCGCCGGTGCGGATTATCACGCCTTGGAAATACGGGTACAAGAGCATAAAGTCGATCGTTGAGATCGAATTTACCGCCAAACAGCCGCAGACTTTCTGGAACCAGCAGCAGCCCAGCGAATACGGTTTCTATTCGAACGTCAACCCAAAGAAGCCGCATCCGCGCTGGTCGCAGGCGCAAGAAAAGATGATCCCGACGATGGAGCTGCGCCCGACGCTGTTGTATAACGGCTACGAGGAGTGGGTAGCCGGGTTGTACAATGGCAGGGAATTTTGAGCCTTATTGTTCGCCGCATTCTCCTTGCCTTTAGCTCTCCGTATCGCTGTTGCGTGATTTCGCCGCGGCATCCCTATTCGCCTCTGTGCCGATGGGCGAGCGTTCGGAACACTTCAGAGCCGCCCGCCCCTGCCGTAGGTTGCCTTACCGCAAGCGCCCCATCTTGCCGTTCCGGTAGTCCTCGACGGCCTGCCGGATCTCGTCGTGCGTGTTCATCACGAAGGGACCGTAGCTGGCCACCGGTTCGGTGATCGGCTCACCGGTCAGGACCAACAGGACAGATTCCTCATTCGCTTCCACTTCCACGAAATCCCCGGCCGGGCTGAGCAACGCCAAACGCGCCTCGCCACGGAGAGATTCGGAACTGTTCACGGCCACGTCGCCTTTCAAGAGCACCAATCCCGTATTGTGGCCAGCCGGCAGATTCAGTTCGGCGCGGCCGCCGGCTTCCAGGCGCAAGTCGATTACGTTCACCGGCGTGAAGGTTCGAGCGGGTCCCTTGACGCCGTTTAACTCGCCGGCGATGACGCGGCCGTACGCGCCGGGGCCGAGTTCCGCATGCGGAATCTGATCCTTCACGATTGGCTGGTAGGCCGGTGGCGACATCTTGTGCACCTTCGGCAGGTTCACCCAGAGCTGAATCATTTCGAAGGTCCCGCCCTTTTGCGTGAACTCGCGGCCATGCTTTTCCTCATGGACGACGCCCGACGCGGCCGTCATCCACTGCACGTCGCCCGGCTCGATCGTGCCCGAATTCCCGGCCGAGTCCCGGTGATCCACCGAACCCTGGTAGGCAATCGTCACTGTCTCGAAGCCGCGATGCGGGTGCTCTTCCACGCCGCGCGGCCGGTTCGCGGGCGGGAAGTCGGCCGGTCCAGCGTAGTCCAACATCAGAAACGGATTAATCTGGTCCGCCACTCCGTTTGATGGAAACAAGTTCCGGACGGGAAAGCCGTCCCCAACCCAGTGGTTCGATCCGGGTCCATGAACCCCGATCACTTCTTTTCGCTTTCTCATATTCATCTCCTTTGCTCTTCCACCGCGTGGCCCAAGCGGCGCAACCCGCGCGCGAGCGCCTCGATCTCCCGGCGCTCGATGCCGGCGATCGCGCGTTTCATGTCGCGCCCGTGCGCCGCGAACAACTTCCGGATCAATCTTCGGCCTTGTTCGGTGAGTTGAACGATCCGGGCGCGGCGGTAACGGAAGAGCGTCGTGTAGGGAAAGAGTGTA
>CAYPUQ010000555.1:0-3700 GCA_964413655.1 uncultured Solibacteraceae bacterium | reverse complement strand
TCGCTTACGTCTGCCTGACGCGGGGGATGAAGCGCGTGCCGGCGATGCAGGCATCGCTGTTGCTGCTGGTGGAGCCGGCGCTGAACCCGGTGTGGGCGTGGATTCTGCACGGCGAACACCCGGGCGCCTGGGCCGTTGTGGGCGGCGCGCTGGTGGTGACGGCGACGGCGGCGATGATCGTGAAGAGGAATTGACATGGGTGCACTGGAGCTGGCCCGGCAGTGGGTAAAGGAAGCCGGGCCGGTGGTGGTTCTGACCGGCGCCGGGGTTTCAGCCGAGAGCGGCGTACCTACGTTCCGCGGCGCGGACGGATTGTGGAAACAGTTCCGGGCCGAGGAACTGGCGACGCCGGAAGCGTTCGCGCGCGATCCGGTGTTGGTGTGGGAGTGGTACGACTGGCGGCGCTGCCGCATCGCCGAGGTCGAGCCGAACGCGGCGCATCGCGCGCTGGCGGAACTGGAGCGGCGGAAGGAGCGGTTTGCGCTGGTGACGCAGAACGTCGATGGCCTGCACGACCGCGCGGGCAGCCGGCAAATCTACAAGCTGCACGGCGACATCTGGACGCTGCGGTGCGCCCGGTGCGGGCGCGAGACGCGTGATGAACGAGCGCCGCTGCCCGGGATTCCGCCCCGGTGCGAGTGCGGCGGCTTTCTGCGGCCGGGCGTGGTGTGGTTCGGCGAGTCGCTGCCGGTGCGGGAATGGGAGGGCGCGGAGCGGGCGATTCGCGAGGCGGAGTTGGTGCTGGTGGTGGGCACGTCGGCGGTGGTCTATCCGGCGGCGGGCTTGATCGGGATGGCGGCGCGGGCGGGCGCGCGGGTGGTGGAGGTGAACCTCGACGAGACGCCCTACTCGGGGCGCGTCGATTTGGCGCTACGCGGGAAGGCGGGCGAACTGCTTCCGGAGATGTTAGCGTAGAGCCTGTGAGTCTGACGCGCAAGCAGGTACTCGACATTGTTCTGCCGCGGTTCGACGCGGTCCGGGGGCAGCGGTTCACACAGGACACGCCGGTGCTGGTGGACGTCTGGGTGGCGTTCGGCGAGGCGCCGGATAAGCGCCGCGAACTGCTGCTGACGCCGCACCGGGACAGCAACGTGCAGACGCTGGCGGCGGCGCTGAAACCGCGTTTGGAAAACCCCGGGACGCGCGTCGTCTACAACCAATCGCACGTGCTCACGCAGATAACCTACCGCCAACTGCTGCGGGCGGTGATGCCGCTGTCGGCGTGGTGGACCGTCGAGGTGGTGCGGCCATACGGCGGACGGCTGGGGCCGTTGCTGTCGGAACTGGCTGCCCGCAAGGGCTTCGAAGAGATGCTGATGCTTCCGGCGAGCCAGGATGTCCGGCACGAGTACTCGGAGGACCTGCTGGATTTCGTGCGGATCGCCGGTCTGCTGGCGATTGGGAAACCGGCGCCGAAACCTGGGCGCCAGCGGGCCAAGGTTCTGCGAACTGCCGTCGAAGCGCTGGCGGAGTTGATGGCGGATCTGCCCGAGGAGATGCCGGAACGCCCGGTGCTCTGGAACGTCTTCTGCAACCGGCGCGCGACGGGGGCGGTCTGGCAGTCGCGCAATGCGATCAAGGCCGACGCGGCGGTCCGGTTGTTCGACATTTCGTGCCGCGGGATGCGGTGGGCGGTGATCGACAGCGGCATCGACGCGACGCATCCGGCGTTCGTGGACACGGCCGCGGCCGCGAAGGATAAGTATTCCGTTCAGCCCCACAAGCCCGTTCCTTCTCAGTACTCGCGGGTGAAGCGGACGTACGACTTCACACGGCTGCGCGACGTTGCGCCGTCGGAAGGAGCTCTCGACTGGGATCGGTTGGAGCCGCTGCTGCGCATTGCGCAAGACGACTCCTACGAGCCACCGGTGAACGAGCACGGTACCCACGTGGCGGGCATTCTCGGCGCGAACTGGCGCGTGACCGGCGACGATGTGCCGGCGGCGGCGCGGCGGGAACTGCCGGACCAGGACATCGCCGGCGTGTGCCCGGACATCGAACTGTACGATCTGCGGGTGATCGGCGACGATGGCGTCGGCGACGAGTTCAGCATCATGGCCGCGCTGCAATTCGTGCGGCACCTGAACCGGTTCAAGGACAACCTCGTGGTGCAAGGCGTGAACCTCAGCTTGTCGCTGCCGCATGCGGTGGACAGTTTCGCGTGTGGGTCGACGCCGATCTGCGAGGAGTGCAACCACCTGGCCAACTCCGGGGTGGTGGTGGTTGCGGCAGCCGGAAATCGCGGCTGGCGTGTGTCGCAGGAGGACGGATTCGAGTCGTACCAGGGGATTACGATCACCGATCCGGGCAATGCCGACCTGGTGATTACGGTGGGCGCGACGCACCGGTTGATGCCGCATAAGTACGGCGTCTCGTATTTTTCGAGCCGCGGGCCGACGGGCGACGGGCGGATGAAGCCGGACCTGGTGGCGCCGGGAGAGAAAATCGAGTCGGTCATCCCGGGCCTGAGTTGGGTGACGCTGGACGGGTCGAGCATGGCGGCGCCGCACGTGAGCGGCGCGGCGGCGCTCTTGATGGCGCGGCACCGGGAACTGGTCGGGCAGCCGGCGCGCATCAAGCGGATCCTATGCGACTCCGCTACGGACTTGGGCCGGGAGCGCGCGTTTCAGGGGGCGGGAATGCTGGACGTGCTTCGCGCGCTACAGTGTGTGTGAGGCGCTACCCCGAAGCCCTGGAATCGAGCCTTCCGCGCACGGCTCAAATCGTAGAGGAGCGAGCCAGCCGGGATTCGGACTAGAATTGAGCAATGCTGTCGCGGAGGGCATTCTTCCTCGCCCCCGCCCTTCCGGTTCTCGGCGGGCAGGACCGAAGCCCAAACATGTTTGGGAACGCCGAAGCCTACGAGCGATTCATGGGCCGCTGGAGCCGCCTGGTGGCCGCCCCGTTGGTGGACTTCACCGGTCTGCCGGATCGCGGCAGCGCGCTCGACGTCGGCTCGGGAACGGGGTCGTTGGC
Source organism: uncultured Solibacteraceae bacterium (assembly GCA_964413655.1). Lineage (GTDB taxonomy): Bacteria > Acidobacteriota > Terriglobia > Bryobacterales > Bryobacteraceae > CAYPUQ01. The sequence goes on along the minus strand of CAYPUQ010000555.1, from coordinate 724 downwards.
CTTTGCCATCGCGCAACGTAAGGTGCGAGTCCGCGTCCTGGGAATCGACCCGTCCCAAGAGTACGTCGCTTACGCTCAGAACCGGAATCCGTTCCCGGATAGGGCGAGTTTTGAGGTGGGCGATGCTCAGCAGTTGCGCTTTCCCGATGCCAGCTTTGACGGCGCTCTCTCGCTGCTTGTCTTCAATTTCATTCCCGATCCGAAGAAGGCGCTGTCGGAGGTGCGTCGCATCACCAAGCCGGGCGGCAAGCTCTCGGCCGCCGTTTGGGATTACGGCGCTGGCATGCGGATGCTCCGGACATTCTGGGATGCCGCTGTCAGCATCGATCCGGGGGCCGGGAAACTGGACGAGAAGCACATGCCGCTCTGCCGCGCAGGTGAGCTGTCGGACCTGTGGAAGCAGGCCGGACTGGAGAATGTCCGCGAGCAGCCAATCGATGTCAGCCTGCGATTCAGATCCTTTGCCGATTACTGGGATGCGTTTCTCCTCCGCCAGGGACCCGCGGGCGTGTATGTGAGTACTCTCGATCCCGGCAAGTTACAAGCGTTGCGCATCGAGGTGAAACGCCGGCTCGCCCTGTCGGCGGAAGACCAGCCTCTCGTTCTTGCCGCGCGGGTATGGGCGGTGCGGGGCGCCGTCCCGAGGGGCGCCCGAAAGCCGCTTGGCTAATGGAGGATGGCGGCAAAGCAGACGATCAGGGAGTTGGCAAGCCGGGTCAGTGCA
>CAYPUQ010000554.1:0-3714 GCA_964413655.1 uncultured Solibacteraceae bacterium | reverse complement strand
GCACGGGCCGACAAGCGCTTTTCGCAGGATGGTCTGTAAGTGATTGATTCAAAGGCGAAGATATATTTTGAGTTGGCGTGACCGGTAAGCGGCCGACCCACCATGGCGCGCTCGACGAAGCCCCGCATGCGAATCAGGATGCCAGAACGATCTGCTGCGGTGCCCTTATCGATAGAACGGCTGCCAGGCGAGCCATCGGGGACCGTAATGCGGCAACGGATGGCCGGCCTCCAGTGCGCCAAGATCGGGGGCCGCGCCCGAGAAATCGTCGTTGATCGTCGGCAGGCGCACGCCCTTGTCGACGGCCTTGCTCCCCGCCTTCAAGCGGAAGTCGATATCCATGGCTTGATACACGGCATGCCGCTTGGCCGGTGCGGGATCGGGCGGCGTTACTTTTTCGAAGATGTCGAAATCAACCTCGATGCCGTGCATTTCCTGGCCCGTCGCAGCCTGCAATTCAGCCAGTGTTCGAAACCTCTTCCAGTTGTCCGGCTTATTGTAGTAGAGCGTTTGACCCGCCTCGGTGGGTGCCAGCCAGTTGTATTGATTCGGAACGTCTTTGTTCGGACGGAAGCCGTTGTAGTCGGAACTATAGGTGCTCGTGGCATTCGCCCACGTCATGATGCCGCGCCCGGGCGTATCGCGGCCCAGGAATAGATTGTTCCGCCAGTGAACATTGCCGTTCGGGCTCCGGACTGCCTGCTCGCCGATCAGCGTGTTGTGATACATCAACAATCCCGCTGGCCGCGCATCCAACTTGAATGCGACCCCCGACTGCACGTGGTAGAGCAGGTTGCGGAAGAAGTAAACGGGCCCCCCGAAGATCGGCTGTGAACTATAACCACCATGGAATGCGTTGATCCCCCGGTTCCGATAGACGCGTATGTTACGCACGCCGCCGTCGGTTTCGACGAAGTCGTCGTTGAACATATGCAAGTCGTTGTTGTAAATATCGATGGCCGCCGGCTGCCGCTCGGGGTCGGCCTCCGGCGTTCCATACGTAGAGATGGCAATGCCGTCATGAAAGTAAGCCACCGCGTTGTGCGCAATGATGTGTCCTGGTCCGTATACTTTGACAGCGTAGTAACTCTTCAGCAAATGGGACGAGTAAGGGCCGATGTCGCCCCACCTCGGTCCGGTCCAGCCAATCAGGCGGTAGCGGTCTTCCCGGCCTAAGAACAGGTTGTCTGCAATGTAGAACTCTCTGGAGCCGGCGTACTCCGTCCAGATGCCGAATCCCACGTTCTCGAACCGGCAATTGCGCACCGTCAAATTAATCGCGCCGGCAAGCTCCTTCTTCCCGGCAAGCATCGCCACATCGGTATTGCGGAAGGTAAGGCCATCGAAGATATGGTGGGATGTGCCGATGACATCGAACAGTATGTGATTGTCCGCTCCGTCGAAGACCACCTCTCCGTCGCCGGCCGCTTTGATCGTGATGGGCTTATCGGCGGTGCCCTTCAAGGTTAGATTGAACGTTCCGTCGAACGGCGTAGCCAGAGGATCGACGTAATTGAATCGTTCCGGCCGGTAAAGCCCGGCGTGAACCAGCAATGTATCGCCCGGTTGAGCCTTTCGCTCCCAAACGACACTCCAGTCGCCAAGCCCCGCGCCGTAATAAGCTTCCAGGATGCCAGTGAACGCCGGTTCCTGTCGCGGACCTTTGTGCTCGGGGGAGTAAACATGCAGGGTCCGCCCGCCGGAGTAGGCTTGAGGCTCTGAACGCGTGCGCAGCGTCAGAGTGCGGCTTGTCTCGCCCGATGCGCCGTCCGGATCGGAGAGCGTTAACCGGACGTTGTATTCCGTGCCGGGGGTCAAATTCAGAATCGATCCGGCGAAACCATCCGGGACAATGTATTTCAGGCCTTCGCGGTCTCGCCCAACCTGCTCGCCGCCAATCCGAAGCAGCGGAAGGGCCTGCCGCCACGCCGCTTCCGCGGTTTGCTTGTATTCCACATTCACCTGGGCATTGCGATTCGCATCGCCCGTGATGGACCACCAGAACCCGAGATTCTCCAGTGTCGGAGGATCGATGTGAAAACGGCCCGCGGTGACGGCGTTCTGCCCGTACAAAGCTGCTGCAAGGCTCAGTGTCAGAATAATGGTGCGCATGGTGTCACGGACAGGATATAACACTGTTCCCTCTTAAGTGACACCAAGAAGCAACGTGGCAGACCGGCGTCAAGGACGGCTGGGACCTCGGCGGATGGGTGCGTGAGGCGGGCAGGCCGTGCCTACCTCAGAATCTTGCGCAGCGGCTTCTCGAACGCCGTCGCCTGCCGAACAAATCCCAGGTCGCTCGGATGGGAGCCGTCCGTCGTGCCCTCCCCATCCTGTCCGAGCAACTCGCCGGCTTTCAAATAGTGCAGGTTTCCCGTTTTCGCCCGCTGTAGCTTTTCGTACACGGCACGCATGGCTGCGTGGTTGGTTTCGTTGCGCTCGCGGCGCGCCGGAATCAGAAAACCGTCCGGATAGTTGCGATCTTCCACCAGCAGAATGGGCGTCGACGGATGAGCGCCGCGGAGCAACTTCACGCAGGCTTCCGCCCGCTCCTCGATGTCCTTCGCCGTCATGTTCGGCAGGCAATCCAGCACGAAAACCGCCGCGTCGAGTTCCGCCACGAACCTCGTTACTTCGAGTTCCATCCGCCCGTTTCCGGAAAAGCCGAGGTTGATCACCGGGCGGTCGAACTTCCGGCCAAGGATCGCAACGTGCGTCATTCCCGCTCGCGAAGCGGAGGCACCGTGCGTGATCGAGGTGCCGTAAAACACGATGGGCTTCAGGCCTTCCGGCCGCAGTGATCCGGGACCCACCAGCGCTCCCTTCGGAACCCCAATCTCGAGCGACGTGACCCCGTTAAACAAAGGGAGGTACACCATGTACTCGCGTTCGCCCGCCGGCAGGCCGCTGGCCAGGACGGCGTCCGTTGCCGGGACATCCGTGGGCCTTCCCACTCCCAGCCAGCGCCACGCGCCGGGCCCCGTCTTCGTGTACAGGTCGAGCCCGCTGGCACCGATCGCCGTCATGTTCACCCCCGCCAGCCTCTTTTTCGTCAGCGTCCATCGCGCCCGAAGCAGTGGTGTGTTCGCCGTGAATCGGACCAGCACCCCGGCGGAGTCGCGGCTCAGGTCCCAAACGGCCTGCCGGACGACACCTTCCGCCCGAGCCGGCAGCCGGTCAAACGGCGACTTGACGCCGGAAAAACCGAGACCTTCCACGGTTAGATTCTTAGCATCATGCCAGTCGAGGTCCACCCGGCCGGCGGGAACCTGCCCGAACGCGGCAGACCCAAAGAGGAAAACAAAGCGGCGGCGATTGATCATGGCTAGCGCCAGTCTATCGGATGTCGTGTCCGCAACATCCCTGTCTAGAAACCAGCGCTGCCGTGTCCTGTGCTCTTGTGCGAGCTGCGATCACCAGTGTTGTGTTGACGAACTGCAGATCGTCGAAGATTCGAGTTCACCGGAAAGCTGCAGCAGGCGATCTTGGACGCGGCTCCGGAGAACATCAAGACGATTCGAAAGGATCTGGCGTTCGTGTGCTTCGAGGGGATCGAGGCATACGCCGCCAAGCATCCGCGAGACACTCCGCGAAAACCCTACGGGCGCGCCGGGGGGCGGACATCGCGAAGCCGCACGCCACCGCCGAGGAACGGTGTGCGGCGCCCGCGCGCCCGCCGTTTCCGCACGGTGCCGATTCGAAGGGAACCGGCCA
>CAYPUQ010000553.1:0-3716 GCA_964413655.1 uncultured Solibacteraceae bacterium | reverse complement strand
CGGACGCCAGGCCCTCCCCCAGCTTTTCCGGTTCCTGCCCACCGGCCATCGCCAACATCTGCGACCCCGGGGGCGCCGCCGGCGCCCGTCGCCGGTTCGCCTCGGCCTGCGCCATCAGCCGGCCGATCTGCTCCTTCGAAGCTCCGAGGGATGTCAGCAACTGGTTCATGTCGAGCGAAAACAGAACGTCAAACTTCTTCTGCGGGTCGTTTGAAAACACGTTCGCGCTCGCCGTACCGCTCATCGATTTCACTTTGCCTCGCACCGGCGTCTCCGCCACCGCGTCCAGCTTGATCACGACATCCTGGCCCTCCGTCAGATTGGCCCGGTCCAGTTCGCCGATCCGCGACACAACTTCCAATTCCGAGAGGTCGAGTATGTCCACTACCGGCATGCCCGGCTGCAACTGATCGCCTTCGCGGATATCCGGCAACGCCACGCCCGAAAAGAAGAAGCCGGACCGCATCTGCTTGATCGCGACTAACCCGCTCATCGGCGCAAGCAACTTCACCTGCGTCAGACGGGACCGCTCACGCTGCATCTCGAGCTCGGCCTTGTTCTTGCGCTCGCGCAGCACCGCCAACTCTGCCTGCGCCTGCTCGCGCCGCGATTTGATATCGCTCTCCAACTGCGTCAATCGCCGCTTGGCCTCTTCCAGATTCAGATCGTTCTTCTTTGCGTCGATTGCCGACAGAAGCTCGTTGCGTTGCACCTCGAGCTCGGCGCGGCGGACCATGTAGCGCGTCCGCAACAGTTCCACTTGGTCCTGGTTGTCCCGGATGGCCAGATCGGCCTGGGCCTTTTTGATCTGCTCATCAACCTGGTCGATCTCCAGTTGCTTCTCTTCCAGGCGCGACAGAAGCTCGGAGTCGTCGAACTCGGCCACCAGGTCCTTCTCCCTCGCGAAACTGCCCAGCGACGCCAGTTTCGTCACTTGGACTGTCCCGAACAGGTTCGGCGCCGTCAGCGTCATCGACCGCACCGCCCGCAATTCCCCGCGTGCGTGCGTGCGCACGATGACGTCTCCCTTGCGGACCATAGCAGTCGGAAGCTGCTGCCCGCGCGTCTGCGGGATCTCCTTGAGAAGCGTATACCCGCCCCAGGCGGCGCCCGCCACCATCAGGACGATGACTAGTCGCAGAGCGATTTTCTTCATCGCATTACTCTTTTCCGGTTGGGTCCCTAGCGCCGCGAATACGGCGTGGGCCTACTAAAACTTCTTGGCACGCTTGACGGCCTCGGCTGGATTCTCCAACGCCACCTGCTCCCCTTCGGCGAGCCCCTCCAAAACCACCAGGTCGGTGTCGTTCCGCTTGCCGACTTTTATATGCCGGATCTGGAAATTGGTTCCTCGCTGAACATGGACGGCTGGCTGGCCCTTGTCCAGGAAACTCGCCCGCACCGGAATCATTAGCGCGCCTGGTTGGGTCTCGATCAAAATCTCCGTGCTGCCGCTCATGCCCGGCCGCAGCCGCGGGTCTACCTGCCGCAAGGTCGCCCGTGCCGGAAACGTTTTTTCGGTCGAGCCCATGCCGCGCCACTGGAGAGCGGCGATGGGGCTAATCCAGTCCAGATCCGCCACGAACTCCTTATCGGGAATCGCGTCAATCCGGATTCGCACCACTTGGCCCAGTTTCAGCCGGCCGCGGTCCACTTCATCCAACTTCAACTCGACCCGCATCTGACTAAGGTCCGGAATCTCGGCGATCGCCGCGCCGGTCCATGCTGGATCGCCTTCCTTGAAGGGTGGTGGAGTCGAGCCGAAGGACCCCTGCGCACGGAAATTTGGCAGGATATTTACATAGCCGTCGATCGGCGCGCGAATCACCATGCGCGACAGATAGCTCTTGGCCCGCTCCAGGTCGCGGAGAGTTTTGTCCTTCTTCTGCTGCAGGCGATCGAGATCGGCCTCTTGCCCCACTTTGTGCGCCCCAATCGTGGTCTCAACCTGCGCCAGTTCGCCTTGGGAGACCCCAACATCGATCCGGCTCTTTTTCCCTTCAATCTCCGAAACAACCTCGGCCTTGCTCGCGTCGAGCTTCGCGCGTTCGACATTGTACTCGGCTGTCATCAGGTTCATCCCGTCCATCTCGTCCACGATCCGGTGGGACGCCTTCGTCTGTACAATCTCGCTATCCACTGTCCGGACACTTGTGTTCCGGTCGAGGTAAAACTGCTCCTGCTGCGCGGCGTCGAACTCGATCACTACCTCGCCCCTGCGCACAGGTTTGCCGGACTCGGCAAGTGTCACGATCTTCGGGTCCGGCACCTGCGGCGCCGACAGGATCACCGAATTGACACTCCGCACCTCCCCGCGCGTCTTGACGCTGATGATGAACTCCGCCTTACGTGCGCGCGCCACCGGCACCTCGACTGTCGTCGTGTTCGTATACCGGTATGCCGCCCACGAGCCGCCGGACAGGGCTCCCGCCGCCAGGACCCAGAGGATCCATTTGGCTCGCCGGCGGCCCACTTGACCCAAACGCTGCCTCGGTTTTACATCTTTCGACATGAACTCAGTTCGTCTCTTTCCGTTCCGGCTGTGCCGCCGTCGGTGTTTCCAATGCCACCACCTCGCCCTCGCGGAGACCCGACTGAATTGCCACCTTCGTGTTCGAGATCAAGCCGAGTTCCACTTCGCGCCGGTCCCAGCGGTTTCCGCTTCGCACCCAGACAGAGGCTCGCCCGTCCGCGTCCTGCGTGATCGCTTCGCGCGGCACCAACACAGTCCCATCGCCGCTTTCGAGCAAGACATCCGCGCTAACCGAGAGATCCGGAATGACTCGTGGGTCCATCTGCTCCAGTTTCAGCGACACCGCCATCTCCTTGACCCAATCGGCCCGGAACCGGCTGCTCTTGGCTACCGTTCCTATGGCGTGGACCCGTGCCGGCAGTTCCAGGTCGGGAAACGCGTCGAACCGCACGCGGGCTTTCTGCCCGATTCGCAGACGCTCAACATCGGCTTGGTTCACGGTGGCGTTGATGATCATCGAACTCGGATCGACAATCTGCATGAATGGCTGGCCCGGGAACAATTGGTCGCCTTGTTTGATCTGATCGAACTCGCCGCCGCGAAACGTGCTCTGCATTACCACCAGGCCATCAATCGGCGCTTTGAGCAGCATCCGGTCCGCGTTCGCCTCCGCCCGTCGCAACTCCAACTCTGCCTGCTTCAACTGCAGTTCGGCATTGCGCAGTTCCGAGCGCTGCGAGGCCTCGAAGTGTTTCACCTCGGCTTCCAACTGCTTCAGCCGCGCCTGAGCCTCTTCGAGGTTCAACCGCAGACGTTCCGCATCGATGGCCGAAGCAACCTCGATCGTCCGCATGTCCAACCGGGCCTTCTCCAAGTCCGCTTTCGCGACGTCAATCGTCTGCTGGTGCGCTTTGCGGGCCGCTTCCAAATCGGCCTTCAGGGCCTTCACCGCCGACGCCGACTGCGACACCGTGTCGCGGTAATCGTCCAGCCGCAGAAGCATATACTGCCGGTCGAACTCCGCGACCACATCGCCTTTCCGGATATGAACACCAGACCGGGCTACCTCTTGCAGCACAAGCGAGAAATCGCCCCGCCCGCCACGTGCTGTTCCGCCCACCGACGGCGGTCCAGACGAGCCGCCTGGCAGGCTCTCGGCCGTGGAACCCAATCCCTGTGCGCCCATCGCCGCAGCCGCCTGGCTCGCCCCGCCACCGGACGATCCGCGGCCTCCACCGCCACC
>CAYPUQ010000552.1:0-3773 GCA_964413655.1 uncultured Solibacteraceae bacterium | reverse complement strand
CTCACCGGCAACCGGTAGGGCGAGGCCGCGTCTCCCTCGGCTCCGAGCAACCGCGCATCCGGATCGTCGACGCTCGACGCCTTCCTGCCGCGTTCGCGCTGATACCACTCGTTGTCAACGATGCCCGTCACCCGCGGCAACGCGCCCGTCAGAAACGTCGCATGTCCGACGGCGGTCAGCGTCGGCACGTGAATGTAGTGAGCGTCCGTGAATACCGCGCCATGTTCGAGGAGCCGTGCCAGGCCGCCCGAGTAAGACGAGCGAAAGCGGTGGAGGTAGTCGTAGCGGAACTGGTCGACCATGATGGCTACCACAAGTTTCGGCCGCACGGGCGCGGGCGCCTGCGCCAGAACCACCGTTGCCAAGGTGGCGAGAAGACACAAGATACGGGCCGGCTTTGGCATGATCGCTTCAGTGAAGTCGCGGATCAATCGGCGATGACCGCGCCCGAGCCCTTGATTTGATAGATCACGGCGCCAGACTTAATCGTGGAGGGGTCAAACTTGCGCCCCTGTTCTTCTGCCTCGTGTTTCGCTCTCGCAACCGCTTGTTCGCGGGTCAAGGTCAGTTTCTCCAACTTGCCCTCGGCGGTCGCCAGTTTGCCGACGCTTTCCTTGGGGAAAACAATGTCACCGTCGTTGACCTTGATGCGGATGCTGAAGCCCGAGTCCACGAGCGCCATCCAGCAGCCCATCATCTGGCACACCTCGGTGACCTTGCCCCGGACCTGTACCGTCTCTCCAACCAGTTTGTCCGCGTCGGCGAGAACCTGTTTGACCGGAGACGGTTCGCGAAGCGTCAGCGGATCCCCCAGCCGGGTCTCGGCGAGGAGCGGCAGCACTAGGAGACAAACGGCGGCAGCAGCGGGCTTCATGGCCGCATTATCGCACGGACCCGCCCGGAATCCGCGTGTCTTTCCTGTAACATTGGCCCCGGAGGCGACGCCTCAGATTTCACTATGGCTAAAACACTGTTTCTCGTGCTTACGCTTCTGCTTGTCACTTCGATTGCCGCCCTTTCCGCCGACGTGACCGGCAAATGGGTTGCGCAGGTGCCGGGCCGGGGGGGCGAAATGCGCCAAACCACCTTTGATTTCAAGGCGGACGGCGACAAACTCACCGGAACGATGAGCGGCTTCCGCGGCGGCCAGGACCTCGCCATCCAGGACGGCAAAATCAGCGGCGACGACATCTCCTTCTCGGTCGTCGTCGAAATCCAGGGTGAGAAGCGAACGATGAACTATACCGGCAAGGTCGCCGGTAGCGAGTTGAAACTCAAGCGCGAAGGCGGCCGCGGTCCGCAGGAGTTCACAGCGAAGCGCGCCGACCCGAGTTAAACTGCCGATCTAATTTTTGCGGCTTGGGCGGCCGACTTTCGCAAGCCGCGATGCTGAAGGCGCCCATTGGGGTGGAAGTGTCGGCGAACCGTGGGATCGGCGCGTTGTCGCCGACGGCGGTTCGCCAGTGTGCTGATTGGCGCTAGGTTGCCGGCGATCACGCTACTGCCCCAACTCGTGGCAGGCCGCGCAAGCAATGGTTGCCTTCGTCTCCCTGTGGCAATCCACGCAGGCCTTCATTGTGTGCTCTACCTCAACCGTGAGCACGTCCCGCGCCTCGACCGGGCCATGACATCGCGCGCAATCCACCTTGGCCGCCGCGTGCCGCGCGTGGCTGAATAGAACGTAATCGGGAATCCGGTATACGCGCCTCGCCGGTATCCGGACCTCCTCCGTCAGCGAAATTTTCGAATCGGCCGTATGGCAAGTCCGGCACTGCGCGAACTGCGGGAATCCGGCGCGCGCCCCCTTGGCCACCCCTGAGTGACACTGTACGCACGCCAGCTTCAGCGGCGCGTGCTTCCGGTGGCTAAAGACCGGATCGCCCGCCGCCCACGCCGTCAGGGCAACGAATAAGCTACCAACGCATCCGAAAACGTATCGTCGTATTTGTTCCCTCCACCGGCGGCGACCGCCACGAACTGTTTCTTCGTCCTCTTCCCAAGATACGTCGCCGGCGAGGCGTGCGCCGACGCAGGCAGCCGCGTCACCCACAACTCCTTCCCTGTGTCCTTATCGAACGCGCGAAACCGCCCGTCGTTCGTCGCCCCGATGAAGACCAGCCCCCCGGCCGTCACAATGCTGCCCCCGATGTTCGGCGCACCCGTTTGCGGGACGCCCTTCTCCGCCAACTCGTCCACGATGCCGAGAACCGACCGCCACCGGAACTCGCCCGTGTTCAGATCCACCGCGTTCAGCCAGCCCCATGGCGGCTGTTGGCAGGGCCAGCGCCGCTTGTCCCAGAACCTCGAGTTCGGCGTCCCAAAGCCGACCGTCCGGTATGGCACAAGCGACCCCTCTGGCCGCTCCGCCATCCGCACCACGAAACCCACGTCCATCGTATTCACGTACATCGTGTGGGTTTCCGGATCGAACGACATGCCGCCCCAGTTCGCGCCGCCGTTCGTGCTCGGAAACAGCACCGTTTTCTCCAGCCCGACTGGCGTGTACAGCGATCCGAACTTCGCGCCCTCGATCAGCCCCGCGCAGAAGGCCCGGTGCTCCGGGTCCACATCGGCCAGTTCCTCGGGACGGAAGCTCTGCCGAGTCATCGGCTGCGGTTTCACCGGAAACGGCTGAGTCGGGTACGCCTTCTCGCCCGGCACTTCGCTCGCCGGCACGGGGCGTTCCTCAATGTCGAACAGCGGCTTCCCGTTCACCCGGTCGAAGACGAACGCGAAGCCGGTCTTCGTGATCTGAACCACCGCAGGAACCTTCCGTCCCTCGCGGAGCAGCGTCACCAGCGACGGCTGGGCCGGCAGATCGTAATCCCAGATGTTGTGATGGATCGTCTGAAAGTGCCAGATCCGCCTGCCGGTGGCGGCCTCGATCGCTACCAGCGAATCACCGAACAAGTTGGCGCCGTGCCGGTCGCCGCCCCACATATCATAGGCCGGTGAGGTCAGCGGCAGGTAGACGATGCCGCGCTCCTCGTCCACACTCAACATCGACCACGCGTTCACGCCGCCGCGATCTTCGGTGGCCCCCGCCGGCCACGTGTCGTAGCCGAACTCGCCTTTCCGTGGGACCACGTGGAACCGCCACATAACCTTGCCAGTGCGCGCGTCGAAGGCGCGCACGTCGCCGCTTGGCCCCTGGGGATCGCCGTCGGAGGCGAGGGACCCGCAGATCACCAGATTCTTATAGATGGCCGGCGGCGACGTCAACGCGTAGCCCTTACCAGGAAACTTGTCCGCCACGCCTTTACGAAGATCCACGAAGCCGCCCTCGCCGAACGCCGGGTCGGGCTTCCCCGTCTCCGCGTCGATCGAGAACAGCCGCGCGTCCAACGTCCCGAAGAACAGCCGCTTCCCCTCGCCACCTTGCCACCACGACGCGCCCCGGTTCAGATAGAGGTTGTAGCCGCGCTCGCGGTCGATCCTCGGATCGAACGCCCAACGCTCCTGGCCGGTCTCTGGATCGAGTGCGACCAAACGATTGAAGGGCGTGGTGACGTACATGACGCCGTCCACGACGAGCGGCGTCGCCTCGAACGCCGAGCGCACGGGAAACCCCGTCTTGCCGTCGCTGACATCCCCCGAGTGCCACGTCCAGGCAACTTTCAGCCGGCCTACGTTCTCGCGGGTGATCTGCTTCAGCGGCGAGTACCGCATTCCGCCCGCGTCGCCGCCATAGTAGCGCCATTCCTGGGCCTCAAGCCCAAGCGCGAGCGCCAATGCCAATGCCATCCAACGAATCGCCATCGTGTGATTATCAT
>CAYPUQ010000551.1:0-3784 GCA_964413655.1 uncultured Solibacteraceae bacterium | reverse complement strand
TGGAAGTTCACCCGTCGTGACCTCGCTGCGGTGCTTGCCAAGTACTCCCCCGCCGTCCCGATCACAGCCTGACATCACGTCAAAATACGTTATCGTATTTATGAAGCGGTGATTAGTTCGCGGCGATCTGGCGCAGCACGTAGGGCAGAATGCCGCCATTGCGGTAGTAGTGCGCTTCCTGCGGCGTGTCGATACGGACGAGTGCCTCGAACTCCGTGGTCTTGCCATCGGCCGCGGTTGCGGTGACCTTCGCTGTTTTCATCCGGCCCTCGACCGTGGCGGCGACGCCGGCGATAGCGAAACTCTCCAGCCCCGTCAGGCCGAGTGTCTCCCGGTTTTGCCCCGGCTGAAACTCCAGCGGTAGTACGCCCATTCCCACGAGGTTCGACCGGTGGATGCGTTCAAAGCTCTCGGCCAGCACCGCCTTGACGCCGAGCAGCGCGACACCTTTTGCCGCCCAGTCGCGCGACGAGCCGGAACCGTACTCCTTGCCCGCGACGATCAGCAGCCCGACGCCTTCGGCCTGATACCGCGTCGCCACATCGTAAATAAACTCCGGCTTCTCGGACGACCAGTAACGGCTCCAGCCGCCCTCGGTACCCGGTGCAAGCTGGTTGCGCAGCCGCACGTTGGCGAGCGTGCCGCGCACCATTACTTCGTGATTGCCGCGCCGCGAACCGTAGGAGTTGAAGTCGGCCGGTTTCACGCCCTGCTCCATCAGATACCGCCCCGCCGGACTGTCGATCGCGATCGAACCCGCCGGCGAAATGTGATCCGTGGTGACCGAATCGCCGAGCATGGCCAGAAGGCGCAACCCGGTGAGATCCGCCACGGCTGCCGCCGGGTCGACCATTTCGTCGAAATACGGCGGACGCTTGATGTAGGTGGACGAATCGCTCCATTCGTACAGGTCGCCGGCCGGAACCTGAATTCCGTTCCACTGCGGGCCGCCGTCGAAGACCTTCGCGTACTGCCGCGCGAACATCTCCGCCCGCACCGACTTGCTCAGCACCGTCTGGACTTCTTCGGGCGACGGCCAAATATCCTTGAGGTACACATCCTGCCCGCCGGCGCCCTGGCCGAGCGGCTCTCCCACCAGATCGATGTCCACGCGGCCGGCCAAAGCATACGCCACCACCAGCGGCGGCGACGCCAGGTAATTCGACCGCACCAGCGCATTCACCCGGCCCTCGAAATTGCGGTTGCCGCTCAAGACCGCCGCCACGTTCAGCTTGTTCTGCTGCACGGCCTCGGCGATCGCCTCCGGCAGCGGCCCACTGTTGCCGATACACGTGGTACAGCCATAACCCACCGTTTGGAACTTCAGTGCGTCGAGGTACTCAGCCAGGCCGGAGTCATTCAGATACTCGGTGACCACCCGCGATCCCGGCGCCAGCGACGACTTCACCCACGGCTTCGGCTTCAGTCCCTTCTCGACGGCCTTCTTTGCGAGCAGACCGGCGGCCACCATCACCGACGGGTTCGACGTGTTCGTGCAACTCGTAATCGCCGCGATCACTACCGCGCCATCCTGCAGATCCATCTGCGTGCCGTTCGAGCCGACTTGGACATGCCGCGGATCGGCGCCGAGCGTCTGAAGGAAGTTTGCCTTCACGTCCGGCAAATCGATCCGATCTTGGGGCCGCTTCGGACCGGCGAGCGACGGCACCACAGTGGCCAGGTCCAGTTCCAGCGTGTCTGTGTAGAGCGGATCGGGCGTCCCATCGGTGCGGAACAGGTGGTTCTCCTTGCAGTACGCTTCAACGCGCGCAATCACCTCGGCCGGCCGGTTTGTCAGCCTCAGGTATTCGAGTGACAGGTTGTCGACGGGGAAGAACCCGATGGTGGCGCCATACTCCGGTGCCATGTTGGCAATTGTCGCGCGATCCGCGAGGCTCAATGCCGACAGACCGGGTCCGAAGAATTCCACGAACTTGCCCACCACGCCCTTTTTCCGCAATATCTGCGTTACGGTCAGGACCAGGTCCGTTGCCGTCGCGCCGGCCGGCAGGCGGCCATGGAGTTTGAACCCAACCACCGACGGCAGCAGCATTGAAATCGGCTGGCCGAGCATGCATGCTTCGGCTTCGATTCCTCCGACGCCCCAACCCACCACGCCGAGACCGTTGATCATCGTCGTGTGGGAGTCCGTGCCCACGAGCGTGTCCGGATACGCCGCGCCGTCGCCGTTGGCGAACACCACCGACGCCAGATATTCGAGGTTCACCTGGTGGACGATGCCCGTGTCCGGCGGCACAACGCGGAAGTTCTGAAACGCCGACTGTCCCCAGCGCAGGAAGCTGTAGCGCTCGCCGTTGCGCTGAAATTCGATCACCGTGTTCAACTCCCGCGCGTTCGCCGTGCCGAAATGGTCTACCTGCACCGAGTGGTCAATCACCAGGTCGACCGGTAGCAGCGGGTTGGCTTTCGCAGGATCCTTGCCCATCTTCTGGAGCGCCTCGCGCATGGCCGCGAGGTCCACAACGCAGGGGACACCGGTGAAGTCCTGCAACAGCACGCGGGCCGGCATGAACGCGATTTCGCGCGGCGCCAGTTTGCCGTCCCAGCCGGCCACGTAACGGATGTCGTCCGCCTTCACCATGCGGCCGTCCTCGTTTCGCAGCAAATTCTCCAGCAGGACCCGGATGGAGAACGGCAGCCGGTGAATCTGCGTCAAACCGCCCTTTTCGAGCGCGTCCAAGCGATAGATGCGGTATTCGCGGTCTCCGGCCTTCAGCGGCGCGGCCGCTCCGAACGTGTTGGGATTGGACATGGGATTACCCTTCGATTGTATCGGGGCGGTGAGGACACGCTCAAGGACGCCTTCGTGAGAGACAATCGAACGTGATGGCCCTGCATCCGCTCGCGGGCAAGCCCGCACCGTCCGATCTCCTCGTCGATCTCGCCGCGCTCGAAAATGCTTACTATCAGAACCGCCCCGATACCGGCGACCCCCACCAGCTTGTAAGTTTTGGCACCAGCGGCCACCGCGGCAACTCTCTCGACGGCACTTTCACCGAAGCGCACATCCTCGCTATTACCCAGGCGATCTGCGAGTACCGGGCCGCCGAAGGTATCGACGGACCCGTTTTGATGGGTAAGGACACGCATGCCTTATCGGCCGCCGCCGAGCGGACCGCGTTGGAAGTCCTCGCCGCGAACGGAGTCGAAACCCGTATCCAGGCGGGCGGCGGTTTTACCCCAACCCCCGTCATCTCGCACGCCATCCTCGCCTGGAACGAGGGCGGCGGCAAGGGACAGGCGGACGGCATCGTGATAACACCGTCCCACAACCCGCCCCAAGATGGCGGTTTCAAATACAATCCGCCGCATGGCGGACCAGCGGAGACCGAAGTTACCGCAGCGATTCAGAATCGGGCCAACGAACTGCTGCGCGCTGGCAATAACAGCGTCAAACGCATTTCTTATGAAAAGGCTGCTCACGCGGATTGCGTTAAGGTGACCGGATTCGTCCCGCCCTACGTGCAGGATCTGAGCACCGTGATCGACGTGGAGGCCATCGCGAAATCCGGCCTGAAGATCGGCGTCGATCCGCTCGGCGGCGCGTCAGTCGCTTACTGGGGATTGATTGCCGAGCGCTACGGACTGAACCTGGAGGTGGTGAATCCCAAGGTCGATCCGGCATTCGCTTTCATGACGCTTGACCACGACGGCAAGATCCGGATGGATTGTTCCAGTCCGCACGCGATGGCTGGACTCGTCCGGTTGAAGGACCGCTTCGACATCGCGTTCGGCAACGACCCGGACGCGGACCGCCACGGCA
>CAYPUQ010000550.1:0-3788 GCA_964413655.1 uncultured Solibacteraceae bacterium | reverse complement strand
GAAGCAACGGCTGAAGCTCTATCGGCAGGGACGCCCCCTCGACCGTACCGACCGCTTCACCTGGTGGCCCGCCCTGGTCGATGCGGGCGGAGAGGTGCTCGCGCCGGACAAGCCCGACGACCCTTGTCAGTTCATCGACGCCCGCGACCTGGCGGAGTGGATGGTGCGGGTGGCGGAGAACCGCGTGCTCGGCCTCTACAACGCGGTCGGGCCGGCGCACCCCATGACCATCGCGGAGATGCTCTACGGCGTGAAAGCCGTGACCACCGCCGGCGCCCAGTTCACCTGGGTCCCGTGGGAGTTCCTGCAGCAGCAGGAGGTGCGCCGCAATGCCTGGCAATGGGAGCCATTGCAATTCGTTCCAAAACGCCGAATTCAGTTTCAGCAGCGGCGGCTTCGACGGCGCGCGTCTTTCCTCCACGCGATGGATGGCAACGTTCCAGGCGCACTCGAAAGGATAGGTAATCAGAGGAAAGAGGCGCGGAAACGCGAGGCCCAACGCGACACCGAAAAGGCTCAGGGGGAGCGCCGTCCACAGGTTGACGCCGTCGTGGAAGGAGCCAACAAAGACGACAAAGGCGCCACCGCTCCCGGCGGCGCTCGCCACGGCGCCGGCCTGAGCGCCTCCGTACCGTTCGGCCACCGCGAAGGATAGCGCGAAGAACGTCGAATAGAAGCCGGCCGTACACATCCCGGCTATCAACGCGGCGGCGGGAACTTGAACGAACGCTTCGCGCGACATCCAAGCGAGCACCGTCCAGGGAAAGGCGAGGGCGGCGGCGAGAACGAACGCCTTTTGCCAACGGGCGCCGCGCAATCTCAGTGCCGTGGCGAGACCCGCGAATACCAAGCCGCCAAGCAGCGCGCAGACGTGAGCGACAGAGGCCGTCCATCCATAGATCGCAAAGGCCACCGCTACCGCCAGGCCGTAGGTAGCCGCGCTGGCGGCCACACCGATTACGACGCCCGCCACCTGGCGGCTGACCGCGTAGTCGGGCCGCGCCGCGAACGGATTGCCCGCGAAATACCCCGAAGCGCCGATTCCAACGCTGACGATTGCGCCGGCCAGCGGACCGATCGCGACAACGCCCGCCGGTCCCGTGCCGATCGCGACGACCGCGCTCAACTCCTGAAACGCGCGGGCGAACTCCGCGATCCCGCCGGACTTGTGCAGGGCGACAGCAAAGGCGAGTCCGAAAGCGGGCGCGATAGCCAGTCCGCCGGGCATGGCCGACCCGAGTCCCAGCGTGCAGGTAACGATTGCCGTTCCGGCCGCGGCGAGCATGAGGCCGTAGAGCGTCCCCCAAACCGCCGCTTCGGAGCCAACTCCAAGGAGCAGCAGCGTGCAAGCGGTTGCCAGCGATGCCAGGAGCGGCCAGATCAGGATGGCGCCGGCGAGGAGCCGTCGAGATTGTGCGCTGCCATTCCGTAGGGTGTGAAGAGCGGAAAGCGGGAGGCTCAAATGAACATCGGGAGAGATCGCATGCAATAGGCGCCGGCATTGCGCCGGAGCGAGAATCAGTCTCACCTGCAAGGAGAGGCCCAGTGCCATCACGTTACCGGCAGACCGCTTGCCGTGAACCTGCGCAGGCTCCATCGGCCATCCCCAATAGGTGAGCGAACGGCCGGATCCGCTCCTCAGCCGACGCTCTCCATTCGGACTCCTTCAGTAGCCCCTCGAACACGCTCAAACGGGCATCGCACAGGACCTGGAGCGGCGCGGGCCACCGCGCGCTCCGCTGGAGAATCCAGGCCGCGTCCGCCGGGGGAAACGGCTCCGGCGAACTTTCGATCAGTTCGATGGCTTCGTGCTCGGCGAGCGGCCCCAGCGTCAGCCGATGACTGAAAATGTTGAGGAACGCCGAGGGCGCGCCGGGCCTGTCGCGGAACTGATCGATCCCCGCCGAACCGGCGATGAGGAAGGCGAGTCGGCCCGCCGTTTCCGGTCCGCAGAGCGAGCGAAACTGCCACCACGTCTCCTCGCCCAGCTCCTCGGCGCTCAAACCGGCTCCGATTTCGTCCAGCATCACCACCGTGGGCGCCGAGATGCCTTCGCTGAGCGTTTCGGAGAAAGCGCTGAGGGAGCAGGGAGAGGGAACCGGGAGGCCCAGCTTCGTCAACAGGTAGCTCAATAGGGCGGACTTCTTCCGGTAGCGGGCATTCTGGAAGTCCACCCGAATGAGGCGCACCCTCCCGCGCAGGTCTTCGCACCGGTACTGCCCCGGCCGAAACTCTCGCTCGCCGGCGGTCTGGGCGCGTTCGAGGAGATTGAGCAGCGATGTCTTGCCGCTCCGTTTCGGGCCGATCAAGGCGACCGGCGGGAGAGGGAGGCCCCGCCAGAGCCGGCTGAGCGTCTGAATCTCGACCGTCCGGCCGAAAAACTGGCGGGGATGAAGCACCGGCGGGCCGCAAACGAAGGGTCGCAGTTCGGAGTCTTCGGTCCAAGGGCGAATCGCAAACGAGTAGCCCTTGCCCCGGACGGATCGCACCAGCGAGGGCCGGCTGGGGTCGGGTTCGCACCGCTCGCGCAATTCACCGACAAGGTGGCGGAGATCGCGGTGTGGGTTGCTGGCGGGAAACTTGCCCGAGATGGCGGCGATGAGTTCCTCGTGCGAGCAGAAGGCTTCGGGGCGCGGGCAGGTGTCCTGGCGGCACTTCCTGTCGGCGTAGCGGAGCAGTTCCACTTCTTGTTGGCGCAAGCCGGCGATCTCCTGGCGCGACGTCTCGTCGACCCGGTAAAGCCGTCCGTTGAACCGGTCGAATTCCAAGTGAGGCACCCTGCCCCTCCAATCCGTCTCCCCGCGCGGATACAGAAATAATAGTCAATCCGCAGTTCTTTTGCTTCCAAGCAGCCCCAGCGGGCCGACAGCCCTCTAATGAGTCGCGGCGGCGAATCGTTTCCGTTGAAAATCTGTTCCTCCAGCGTGGAATCACCGTTGAATTCCCATCCAGGCCTTGAACCAGAGCGCGGTTGCGCATAGTATCGGGTCCTGAGCTTTTTCGGCGAGCGGGAACAACGATCCCGAGGAGAGGAGAATTTTCGATGCGATTCGGCAAACGAGGACACCTGCCATTGGTGGTGGCGCTGGGGATTCAGTTGTCGGCGGCTGGTGCATTACTCGCCCAAGACGTGGACACCACGCCCCCGCAGCTTGTTAATTTCAATTTCAGCCCAACGTCGATTGATGTCTCGGCGGGGCCGCAAACGGTGACTGCGACGTTCGAGGTGACCGACGACCTTGCCGGGACGTGGTTTGTCGAAGCCCTGTTCGGAAGCCCGTCGGGGGGACAGTTTCAATTCTTGCGAAGCAGCTTTGAACCGATCTCAGGTGATCGGCTGAACGGCACCTTCCAGGCCAGCTTGAGCTTCCCACAGTTCGGCGAGAACGGAGTGTGGACCGTCACGAGCGTGAATCTCCGGGATTTGGCAGGGAACTTCACCAACATCAGCACCGCTGTGTTGCTGGCGCGAGGGTTTCCGACGCAACTGACCGTCTTCTCGAATCCCACCGACGTAACCCCGCCTGCGGTGACGGGAATCAACATCTCTCCACCGTCGGTGGACGTCTCGGCTGGTCCTCAAACTATCACCGTAACGATGGACGTCACCGACGATCTATCTGGAACGATCTTTACGCCAGGACCGACCGGAAGCTTTTTCGGTTTCTTTCCGGTGCAATTTAGGAGCCCATCGGCGGGTCAACGACGATATATCGGCAACAGTCAATATACCCTAATCTCCGGTACTCCGCTTAATGGAAGGTGGGAAGCGACGTTCACCATGCCCC
>CAYPUQ010000549.1:0-3798 GCA_964413655.1 uncultured Solibacteraceae bacterium | reverse complement strand
TTCAACTCTACCTTCGCGAGGAGAACCTTTCCCAACCGATTCCGGCCACGCGGATTTCAGAGGGAACGCTGCAGTTTCTATGCGTGCTCGCCGTCCTACTTCACCCGTCGGCCGTGCCGCTGGTCTGCATCGAGGAACCAGAGATCGGTTTGCACCCGGATATGTTTCCGCGAATCGTGGGTCTGATGTTGGAGGCATCGGAACGTACGCAGCTAATCGTCACCACTCATTCCCCCGCCCTCGTGGATGCCCTCAGCGACCACCCGGAGTGCGTCCTTGTCTGCGAGAGGGAAAAGGGATCGACTACCCTGCGGAGGCTGTCACAACCGGACCTGAAGGAGTGGCTGGAGAAATATTCACTGGGTGACTTGTGGACTCGCGGACAGATCGGGGGAGTCCGCTATTGACTGTCACGATCTTCGTCGAGGGCGGCGGCGCGCCAGAAGGGACCTTCGAACCCGCTGCCGCCGGGGATTCTGTAGCTTTTTCGAGAAGGCGGGTTTTGCGGGCCGCATGCCCCGCGTTGTGCCCGCTGGTTCTCGTGAGAACGCATTCAGCAATTTCCAAACCGCACTGAGGAAATCCTCGGAAGGAGACTTCGTCGTTCTGCTGGTTGACAGCGAGTCTCCGCACGACATTGGGGTCTCACGCTGGCGCCACGTCCGGCAACAGGATGGTTGGCCGCAGCCGGATGACTCAACCGAAGACCACGTCCACTTCATGGCGCAATGCATGGAGGCATGGTTTCTGGCCGATCCTGACGCCATCGAACGAATCCCGAAGCGCGACGTACTCGATGGGCTCGACAGAGCGACGAGTCAGTGCCCCAATGGGCCGTATCGAAAGGGTACGCACTCGTTCGAGATTCTGGGCCGAGTCGATCCTCAGCGCGTCGCCGAGACCGCGCCGTGCGCGGCTAGCTATAGCTAGCCTGATGACGACCCTCAACCGGGTGACAGCCAGCTAACGCAACCCCCGCACCTTCAGCCAAGCGATTAACCCCGCCGGATCGTCCGTAATGATGGCGTCCACACCGGCAGCCGTGAGATGCTCCCATTGTTCCGGTTCGTTGGCGGTCCACGGCACGACTGGGAACCCCGCGTCTTGTGCTTGCTTCACCACTTCGGGCGTCACCAGCCGCCAGTGCGGCGACAGCATGGTTGCGTCGGCTTGGCGGGTCAGTTCCACCAAGTTCACCGGCCGGCCGGAGTACAAAGCGGCTCGGGGGATCTCCGGCGCCAGTTTCTTCGCTGCCCGCAGCGTCCGGAAATCGAACGATTGAATAATCGTTCGCTTCTCCAGTTTGTGCTTCCGGATCGCCTCCACCAGCAGCCGCGCGAACTTCTCCGGCTCAGGCGTGTACTGCGGCTGGTCCGCGTGGATCTTGGTTTCGATGTTGAAACCGAAACCGCCGCGCGGCGCCAGCGCCAGCACCTCGCCCAGGGAGGGCACGTGGGTACCGGGAACGGTCTTCTGCCGCGGAAACTCCGGGTTCCGCGTCGCCCCGCAATCCCACCGGCGCAGTTCGTCGAAGGTCATCTCGCGGATCACCCGAGTGCCGCCGGGCCCGGCGCAAATGGCCTCCGGCAGCACAGGATCGTGCGAAGCCACCAACACGTTGTCTTTCGTAACCGACAGGTCCAGTTCCAGGACATCCACACCCTCCCCGATGGCATACTCAAAGGCGGGAAGTGTGTTCTCGGGCATGGCTGCACGGGCGCCGCGGTGGCCGTGGACCTGGACCGGTCCGGCCGCCAGGGAAGAAAGGTTCAGCATGAGAAGGAGAACCGGAATCGAAAGTAGCCGCATCCGGTGACCAGCTTACAGTATCAATGTTTCATCCTCATAAAGGAGCGGAATCATGAGCGAGATAACCCGCCGTGGATTCACAATGACGGCCGCGGCGATGACCGCGGCCAGCTACCAGCGCGTGCTCGGAGCGAATGGCCGGCTACGCATGGGCTACATCGGCCTCGGCAACCGCGGCGACCAAGTGCATGACGCATTCCTGGAACATGGCGATCAGGAAACCGTCGCCGTCTGCGATCTGCGCGACGATTACATGGACTTCGCCGTCAAGAAGTCGCGCGCCAAACCGAAGAAATACACCGATTACCGGCGGCTGCTCGAAGACAAGAACGTCGATGCCGTGGCCATCTCGACCCCCGATCAATGGCACGCCATCCAGTTCATCGAGGCGTGCCGCGCCGGCAAGGACGTCTACGTCGAGAAACCGTTATCGCTCACCGTGCGGGAAGGACGCCGCATGGTGGCGGTGGCCGCCGAAACGAAACGGGTGACCCAGGTGGGCATCCACCGGCGGTCGGCGAAGTTCCTGGCGGAAGCGGCCGAGTTCGTGCGCGGCGGCGGCATCGGGCATGTCACAGTGGCGAAGGGATTCCACGTTATGAACGAGTGGCCGCAAGGTATCGGCAACCCACCCGACACCAATCCGCCGAACGACGCGGAATGGGACGCCTGGCTCGGACCCGCGCCCAAGATGCCGTACAACCGCAACCGAACCTACTACAACTTCCGCTGGTTCTACAATTTCTCGGGCGGCCAGGCGACGAACTTTGGCGTCCACTACGTCGACATGCTGCGCTGGTGCCTCGGCCAGGACGCGCCCAAAGCAGTGACCGCTCTGGGCGGCAAGTATGCCATCGAAGACAACCGCGAGATTCCAGACACGCTGCACATTCTCTGGGAGTTCGCGGGCCCCACGACGGTGATCTTCGAGCAGATCAACTGCAACGCCGCGCTGCCGGCCACGAAGAACGCGGAGATGGAACTGCGCGGCACGAAAGGCACGATGTACATCTGGGGTAACCGGTGGGAGGTCGTTCCCGAGCAGATCCCCGACCGGCCGCGCTTTCCCCGCTCGCCGCTGGAGCGCGAAGAAGAACGCCGCCAGCGGCCGGAACGTAAACCGACGATCGAGGCGCGCACCGCGCAGGGCAGCCAGGACACGGCGTTCCATGCGCGCAACTTCATCGACTGCGTCAAGAGCCGCGCGAAGTGCAACTGCGACATTGTCGATGGGCACCTTTCGACGGCGGCGACGTTGGTCGGCGTTATCGCCCACCGCACGCGGAGTTTCCTCGAGTGGGACGCGAAGGCGGAGCGCTTCACCAACAACGACGCCGCGAACCGGTGGCTGCATTACGAGTACCGCGCGCCGTACAAGCTCGGCTGAGCGGCGCGCGAGCCGTATTCCGGCGATTCCGCGCGTGAGTTTGGTGAGATGCCAGGCATCGCGGAGACGACTCGCATTACGCTACTCGACAAGCGGGAACGCTTCGCGGTAGGCGGCCTGTTATGTAAGCCGGTGGTGCGCGGCGAGCAGAACGGCGGAAGCTACACGATCTTCGAACTGACGGCCGGTCCGGCGCAGGGGGCGCCGATGCAAATCTGCCGGCTCGAGGACAAAACCCTGTACGTCGTCGAAGGCGAGTTCTTCATCCGCGCCGGCGCCGAGATGGTGATAGCCGGCCCCGGCACGTCGGTTCGCGTCCCGCGAGGAACGCCCCACGGTTTCACGAACATCTCGGTATCGCCGGGCCGCATGGTCGTTACTGTGTCGCCCGCTGACCATGAGCGCTTCCTGGCCGAACTGAGCGAACTGCCTCAGCCGCCCGGCCCGGTGGCCTTCAGGGAACTGCTCGCGCGGTACGGCGTCGAACTGTTGCCGGAGCGGTCCTGACGGCCCCCGGGCCGGCATTCCGGAAGTGTCGCTCACGGTGCTATCGCAGATCGCGACCGCCGTGGTGCGTGTTTCCGGCGCTACGAGTGGTCTAG